>VYDB01000033.1 GCA_009843635.1 Gammaproteobacteria bacterium
GGGCGATCCCGTCTCCGGGACCCGCAGGGGAAAAACTAACAGATAAGGGCGTCCCACCCTCGATTGGGAACCTGTGGCTAAAGGTGCGAGGGCGGGACGCCCTTGGGGCGGTCTGGTCGCGTCCTAGCTCAACTCTGCTTCGGCGCGCAGCTTCAAGCCCAGTGCGCCAATGACCTTATGGATGGTCTCGAAAGTCGGCTTGCGCTCCCCAGAGAGGGCCTTGTATAGGCTTTCGCGGGACAGGCCTGCGTCACTTGCCACCTGCGCCATGCCCTTCGCCCGAGCGATGTCGCCCAACGCCTTGGCCACGAACGCGGCATCGCCCGCTGACTCCTCAATGGATGCTTCCAGGTACGCCGCCATTTCCTCGCGTGTGCGAAGGTGCTCGGCGACATCGTAGGGGGTGGTAGCGGTCTTGCTCATTCGCCTAGGGCGTTTGGGCGCGGCCCGCCAGGTACCGCCGGGTCACCGTGTGCTGCGGCTGCTGCGCGTGCTGTCGATGCTGTTCCTGAAGCGCGCTCTCAGGAAGGCGTGACAAGTATTCGGCCACATCCCGCGAGAGCTTCGGGAACGAAACCTCCACGTTTCCCGCCCACCGCAGCAGTGGCGTCTTCAAATCTTGGGCCGGTCGCATTGCCCCGACAATGATGTTCACGATTCGATCTGGTTCGTCGGCTGCACCGTCTTCTTCAAGCATCCAGTCGATTATCGCCCCGCGCCGGCACAGCGCGGGTGGGCGGGGCAGTCCTAAGCTGCCCATGAGCGCATCCCAGTCACCGGCACTTATCATGTTCATGTTGGCGCTCAACAGGGCGTCCAACTCGCACATGACAGTCGTCTCGGCCAAGTATTCGTCCTCAGGGTCGGTCTGGTAATGGCTCCAGTAGTTGCGGAGAACATCGTCCACGCGGCGGTCCACCAACGCGGGCGAACGGTCTTCGGGCTCCAAATCGCACCACAGATCGGCGTTGCCATAAGCGACCCGCCAGCGATCAAGTTCCGCCATGTCGCTCGCGACACGCAGTTCGGCTTCGGGTTGGCTTAGGCGCGAGTGCCTGTTGTTGAGGCCAACGGCCTCCTCTTGCCGGGTGAGCCTGCTGCCAACAAGAACAACGCCACCAATCTCTGCGAGATGCCCGATGAACAGGCGTGTGCTGTATGGCACAAGCAGGCTGGGATCCACGAGCGCGCGCCGGACGCCCGGCGGGTTGCTCACGGCGTCGGGATCCCCATCTCGCGCAGGCACTGGATTCCCTCGCTGACGCGTTTCTGATGCCGCGCCAGTTCTTGGTGCTCGCGTTCCACCGATGCCGCGAAGTCCGACTCGGCCATATATGCCGCTGTCACCGGTGCCGCCCGTGCTTCTATGCGAGGGTGCGTCTCCCTACGCTGACCGGATCCCGTCGGGCGCACTGGCCACTTCCTTCCGTTCGGTCCTTTGTGGCTGATGCTCATAGTGAACGGGAGCATAGCACAGGTGTTATGGGGCGTTATTCGTCGACCGTTTCCCCAGAAGTGCGAAGGTGCCCGGCAACGTCGTAGGGCGCGGTAGCGGTTTTGGTCATGATGCTCACCTACTTGTTTCGGCTGGCGATCATGCGCAGCAGGGCTAGGGTTTCCTTGGGATCCATACGCCCGATAGGCAGGTTGCTGTAGGCAGAGCCCAGTACCCGTCCTTTGCCGGTCAGCAGGAATTCGCTGGGTTGGATGTGGTCGCGGCGAGGCTCCCACCAAGCGCCGATGTTGTCAGCCTCGGCCCTAGTGACGCCGTAGGCGACAGGGAAGCTTAAGTCCGCCGCCACTTCGGCGGTCTTTTCCTGGTCATCCACCGTGGCGGCGAACAGCGAAGCGCCGAGTTCGGTGAATGCGTCCTTCAGGGCTTCGTAGCCGGCTAACAGTCGGCGGCAGTAGGGTCACCAATGACCGCGGTAGAACAGCACCACTGCGAAGGGGGTGGCGATGTCGTCCGGCAGGGTGACTGAGGATCCGTCCCCAAGGTTCAGGGTCAGTTGCGGGAACGAGTCGCCCCCGACCAGCTTTTCGGCCATGGCGGCTATTCTCTCTGAACGACGTTACTCGACCTTTGTCCCCCGGCTGACCAACTCATGGCGAACGATGCGCCAGCGCCCGTCGATGCGGCGCATGTCGGACTTGTAGGTGGCCCAGAGGGTCAAGGTACTGCCCTCCGGTTCCTTCAAGTAGTGCAGCGCCTGCACGTCGGTGCGGCAGTGGGCGTTGTCGCCATCGACGGTGGCGAGTTGCGGACCGAGCATGTGTTGCGTGGGGCCGAAGCGTTCCAGGGCGTTCTTGACGTAATCGAGCCAAGCATGGGCGCCATGCACGGTCTCATCCCCAAAACCGTGCACCTCCACATCGTCGGCGAAGCAGGAGCGGTATAGGTCGAAGTCCCGTTCATCGACGCCGGCGGCGTAGCTGAGCATCACGTCCTGCAGCGCGATGCGGTCGAGCGCTAGATCCTGGGCCATGGTTTTCTCCCCCAATGAGTGGCTGATTCAAGCGCGGCAGAGGAGGGGAGTGGGCACGCCACTCCCCTTTCTGCGCCTCTAAGGCAGGCTCTAGCCTGCCGCGGCGTTGTAGCCCATGATGGCCTTGACTTCCAGGAACTCCTCGAAGCCGTGGGTGCCCCACTCGCGGCCGTTGCCGGACTGCTTGTAGCCGCCGAAGGGCGCCTTGTTGTCCACGGGCGCGCCGTTCAGGTGGACGTTGCCGGAACGAATCCGCCGGGCGATGGCCTTGGCTCGCTCCGGGTCTCCCGAGGAGATGTAGCCGGACAGGCCATAGACCGTGTCGTTGGCGATGCGCACGGCGTCCTCATCGTCCTCGTAGCCGATCAACGACAGCACCGGCCCGAAAATCTCCTCGCGGGCGATGGTCATGTCGTTGGTGACGTGGGAAAACACCGTCGGCCTGACGTAGTAGCCCTGGTTCATGCCGTCGGGCCGGCCCGGACCGCCGGTCTCCAGCTTGGCGCCTTCCTCGATGCCCTTCTCGATGAGGCCTTGGATCTTGTTGAACTGCACTTCGGAGACCACTGGGCCTATGGTAGTGCCGTCCGCGTCCGGCGCGCCCACCTTCACGTTCTCGGCGGCCGCCTTGGCGATGGCGGCGGCTTCGTCCATGCGGGCGTTCGGCACCAGCATCCGGGTTGGGGCGTTGCAGGACTGGCCGGAATTCATGCACATGCCGAACACGTCACGGCTGATGGCCGCCTGAAAGTCGGCGTCATCAAGAATGATGTTGGCCGACTTGCCGCCCAGTTCCTGGGCCACGCGCTTGACGGTGGGTGCTGCGTTTCTGGCCACTTCGATGCCCGCACGGGTGGAGCCGGTGAAGGACATCATGTCCACGTCCGGGTGCGACGACAGGGCCACGCCAACGGTGGGGCCGTCGCCGTTGACCAGGTTGAAGACACCCGCCGGCACGCCGGCCTCGTCGAGGATCTCAGCGAACAGGATGGCATTGAAGGGCGCCACCTCGGAGGGCTTGAGCACCATGGTGCAGCCCGCCGCCAGGGCCGGCGCCACCTTGCAGGCGATCTGGTTGATGGGCCAGTTCCAAGGCGTGATGAAGCCGCACACGCCGGCCGGCTCGCGCACCACGTGGGAGGTGCCAATGTCTTCCTCGAACTCGAAGGTCTTGAGCACTTCCAAGGTGGTCATGAAGTGGCCCAGCCCAGCAGGGGCTTGGGCCGCATTGGCCAGCGGCAGGGGCGCGCCCATTTCCTGGCTGATGACCTGGGCCACGTCGCCCATTCGGGCGCTGTAGGTGGCGATGATCTGCTCCAGCAGCGCCACGCGTTCCTCGCGGCTGGTCTGGGAGAAGGTCTCGAACGCCGCCTTGGCCGCGGCCACGGCTTTGTCCACGTCGGCGGATCCGCCGAGGGCGATGGTGTCGATCGGTTCCTCGGTGGCCGGGTTGATGACCTCCAAGGTGGCGCTGGTGGACGGCTCCACCCACTCGCCATTGATGTAGAACTTCTGCCGGTTGCTCATTTCGTTTCCTCCGAATTTGAGTGGGGTTGGTGGGCAGTGGACCGGGTCAGCCGAGGTTCATGCTCTGCGAGAGCACGGCAAAGCCATCGGTCGCTTCAAGCCGCTTGCCGACCACTGCTTGGTACTCCTCTGACTCATACCAAGCCTTGGCGGCTTCGGTCGATTCGAATTTCAGAATGACGGTTTGGGGGCCGGGCGGCGTTCCCTCCATGGTCTCGGCGGCGGCGTCGAAGGCCACCAACTCCGCGCCATGGGCTTGGATGGTGGGGCCAGCGCCGCCTTGGTATTCGCGATACAGATCGGGGTCGTTCACGACGTATTGAGCGATGAAATAGGCTGCCATGGGTTTCTCCTTAGGTTTAGGTGCAGGTTTTCGATTGGAATTTCTCTGTGCGGGGGGCTTGCAGCCTGCGGCTATTTGCCGATCTGGGGCCCGAAGTCCTTCCCGGAAAGCTCTGGCAGCCCCTCGTGGCCCAGATACATCTTGCCGATCTCGGCGTACAGCGGGTGCGCCACCCAGCGGTGGGTCGCGCAGCCGTGGGCGTCGCGCAACTTGCGCTCCAGGGGGCAATCCATGCGCAGCGCCGTGGTGCCAGCCGCGTTGTGGACGCTGTCCACGACATGCATGGACACGTTGGCGGCATGGGTGCAGGCCAGGCGCGCCAGCTTGGTGGTCTCCGGCCCCGGCGCAGGCGCGCCGGCCTCGAGCTCATCGGTCACGCCGTCCATCGCCTCCATCAGGAAGGCTCGCGCGGCGCGCAACGTCCCTTCGCCTTCGCCAACGCGATAGTGGGCGATGGGCTTTTCCCGGAGGGTGGATGCGGTCAACAGCGGAATCTTGTCTTGGGCGAGGTCGCAGAAGGCGTCGAGCGCGCCCCGGGCGACGCCGATGGCCACCGCTGCCTTGTTGAACGACAGGCGCAGGGCCACCGGAATGCGGAACACGGGATTGGGGTAGTGGGCCGGCACCGTGAACAGATCAACCCCGGCCAGCCGTTCCGGCACCAAGGCGCCGTCGGCTCGGACATCGTGGCTACCGGAGCCGCGCAGCCCCGCCATATGCCAAGTGTCCACGATCTCCCATTCGCTGCGGTTCAGGAACCACATCTTGAATATCGGATTGCCGTCCTCGCCCATCACCGGCTCGCCGTCCTCGACCACCGGTGCGGCCATGAAGCACCACTCGGCGTTGTGGCAGCCGCTCTGGAAGGTGACCTGCCCGGAAACCCGATAGCTGCCGTCCTTCTGCTTGATGGCGAACGAGGGCTGGGTGCCCGGTCCGCCGCCGCCGCACATGATCACCTTGGGATTGCCCAGGTAGACGTCCTTGGCAATGGCCGGGTCCATGCCGCCGGCGGCGATGGCGTTGATCTCCGAACCGATCATGACGTTCCACGCGACCGAGCCGTCAATGGCCGCCATGGCCTCCAGCACCTCGATGGTCTCCCGCACGCTGGCGTTCTCGCCGCCGAGTTCGTAGGGCAGCGTGAAGCGGTAGAACCCAGCGTCGGTCAGGATGCTCGCGGTCTCCGCCGGCAGGTGGCGAACCTTCTGCGCCTCATCGCCGCCTTCGCGAATCGCGTCGGCCAGCCGATCTACCCGCTGCAGCGGCGTTTCAGTGAATGAGGTCTGCAAGGACGGTTCCGCCATGGTGGTTCCCCCTAGTTCATGTTTCGTTGTCGAACTGCGCAGCATAGCCGCAGATCAAGTCAATTTGAAGTGGTTGCGCCGGTATAATCCGTTCGTGAACGCTGCTGACCTGACCCAACGCGCCCAAGCGCTGCTGCGCAGCGTTTACGGCTATCCGGAATTTCGAGCCGGGCAGCTTGAGGTCATCGAGTCGGTTCTCGATGGCCGGGATTCGCTGGTGCTGATGCCGACCGGCGGCGGCAAGTCGCTGTGCTACCAGATTCCGGCCATGCTGCGCCCCGGGGTGGGCATCGTCATTTCGCCGTTGATCGCGCTGATGCAGGACCAGGTGCAGGCATTGCGCCAACTTGGGGTGGCGGCGGCGTTCCTCAACTCCAGCGTGCCCTTCCACGAGCAGCGGGAGATCGAGGGGGCGCTCAAGCGTGGCGAACTGGACCTGCTGTACCTGGCGCCGGAGCGGCTGCTGAGCGGGGAGGCGGGCACCCTCGAACTGCTGCGCGCCTTGGATGTGGCGCTCATCGCCATCGACGAGGCGCATTGCGTTTCCCAATGGGGGCACGACTTTCGCCAGGATTACCTGGGGCTGCATGTGCTGGCGGAGCACTTCCCCGGCGTGCCGCGCATGGCGTTGACCGCCACCGCCGACGTGCGCACTAGGGGAGAGATCACGTCCCGCTTGGCGCTCAAGGAGCCCCGGCGTTTCATCAGCGGCTTCGACCGGCCCAACATTTGCTACCGGGTGCAAGTGAAAGGCAGCCCGGGCGCAAACTTGCAGGCGTTTCTCGACGGCCATCGGGACGAGGCGGGCATCGTCTATTGCCTTTCGCGGCGCAAGGTGGAGGAGACGGCGCAGCAGTTGGTGGAAGCGGGCTTCGATGCGCTGCCCTATCACGCGGGCCTGTCCAGCGATTTGCGCCAGCGGCACCAAAACCGCTTTCAGCGCGACGAAGGGGTGGTCATTGTCGCGACCGTCGCCTTCGGCATGGGCATCGACAAGCCGGACGTGCGCTTCGTGGCCCACACCGATTTGCCGAAGAGCGTGGAGGCCTACTACCAGGAGACCGGGCGCGCGGGCCGCGATGGGCTCCCCGCCGAGGCCTGGATGAGCTACGGCCTGCAAGACGTGGTGCGGCTGCGGCAGATGGCCGACCAATCCGAGGCGGACGAGCAGCACAAGCGCATTGAGCGGACCCGGCTCGATGCGCTGCTTGGCTGGTGCGAGGTCACCACCTGCAGGCGGGCGGCGCTGCTGTCCTACTTCGGTGAGGACTACGCCGGGCCGTGCGGCAACTGCGACATCTGCCTCAATCCGCCCAAGACCTGGGACGGCACGGTGGCGGCGCAGAAGTTCCTGTCCTGCGTGCATCGCACCGGCGAGCGCTTTGGCGCCGCCCACGTGATCGACGTGCTGCGCGGCAAGGACACCGCCAAGGTGCGCCAGCATCGGCACGAACGCCTGTCCACCTACGGCATCGGCGCGGACTTCTCCGACCGGCAATGGCGTTCCGTGGCCCGGCAGGTGGTGGTGCGCGGCTTCGCCCGCGTGGAGGCCGAGCGCTTTGGCGCCCTGATGCTGACCTCTGCGGCCCGGCCTTTGCTGCGTGGCGAAGAGCGCCTTGAGCTGCGCGAGGAGGCCCGCATCGACAAGCCCAAGCGGAACTCCAGCCCGCGTCCGGAGGCCTACGCGGTCAGCGCCGCCGACGAGCCCCTATGGCAGGCGCTCAAGGCGCGGCGCATTGAACTGGCTGATCAAGCCGGCGTGCCGCCCTACGTCATCTTCCACGACGCAACGCTCAAGGAGTTCGCGCGTGTCCGGCCCGATTCCCAGGAGGCCATGCTGGCCTTGCATGGCGTCGGCGAAACCAAACTGAAGCGCTATGGGGAAGCCATGCTGGAGGTCATCACCCTGCACCCTAGGGTTGATTAGGCGTCGCCTTGGCCGCCTTACTCAGTTCAACCCCCGGCGCTCAAGCAGCGGCTCAATGCTCGGCTCGCGGCCGGCGAAGGCGCGGAACAGCGTCATGGCGTCTTCGCTGCCGCCCCGCGACAGCAGGGTGTCACGGAAGTGCTGGCCGTTAGCGCGGGTCATGCCGCCGTTTTCGCGGAACCACTGCTCGGTGTCGGCGTCCAGCACTTCGCTCCATATGTAGGCGTAGTAGCCAGCCGAGTAGCCGCCCATGATGTGGGAGAAGTAGGGCAGGCGGTAGCGCGGCGGCACGGTGGCCAAGCTCGCACCGGCAGCGGCGAGGGCCTCGGCTTCAAATGTCAGGATGTCCTCGGCTGCGGGAGCCTCGCCCGGTGCTAGCTGGTGCAGGGCCTGGTCGATGAGCGAGGCCGCTAGGTACTCGGTGGTTGCGTAGCCTTGGTTGAACCGCTCTGCGGCGAGCACCCGGTCGAGCAGGTCCTTCGGCATGGGTTCGCCGGTTTCGTGGTGCTTGGCGTAGTTGGCCAGCACGGCCGGCCAGGTGGCCCACATCTCATTCAGTTGGGAGGGGAACTCAACGAAATCCCGGGGCACCCTAGTGCCGCCGAAAGCGATGTAGTTCACGTCCGAGAACAGCCCGTGCAGCGCGTGGCCGAATTCGTGGAAGGCGGTGATGACCTCGGTGAACGTGAGCAGGGTCGGCTCGCCCTGCGTTGGTTCGGGGATGTTGAGGTGGTTGGCAACGACGGGCCGCTTGCCGAGCAGGTGGGATTGGGTGACGTAGTGGCTCATCCAAGCGCCGCCGCGCTTCGACTCGCGGGCGTAAGCGTCGAAGACGAACAGCCCAAGGGTTGAGCCGTCATGGTCGAAGACGTCAAAGACGCGCACGTCTTCATGGTAAACAGGCAGGTCAAAACGCTCCTTGAATGCGATGCCGTAAACTTGGCTGGCGGCAAAGAACACGCCGTTGAACAGTACGCTCTCCAGCTCCAGGTAGGGCCTGAGCTGGGATTCGTCGAAGGCGTAGCGCTCCCGGCGCAGCTTTTCGGCGTAGAAGTCCCAATCCCAAGCGGCGAGTTTGAAGCCGCCGCCCGTGTTGTCCACGATGGTTTGCAGTTCGTCCGCCTCGCGCTTGGCGTTGGCGACGGCGGCCGGCGTCAGCGATGCCAGCCGCTTGTTCACAGCCACGGGGGCGCCAGCGGTTTCGTCGTCGAGGACATAGTCGGCGTGGTTGACGAAACCCAGTAGCTGCGCCCGCCTTGCCCGCAGCTCCGCGGTGCGGCTGACAATCTCGCGGTTGTCGTAGTCGCCGCCCCGGCTGCCGCGTTCCATTGAGCGCTTCAGCAGCCTTTCCCGCATTTCCCGGTTCTCAAGTTCGGAGAGCAAAGGCTGCTGAGTGGTGTTCAGCAGCGGAATGACGAACCTGCCGTCCATGCCACGGGACTCGGCTTCGCTGGCGGCTGTCTCGATTTGCGCATCGCTTAGGCCACTGAGCTCCTCTTGGCTGTGGACAACGAGGAACGAGTCATTCACCTCGTTCAGCACGTTCTGGCTGAAGCGGGTCTGCAGTTTGGCCAACTCGGCGTTAATGGCCCGCAACGACTCCTTTTCCGCTGCGGACAGCTTGGCACCGGCGCGCACGAAAGCGCGGTGGGTCTCCTCGACCAAGCGCAGCGATTCGGGTCCGAGTTCGAACCTGTCCCGGGCGCCGTAGACGGCTTGGATGCGCCCGAACAGCGCGGCGTTAAGGAAGATGCGGTCTTGGTGCTCGGCTAGCTTGGGCGCGATTTCGGCTTCTATCCCTTTGAGCGCGTCGTTGGTGTGCGCCGAGGCCAGCCCGAAAAACACGCTGGCCACTCGGTTGAGCGTTTGTCCGGCCAATTCGAGCTGCACCAGCGTGTTCTCGAAGGTCGGTGCCTCCGCTTGCGCGGTGATGTTGTCGATTTCGGCTAGCTGCTCCGCCATGCTGACCTCGAAGGCGGGCAGGAAATGCGCCGGATCGATGCGGTCGAATGGTGGATACTCCAGATGCAGAGGACTCGGCGTGAGCAGTGGGTTCATTTCGGGCATCTCGGCGGCTCGGGCTTCCTTGAGGTCGGTAGGGTTGGAGGAGTTTGGGGAACAGGCGGCAAGCGCTGCGGCCAGCAGGCTGGCCGACAAAGCGCAAATGGGTGATCGAAGCATGGCGGTGGGCATCATATCAATTCTGTTAGACTCGCAGCCCGCTTAAGCCCTTCAAGGCCGTTGTCGATGGAGCCGCAGCCGGATCAGAAATCGCTGTTGAACCAACTGCGCATCGACCGTTCGGAACCGTCGCCTTCCACTGCCAAGCCCCTCAAGTGGTTCGTGCTGATCGCCTTGGCCGGTGGTGTTGCTTTCGCCCTTTGGTTTCTCCCCTTGCCGGAGGATGCGCCGCTGTCGCCGGTGCCCACAGCGTTGGCCGAGGCGATTGCGCCCGGGAACCCGGACGCCAGCGTGCTTGATGCCACGGGCTATGTCGTGGCGCGGCGGCAGGCGACGGTGTCCAGCAAGACCACCGGCAAGGTGCTGGAAGTGCTCATCGAGGAGGGGGTTTACGTAGAAGCGGGGCAGTTGCTGGCCCGTCTCGACGACAGCGTGCCCAACGCGCAGCTCGAACTGGCTGCTTCCCAGTTGGAATCGGCCCGGCGCAGCTTGCTGGAGATCGAGGCGCAGCTCAAGCAGGGCCAGCTTGATCTCGCCCGGAGCCTGGAACTGGCCGAGCGGGAGCTGGTGAGCCAAGCGGACCTAGACCGCAATCGCTTGGCCGTCGAGGAAATGACCGCGCGTCTTGACCGCATGCGCCAGGATGCGGTGGTGGCGGAGCGGGCCTTGGCGGTGCAACGGCAAATCGTCGAGGACATGCAGATCCGGGCGCCCTTTGCTGGCGTGGTCATCGCCAAGGCGGCGCAGCCGGGCGAAATGATCTCGCCGGTGTCAGCTGGCGGCGGCTACACCCGCACCGGCATATGCACCATCGTTGACATGGATTCCCTCGAGGTGGAGGTGGACGTCAACGAGGCCTACATCAACCGGGTCTATCCTGGCCAGCCGGTCAGCATCACGCTCAACGCCTACCCGGAGGACGCCTACGCGGCGGCCGTGATTGCCATCATTCCCGCCGCCGAGCGCAGCAAGGCCACCGTGCGGGTGCGGGTGGGGTTCAGTGAGCGCGACGGCCGGGTGCTGCCGGACATGGGCGTTCGGGTGGCGTTTTTGGAGACCGGGACCGAAGCGGTCGAGGCACCGGTCGAGGCTGGCGTGCTGGTGCCCAAGGAAGCGGTGGTCCGCGAAGGCGCAAGCAGCTACGTGCTGGTAGTGACGGGCGATGAGGCACGGCGGCGGCCCATCCGCGTGGACGGTGGGCAAGGCGCCAAGGTGCGGGTGGTTGCCGGCCTGGATGCCGGCGAACGGGTGGTGGCCCGTCCGGACGAAAGCCTGTTGGCGAGCTTGGCCTCCGCTGGCCGAGTCTCACTGCCGCATTAGGCGATAAGAAATCTTTAAAGGAGCATTGCATGACGGTGGTGAGCTGCAAGGGCGTTGAAAAGACGTTCATCAAGGGCCGGGAGTCGGTTGAGGTGCTGGCGGGCATCAACTTGGAGATCGAGGAGGGCGATTTCCTCGCCCTAATGGGGCCTTCCGGATCGGGCAAGACCACGCTGCTCAACCTGATCGGCGGCCTGGACCATCCGAGTGCCGGATCGGTGGTCGTTGGTGGGCAGCCCTTGGCCGAGATGTCGGCCAAGCAGTTGGCCAAGTGGCGCTCCGCCAATGTCGGCTTCATCTTCCAGTTTTACAATCTGCTGCCGGTGCTGAGCGCCCAGCGCAACGTGGAGCTGCCGCTGCTCTTGACCGCCCTGTCGAGCAAGCAGCGCCAAGCCAACGCCGCCGCGGCGCTGCAAATCGTCGGCCTTGCGGACCGGGCCAAGCACAAGCCGGGGGAGCTGTCCGGCGGCCAGCAGCAGCGGGTGGCCATCGCCCGGGCCATCGTCGCCGACCCGGGATTGTTGGTGTGCGACGAGCCCACCGGCGACTTGGACCGGGATACGGCCGATGAAATCCTCAAGTTGCTGGAAACGCTGAACGGCGAGTACGGCAAGACCATCATCATGGTCACCCATGACCCGAAGGCCGCCGAGCATGCCGCCCAGGTGCTGCGCATGGATAAGGGCCTGCTGGTGGAGAACGCAGCGTGAGCCGCCTCGGCTTCATGTGGGCGAACCTGTTCCGCCGTCCGGTGCGTACTTGGCTGACCCTGGTGTCAGTGATGATCGCCTTCCTGCTGTTCGTGCTGCTGCGCACGGTCTCCCATTCCTTCTCTGAAGGGGGCGGTTTCGGCGAGCCGGGCATCGACCGTTTGATGGTTTCACCCAAGTACTCGATCATCGACCCGCTGCCGATCAGCGCCCTGCAGCAGATCGCGGGGGTGGACGGCGTGCTGGCCGTCACCCATGGCGATTGGTTCGGCGGCGTCTATCAGGATCGGGCCAACTTCTTCCCCAAGTATCCGGTGAAGCCCATCCCCCATTTCGAGATGTACTCGGAGTACCTCATTGATCCGCAGCACCTGGAGGCGTTTGCCAATACCCGCACGGGCGCCGTGGCGCCGTTGGCGATGGCGGTGAAGTACGGTTGGAAGGTGGGCGACAAGATTCCGATCGAGGGCGACATCTGGGCCAAGAAGGACGGCAGCCGCAACTGGGAGTTCGATCTGGTTGGCACCTACGCCGCGCCGGAAGACCAGCAGCAGCCCGGTGTGTTCCTGTTGAACTACGCCTACTTCGACGAGGCGAGGGATTTCGGCGAAGGCACGGTGGGCTGGTTCACTGTGCGCATCGCGGATACCGAGCGGGCGGCGGAGATCGCCAATGCCATCGATGCGCTGTTCACCAACTCCCTCAATCCCACCCGCACCATGACCGAAGCCGAGCAGGCGCGGCAATTCATGCAGCAGATCGGCGACATCGAGCTGATGATGACCGGCATTCTGGCCGCCGTCTTTTTCACCATCCTGCTCCTAACGGGCAACACCATGGCCCAGGCGCTGCGCGAGCGGGTGCCGGAATTGGCCGTCCTGAAGACGATTGGCTTCTCGGATGGGGCGGTGGCGGCGCTGGTGCTTGGCGAAGCGCTGCTGCTTTGCGCGGTGGGGGCGCTCTTGGGCACGGCGCTGGCGATTGGCGCCGCCGTCGTCATCGGTCCCGGAATGGAGGAGGCCATGGGGGTGTTTGAGGTGAGCGGGTCAACGGCAGCCAGTGCCTTGGGCCTGTCGGCACTGCTAGGCCTGGTGGTCGGCGCCGTCCCTTCCTTCACCGCCCAGCGCTTGAGCATCGTTGATGCGCTGCGCAAACAGTAGGAGGGCGACTCGTGCTGTCCCAGATTATCGCCGTCACGCTGATGAACCTTCGCAATCTGCCGTCCCGGCTCGGCAGTTCGTCGGTGATCGTGGTCGGCATTGGCGGCGTGGTGGCGGTCCTGTTGACCCTGCTCGCCATGGCCGGGGGATTTTCGGCGGCCTTGGAGCGGGGCGGTTCGCCGGACCGGGCGCTGGTGCTGCGCGGCGGTTCGGACAGTGAAATGTCCGGGCAGGTGGAGCCGGAGGGCGTGCGCATCGTCTCCACCATGCCGGAGGTGGCCGACTACAGCCCGGAGATGTACACAGTGGCGGACGTGCCCAAGCGCGCCACGGGCCAGCCCGCCAACCTGATCATCCGCGGCGTCGAGCCCGCAGCCTTTCGGATTCGGCCGGAAGTGGAGATCATCGAGGGCCGCTCGTTCGAGCCGGGCAAGCGCGAAGCCATTGCCGGCTTGGGCGCTTCGTCGGAGTTCACGGGCATAGACCTAGGCGCCAAGGTGGCACTGCGCGACAGCGACTGGACCATCGTCGGCCTGTTCAAGGCCAACGGCTCCGCCTATGAATCCGAATTGTGGGCGGATTTGCCGGTGGCTCAGTCCACCTTCCGCCGGGGCGCCACCGTGCAGTCGATCCGGGTGCGCTTGACGGAACCGGAAGCGTTCGACACCTTGGCGTCGCGCATCGAAGGGGATCGGCGGCTGGACCTTGAGGCGCACACCGAGCAGACGTTCTACCAGCGGCAGTCCGAGTCGCTGAACGCTCTGATCACCAATTTCGGCTACACGGTCGCCGTCATCATGGCCTTTGGCGCCTTCTTTGCGGCGCTGAACACCATGTACACGGCGGTGTCCACCCGCACTGTGGAGATTGCCACCTTGAGGGCGCTCGGCTTCGGCGGCGCGGCGGTGATGGTCTCGGTGCTGATCGAGGCCTTGGGCCTGGCCTTGCTGGGGGGGCTGCTCGGTGGCGCAATCGCCTACTTTGGCTTCAACGGCTTCACTGTGGCCACCCTCAACCAAGCCTCCTTTTCACAGATCGCCTTCGACTTTGCCGTGACCGGTGACCTGCTGTTGCTGGGCTTGATCTGGGCGCTCACGCTCGGCTTCGTCGGCGGCTTGTTCCCGGCCGCCCGGGCAGTTCGCCTGCCGATCACGTCCGCCCTGCGCGGCGAATAGCGCCAAGGGGCCCGATCAGGCGCCGCGGCCCTTGATGGCCGCGACCAGTTTGTCCTCCTCCGGAAATTGGCCGGCGCTTTGTTGCTTGGAATGCAGCAGTGCCCCATCCACCACTACGTCGAACACGCCGCCGCCGCCCTCGATGAGCTGGGAGGAGACGCCGAATTCGGCCTCCAATCGAGCAGCCAAACTGACCGCTTTAGGCTTGTAGTTTCAGACGCCGCAGTAAGTGATCGAGATGTCCATGCGGTTGCCTCCTTGATTGCCTCTTGGGGCGTTGCGATTCAAAACAAATCCATCTCAAGCCCCAAGGCCATTGCCATCCCCAACTCACGGCAGCCATTGAGGTGCTCGTCCGTCAATTCGCCCGCCGCGATGATGGGCGCCTGCACCTCCTTGAACGGATAGCCGTTGGCGATGCGGCGAATGGCGGCGAGGGCCATTGTGCCATCATTGCCGGCGCTGATGAACACGGCGTAGGGCAGGGACAGTATCTTGCCCTCCACCGGATAGAAGGTGCGGTCGAGAAAGTCCTTCATGCCGCCGGACATGTAGCCGAAGTTCTCTGGGGTGCCGAGCAGCAGCCCGTGGGCCCAAAGCAGGTCGTCGGGCCCAGCGTCCCGGGCGCGCAGCAGGCGAACGTCAACCCCGTCAACGTCCTCGGAGCGAGCGCCGCGGAGCGCAGCTTCGGCCATGCGCCCGGTGTTGCCGGTCTGGGTGTGATAGACGATGAGCAGGTGTTTGACTTAGAGCCTCGCTGAACGGGATGGCTGGGCGGTGCCGCAGTATAGCAACTGCCGCGCCGTCCTCTCCGCAGGGGAATCCTCCGTAGGGGCTAAAATGGCCGTAAAACCGCACATGGGAAAGGTCGTGGATCAGCCGGGGAAGTCGGTGCAGCTGTCCGCCGTTCAGGCGGCGGCCGAGCGCATCGCGGGACAAGTTCTGCGCACCCCTTGCACGCGCTCCGAGACCTTGTCGGCGATGTTGGGCGCAGAGGTTTACCTCAAGTTCGAAAACCACCAGTTCACGGCATCATTCAAGGAGCGCGGGGCCCTGAACTGGCTGTCGAGCCTCCCCGCCGATGCCCGGCAGCGGGGCGTTCTTGCGGTTTCGGCAGGCAACCACGCCCAGGCCGTCGCCTATCACGCCGCTCGCCTGGGCATCCCCGCCGTGATCGTGATGCCGCGCTCCACGCCCAACGCCAAGGTGGAGCACACCAAGGTGTTCGGCCCGGAAATCCTGCTGGTGGGCGAATCGCTCGATGAGGCCATGGCCGAGGCCGGGCAACTGGTGGCGGAGCGCAACCTGACGCTGGCGCATCCTTTCGATGACGAGCGGGTGATTGCCGGGCAGGGAACGGTTGGCCTGGAACTGCTGGAGCAGGTGGAGGGCCTCGATGCCGTGCTGGTGCCGGTGGGCGGCGGCGGGCTGATTGGCGGCATGGGCGCCGCGATCAAGGCGCTGGCGCCCTCGGTGCGCCTCTACGGCGTGCAGATGGAGCGGTTCAGCGCCGCCCACGACCGTTTTCACGGCCTCGCCGACAGCCGTCCCGGCCAGCTTGGCACCGTCGCCGAGGGCATTGCCGTCAAAAGCCCGGGCAAACGCAGTTGGCCCCTGGTCGCCGCCCATGTGGATGGCTTCTTCAAGGTCTCGGAAGTTGCCGTTGAACAAAGCGTCTTCACGCTGCTGGAGGTCGAGAAGACCGTCGCCGAGGGTGCCGGCGCCGCAGCCTTGGCGGCGTTGACTGCCAACGCGGCGCACTTCGAAGGCAAGCGGGTGGCGGTGGTCGTTTCCGGCGGCAACATCGACATGATGATCCTCTCCTCCTTGCTGCAGCGAGGGTTGGTGCGGGGCAGCCGCTTGGTGCGCCTGGTAATCGAGATTCCCGACTTGCCGGGCGCCTTGGGGAAACTGACCAGCGCCTTGGGCCGATTGGACAGCAACATCATCGAGATCGTCCATCAACGGGCGTTCGGGGCCTCGTCGGTGCGCGCCACGGTGGTGGAGCTGGTGCTGCAGATGCGCGGGGAGGAGCAGAGCGGCCAGGTGCTCGATGCTCTTAAGGCCCAAGGCTATTCAGCGCAGCTCAGAGACCGCTAGTCAGCCTCGGATGATGGGTTGGGCGGCGTTCTGCGTTATGATCGCCTGCTTGGAGAGCAAGGCGGACGGGCAGGCATGGCGCAATTGAAGCATCCGATTACCGGCGCGGTTTACTGCGCGTTGGGCGAAGGCACCGTCGAGGTGGACAGCAATGGCTTGAAGGGCATCTTTCGCTATGATGGCGAGCATGTGTCCGGGGAGTTGCGATTTGCGGACCCGCACATGCTGCTTTGGTTGGGCGGCCCGCAGCTGCCGGACGGCGACAACATCCGCCGCAATCGTGGCTGAGGCGGCCTGCCCTAGCTCGACAATTACCCGAAAACAGCGAGGATCAGTTCATGAGTGAAGCCGAAGACCTGCGCTCCGAAGGCATCAGCTACCAAGAGTTGATCAGCCGCGACCCGGTGCCGCCGCCGGAAACCCTGACCTTGGAGAACGTCTTTCGTTCGCCGTTGGTCTCCGTGCCGGTGACGCGCTACACCAGCCAAGCGTTCCACGACCTGGAGATGGAGCGACTCTGGCCTCGCGTTTGGCAAATGGCTTGCCGGGAGGAGGAGATTCCCGAAGTGGGCGACCACCGGGTCTATGACATCGGCCGCTACTCGATCATCGTGGTGCGTACCGCCGACGGCATCCGGGCGCACCATAACGTTTGCCGCCACCGGGGCCGCCGCCTTTGCGACCGGGCTGGCCACGCCGCGAGCTTCATCTGCCCGTTTCATGGCTTTAGCTGGCACCTCGACGGCAGCTTGCGCGGCATCACCTCGGAGTGGGACTTCCCGCAAATCGACCGCAGCGACTTCACGCTGACGCCGGTGCGTTGCGACACCTGGGCCGGCTGGGTGTTCATCAACATGGACATGGAAGCCGAGCCTCTGGCGGACTTCATGGGCGACCTGCCAGCCCACTTCGCCGTCTGGCGCCCGGAGGAGCGCTACATCGAGGCGCATGTGGCCAAGGTGATGCGCTGCAACTGGAAGCTCTGCCAGGAGGCCTTCATGGAGGCCTTCCACGTCATCCACACCCACCCGCAAATACTCGCCGCCATCGGCGATGAGAACTCCCAGTACGACGCTTGGGGCAACTTCTCCCGCGCCATCACCCCGAACGGCACGCCGAGCCCCCATCTGCGCTACGAGCCGAGCGAGCAGGAAATGTTCGAGTCGGTGATGATGCGCAATCTCGACGATCCCCCGGCGCCGAAAGTGCCGCCGGGCACCACCGCCCGGGCCATGATGGCAGCGGGTTCGCGAGCGGCCCTGCAGCCCATGGTCGGGGACGACGTGGTGATTTCCGACGCCTGCGTCTCCGACAGCATCTACTACACGCTGTTCCCCAACTTCCATCCCTGGGGCGGCTACAACCGCATCGTCTATCGCTTCCGTCCCTATGAGAACCGCTGCGATTTGTCGCTGATGGAGTGCTACTACCTGAGCCCCTTCGCCGGCGAGCGGCCCGACCCCGCGCCCATGCACCTGCTTGACGCCGATGAACCCTGGACGAATGCGCCCGAACTTGGCCTGCTGGCAAAGGTGTTCATGCAGGACACCTTCAACCTGCCGCAGGTTCAGAAGGGACTGGAGGCCGCCCAGTACGACGAGGTCATGCTGGCCAACTACCAGGAAACCAAGCTCAGGCACTTCCACAGCCTGCTCAACCAGTGGTTGGGGCAGGGCGCAGAATGAGCGAAGCGCAGCCCGAGGTGTCGCTGTTCGACCATGACACGCTGGTCGATCCCTATGCGGCCTACAAGACCCTGCGCGACCAGGCGCCGGTGCATTTCGAACCCAACTTCGGCGCCTACATCGTCACCCGCTACGACCTGATTCGGGAAGCGATCCGCGACACCGCCACCTACTCCAGCGAGTTCGGCGACTTTCTCGATGGGGCCAGGAAAATCCTGTTTCAGCAGGCGCCGCCGGATGTGCAGCAGAAGCTGATCGAGCTGAACGAGCAGATGATCCCCCTTCCGCCCACCATGCTGACCCTCGATGAGCCGGCGCACACCAAGTATCGGTCCTTGGTTGCCAAGCTGTTCACCGGCTCCGAGGTTCGCAAGAGCGAGCCCACTGTACGGGAGGTAGTCGTGCGGAACATCGAAGGCCTGGCCGCAGCCCGGGAATCCGACGGGGAATTGGCAGCCGACTTCATGTCCACGGACTTCATGTCCGCGTTCGCTTTTCCCGTGCCGCTGCGCATCATTGCCGACCGCCTCGGCATACCCGCTGCGGAGCGGGCGTTCTTTGACGAAGCGGCCACGGCGGCGGCGGGGGGACTGCGGTTGTCTCCGCTGACGCCTGAGCAGATGCTGCATCGGGCGCAACTGGCTTTCGACTTGCAGAACTTGCTGGTTTCCCTCGTGGAGGCCCGGCGGCGGGAGCCGGCCGAGGACATGATCACCATACTCGCCAACAGCCGATTGCAGGATGAAGACCGGTTGCTGACCCACGGCGAGGCATTGAGCGTACTCAACCAATTCCTAGTGGCGGGCCATGAGACCACGTCGAGCGCCTTCGGTTGGGGCATGCTGCTGTTGTGCCGCAACCCGAGCTTGCAGGAAGAGATACGCGGCGACGCGGGGCGCATCCGCACCTTCGTGGAAGAGGCCCTGCGCATGGAGGCGCCGGTACAGGGCCTGCCTCGGCTGGTGAAGCGGGATACCGAACTTGGCGGGGTGCCGCTGGCTGCGGGCAGTCTCATCATGCTGCGCTTCGGCGCCGCCAACCGCGACGAACGGCAGTTCGAGGATCCAGACCAAGTGCGCATCGACCGCAAGAAAGCCGGCATGCAACTGGCTTTCGGGTCCGGCGTGCATCACTGCATCGGCGCGCCCTTGGCGCGGCAGGAGCTGAATCTGGGCTTTGCGGCGCTGCTGGACCGCTTCGAGGACTTCCGCCTTGCCGATGGCGCAGACCCGGAGGCGGAGCCGAGCTTCATCCTGCGCAACCTGCCGACCTTGCCGATTTGCTATCGGCCGCGGCGCGATTAAGAAAACTAGATGGAGAATACGGCGAATGCGGCTGAACCAACCCCGAGTTGAACCCCTTGATGCGGCGCAGCAGAGCGCCGAAGCCCAGGAACTCACGGCCTCCCTGGCGGAGAACATGCGCTCCCTGAACATCATGCGGACCCTGGCCCAGCATCCGCAGCTCATGCGGCGTTGGATGGTGTTCGCCAACCACATCCTCGGCAAGTCCACGCTGCCGATTCGGGAACGGGAACTGCTGATCCTGCGCATCGGCTATCTGTGCCAATCGGGCTACGAGTGGGGCCAGCATGTGCTCATCGCCCGCCAAGCGGGCATGACGGAGGCGGAAATCCGCGCCTGCCAAACCGGTTCGGCGACGCCCGGCCTGCCCGATCTCGACCGGCTGTTGTTCCAGGCCACCGAGGAGTTGCACGAGGACGCCCATGTCAGCGATGCGACTTGGGCGGGACTCGCCCAACACCTGAACACCCAGCAGTTGATGGATGTGGTGTTCACCGTCGGCCAGTACAACCTGGTCTCAATGGCGCTCAATTCCTTTGGCGTGCAACCTGACGACGGCTTGCCTGGCTGGGAAATTTAGTAACGAAAGTGTTGACCTCGGCGTCAAGTTCTACGACTATCCGTTACCCAGACGCCCGTTTTATGCGCAGGTGGCAGGTATGCCAACCAAGCACCAACTGAAGTGGAAGCGGATGGGACGATGAAGCAATGAAGTGCCTCAATGCAGCAATCAGCGCCGGTTTGGTCCTGCTGGCGCTGCTGCACCTCGGTGTGCCGGCCCGTCCCTACCTGCTGATCGGCATGTACTGCTGCGGCGCGGCGCTCGCATTCATCACCGTGATGCCTGGGGTTGGTCAGTGGTCAGCGCGCGTACTGGCCGTTTGCGCTACCGCCTGCATGCTGTTCTTCTTCGCCGGATTCTTCCAGATGGCCCCCCGCTTGGGCGAGGCGTGGTACGCCGTCCATCTTCCTGCGTTAGGGCAACTCATAGCCGCCTTCGCCATGCTCCCGGTGCTTTCGGAATACAGTTGCCTGATGAAGGCAGACTGCGTCCAGGCCCGCAAGGCGAGGGGGTTCTTCTCCGTGCCGGAGCGGCTTCGGTTCTAGAAAACCAGAACGGCGCATCCCCCGCGATGCCATGCGGAATGGCGGATTAAGCGGTGCGTTCAAGGATGAACTCAGCCCCTTTTTCGGCAATCATCACCGTTGGCGCGTTGGTGTTGCCGGAGGTGATTCTCGGCATGATGGAGGCGTCGATCACCCTTAGGCCCTCGATGCCTTGCACGCGCAGGCGATCATCGACCACCGCCAAGGGGTCGCGGCCCATCTTGCAGGTGCCGACCGGGTGGAAGATGGTCGTGCCCAGCGCGGCGGCAGCTTGGCTGAGCGCTTCGTCGGTGGTGAGTTCCGCGCCTGGCTTCCATTCTTGGGGCGCAAAGGGCGCAAGCGCGGGGGCGGCCATGATGCGCCGGGTGAAGCGCAGCCCGGCCACCGCTACTCGGCGGTCTTCTTCGGTGGACAGGTAGTTCAGGGTGATGGCGGGCGCCGCGGCCGGGTCGGCGCTCTTGATGCGGACATGGCCTCGGCTCGAAGGGCGCAGGTTGCACACCGATGGCGTGATGGCATCAAAGGGGTGCAGGGGTTCGCCGAACTTCTCCAGCGAGAGCGGCTGAACGTGCCACTCGATGTTGGCGAACGGTTGGTCGGGGTCGCTCTTGGCGAAGGCGCCGAGTTGCGATGGGGGCATGGTCAGGGGGCCGGTGCGTCGCAGGGCGTACTCCAGGGCCATGACGGCCTTGCCGGCAAGCGTGCGGGCCCGGCGATTGAGGGTGCGGGTATGGCTGACCTTGTAGATGCTGCGCACCTGCAAGTGGTCCTGCAGATTCCCACCGACACCCGGCAAGTCGTGGACGACCGGCACGCCGCGCTCGCGCAGCAGTTCGCCGGGGCCAATGCCGGAGAGTTGAAGAATCTGCGGCGAGCCGATGGCGCCGGCGGCGAGCACCACCTCCCGGCGGGCGTTGATCTCCAGCCGGCCCTCGTTGCGGCGCACTGTCACGCCGCAGGCCTTGCGTCCGTCGAGCCGCACGCCCTCGACCAGCGCGTCGGTCATCACCTTGAGGTTGGCGCGGTCCTGCGCCGGCCGCAGGAAGGCCTTGGTGGCACTGAAACGCCGGCCCCGGCGCTGATTGACCTGAAAGTAGGCGGCGCCGAAGTTGTCGCCCCGGTTGAATTCGTCGATCGGGGGGATGCCGCACTCGGCGGCGGCGGCCCGCCAGGCATCGAGAATTTCCCAGCTCACCCGCCGCTCCTCGACGCGCAGTTCGCCGCCCGCCCCGTGAAACTCGTCGGCGCCGTGCTGGTAGTCCTCGGAGCGCTTGAACACCGGCAGCACCTCGTCCCAGGACCAGCCGCGATTGCCAAGCTGCGCCCAATGGTCGTAGTCGCTGCGCTGGCCGCGCATGTAAATCATGGCGTTGATGGAGGAGCAGCCGCCGAGCACCTTGCCGCGGGCGTAGCCAATGCGCCGCCCGCCGAGGCCAGGCTCCGGCTCGGTCTCATAGCACCAGTCGGTGCGCGGATTGCCGATGGTGTACAGGTAGCCGACGGGGATGTCGATCCAGAAGTAATCGTCCTTGCCGCCCGCCTCAATGAGCATTACGCTGGCGTCCCTGTCCGCCGAGAGGCGGTTGGCGAGCACGCAGCCCGCGGTTCCGGCGCCGACGATGATGTAGTCGAACTCCATGGGCGGCGGGTTGTAAACCTAACGGCGGGCGATTGCAATGCGGCCCCGGAGGCGGATTCCTAGATGATCTTTAGCGACCAGACCCCCATTTCATTTCAGGATGAGCTACCCGAGGCGGTCGATGTCGTCGTCATCGGCGGCGGCGTCATCGGCATCTCCACCGCTTGGTTTCTCGTCAAGCAGGGCGTGCGCGTCCTGGTCTGCGAGAAAGGTCGGGTGGCGGGCGAGCAATCGAGCCGCAACTGGGGTTGGATCCGCAAGCAGTGCCGGGACCCGGATGAACTGCCCATCGTCATCGACAGCCAGAACATCTGGGAGGGGCTGGCGGGCGAGCTTGGCGAAGATCTCGGCTTCGTCCGCCACGGCGTCGCTTATCTGGCGCAAACCGAGAAGCAACTGGCGGGCCATGCCGAATGGCTGGACGTGGCGCAGCAGCACCAGTTGGACACCCGCGTGCTATCCGGCGCCGAAGTCGATGAGTTGATCGACGGCCCCTCCGGTCAGTACGTCGGTGCCCTCTACACGCCGAGCGACGCCCGTGCCGAACCCTTCGTAGCCGTGCCCGCCCTTGCCCGGGGCGTGCAGCGCCGGGGCGGCCGCGTCATCGAAAACTGCGCCGTGCGCGGCATCGAACTTGAGGCTGGCCGAGTGGCCGGCGTCATCACCGAACGCGGTCCGGTGCGGGCTTCGGCGGTGGTGTGCGCGGGCGGCGCCTGGACCTCGTTGTTGCTGCGCCACTTAGGGCTAAAGCTGCCGCAGTTGACCGTGCGCGCCACCGTGGCCCGCACGGCCCCGGCCCCGGACGTTTATGCGGGCAACGCTGCGGCCCCGGACGTCGCTTTCCGCCGCCGTCAGGATGGCGGCTACACCTTGGCGTCCTCCAACATCAACGAGCACCTGATTGGGCTGGACTCCTTCCGCCACTTCTTCAAGTATCTGCCGAGCTTGGCCGCCAGCCTGCGCTACATTCGCCTGCGCTTCGGAGGCATGTTGGGCCGCATGGCCCCGCAGCGTTGGCAGGACGACGCTGAAAGCCCCTTTGAACGCACCCGGGTGCTCAATCCGGCGCCTTCCCAGGTCGCCTTGAAGCAGATGCGCCGGCGCATCGATGCCCGGCTTCCGGCCTTGGCGGACTGTCCTATCGAAGAGGCTTGGGCGGGCATGATAGACGTGACGCCGGACGTGGTGCCAGTCATGGATGAAGCGCCTAGCCATCCCGGGCTTTTCATCGCCACCGGCTTCAGCGGGCATGGCTTTGGCATTGGGCCTGGCGCGGGGCGGGTGATGGCGGAAATGGTGTCGGGCCAAGCGCCAGCCCACGACCTGACGCGATTCCGCTTTTCGCGATTCAGCGACGGCTCGCCGATGCGGCCGGGGCCGGGCTTGTGAGTTCGGGCAACGCATCGCCGCAAGTGCCTGGGGAAGTCGCCGCGCAGCGGCGCATCCTGCGCTTCGAGGGCGCGGTCAACTTACGTGATTTCGGGGGCTATGCCACGGAGGACGGTGGCCGGATCGCTACTGGGCGGTTGTATCGCTGCGGCACCCTGGCGGACTTGACTGACGGCGGCAAGCGGGCCTTCGCCGAGTTGGACGTCAAGCTAATCTGCGATCTGCGCAGAGGTGACGAAAAGGCTGCCGAGCCGACCCCGGAACTGGCGGGCGCGCCAGGCCGCCTGGAAATACCCATCGATCCGGGCAGCGCGGTGGTCATGCGGGAGCGGCTCACCGAACGCGGCTTGACCTTGAAGGAGCGCATCGACTTCATGGTCGGCATCAACCGGGATTTGGCCAGCAACCATGCCGAGGACTACGCCCGGATGTTCGAGCGGCTTCTCGAACTCGAGGACGGCGCCTTCCTGGTCCACTGCTCGGCGGGCAAGGACCGCACCGGCTTCGCCTGCGCCCTCATCTTGCATGCGTTGGGCGTATCCGAAGCCACGGTGCTCGAGGACTACCTGTTGACCAACGAGGCGATGGATTACGAAGGCTATGTGCAGAAGCGCATCCGGGCGCAGCTATGGACCCACCTTGAAGCCGACCGGGAATCCACCATGGCGCTGTTCGGCGTCCGCCCGGAGTACCTGCGCTCCGCGTACGACGCCATCGCCGCCGAGTTTGAAGGCGTTGAGCACTACATCGAGCAGGCCATTGGCCTCGATAGCGCGGCCCGCCAGCGCCTCCGGTCGCGGTATGTCGTCAGTGCCGAAGCGTGAAGTCCGCCACCGCCGTGGCGTTCGCTGAGCCGCCCGTCGAGCGCGCCTTGGCGCTGGAGGGCCTGGTACGCGAACACGCCGACGAATCCGAACGCGAGCGACGGCTGCACCCGGCGGTGGCGGTGGCCTTTGCCTCCGCAGGCTTGTATCGAATCGCCGCGCCTCGGGACTTCTTCGGCGAGGAAGCCCCGCCCGTCGCGCAAATTGAGACCATCGAAGCCATCTCCCGATTTGACGGTGCCTCGGGCTGGAACCTGATGATCGGCATCGAGACCTTCGGCCTAGTGGCGCCGGGCTTCGAGCATTGCCGAGACTTGATCGAGGATCCACAAGTGATCCTCTGCAGCTCCACCGCTGCAGTGGGCCGTGCTGACCCGGTGCCTAGTGGCTACCGGATCAGCGGCCAGTGGCCGTTCGTCAGCGGCTGCCACAACGCCGTCATCTTTTGCGCCACGGTGGACCTGCCCGGCATCGGCCCGCGTTACGCGGTGGTGCCGGAGCCCGGCTACGAAATCATCGACACTTGGCGGGTTGGCGGCCTGCGCGGCTCCGGTTCCCACGATGTGCGCGTTGAAGGCGCCTTCGTCCCGGAGGAGCGCATTATTGCGCCCATCGGCGGCGTGGCCAGCGAGTGCCCCTTGCTGCGCTTTCCCTTGGGCGCTCGCTTGGCCTACAACAAGGTGGCGGTCGCCTTCGGGTTGGCAAGAGCGGCCATGGACGCCTTTGTGGCGCTGGCGGAAGGCAAGATCCCGCGCTTCACCAGCACCAAGTTGGGCACCAGTCCCCATGCCCAGCAGGCGGCAGCGGAGGCGGAGATCCGGCTGCTCCGAAGCCGTGCCCTGGTGATGGAGCAAGTGGCCAAAATGTGGGCGGTGGTGCAGGTGGCTGGCCACATCACGACCCGCGAGCGGGCGCTGTTCCAATTGGCCTGCTCGGACGCCGTGCGCGACTGCGCCGAAGCCGTGGATGTGATCGCGGAAGCGGCTGGCACCACGGCCAACCAGGAGGGTCATCCCTTGGAGCGCATCAGCCGCGACATCCGCGTGGTGCGCCAGCACACGACGGTCGCGGGCCGCAACATGCTCGATGCCGGACGGGTGCTGCTTGGTCTTGAGCCCCAGAGCATGATGCTGGCTGGGGCCAACCGCCGCTAGATCGATCTGCAATCAATTCGCCTTGGCCGTGAGCCGAGGGATCCGTCAAACGGTTGCGGGGCGGCTGCGGGTGCTCACGTAGGCGACCGCTGCCAGCATTAGCGCCAAGGCGGGCAGGGTGGAGAGCAGCACGACGGACCAACCGAAACCGTGCAGCAGGGCGCCCGCCATCAAGCTGGCCACGGCCGATACCCCGAAGATGCTGAAGTCGTTGAGCGCCTGGGCGCGGAACTTCTCCGCCGGCCGGTAAGCTGCCACCAGCGCAGTGGTGCCGCCGACGAAGAGGAAATTCCAGCCGACGCCCAGCAGCACCAGCGCCCACCAGTAGTGCATCAGTTGGTGGCCAGCCAGCCCGACCGCCACCGTTGCGCTCAAGATGGCGGCCCCGGCGGTCATCAGCTTGTAGGCCCCGAAGCGCTGGATCAGGGGCGCAGAGGCGAGGGAGGGCAGATACATGGCCACCACGTGCGCCTGGATCACCCGGGCCGTGTCGTCGATGCTGTGGCCATCCACCACGTGCATGCTGATCGGCGTCGCCGTCATGATGAAGATCATCACCCCTTGTCCGACCACTCCGGCAAGAACCGCCACGATGAAGGCAGGCTGTACGGCAGTTTCAAGGAGGGAGCGCCCGCCTTCAGGGCCTTCGCCATCGTTCGTGGGAGCGGGGTTGCGGGTGAGCAGCAGGAGCCCCACGGCGAGCGCGTAGAGCCCCGTCATGGCCAGCAGCGCCCCTTGGTAGGGCTGATCCCGAATCCACTCCGGGCTGCGGGTCGCCAACTCCGGCCCGATGATGGCACCGCCGATGGAGCCGAGCAGAATGATCGATATGGCCCAACCGGCCTTTTCCGGCACCACGCTTTCGGCGGCGGCGAAGCGGAACTGGGCGCTGAACGCAAGGGTGGCGCCGATCAGCCCGACCGCCGCCGTGAACAGCGCGAAGCTATTGATTTCCAAGCCCAAGACAGCCAACAGCGCGCCGCATACAGCGAGCACGGCGCCACTGGCGAAGCCGGAACGGCGTCCGATGCGCTGCATCAGCAGCGCTGCCGGCACCGTGGCCAGAGCTGTGCCGACCACCATCAAGGACAACGGCAGGGTGGCCAGCGACGGGTGCGGCGCCATGTCGCTGCCAACGATGCCGCCCAGGGTCACGATGAGCACGGACCCGGAGACGAAGATCACTTGGGCCAGGAAGTAAAGGGTCAGGTTGGTGCGCTGCATCGGGAGAGTATAGCGGCGCGAACCTTTGGTTCGCGTTGGAGTTTCGCTGGCGCGAAACTCCTGTGCAACCTAAGTTGTTTCTTGGCGTCGCCGAGTGTTGAACGAGTGTGCGGTCTGCGCCATATTGGCAGTGAGAAGCTCCAACAATAAACGGGAGGCTGGCCAGTGGATTCAGTGGCCATCGTGCTGCTCGGCATCGCGGGCATGGCGTTCGGCTGGTTCGTCTATTCGCGCTTCATTGCGGAGAAGATCTACCGGCTCGATGCCGCTTTCGTCACCCCGGCCCATGAATTCAATGACGGGGTGGACTTCGTGCCCACCAACAAGGTGGTGCTCTGGGGGCACCATTTCACGTCCGTGGCGGGTGCGGCGCCCATCGTTGGCCCCGCCATCGCCGTGTATTGGGGGTGGGCGCCGGCGGTGCTCTGGGTGGTTCTAGGCACCATCTTCTTCGCCGGGGTCCATGACTTCGGGGCACTTTGGGCCAGCAACCGGCACCAGGGCCGCTCCATAGGGGCGCTGTCCGAAACCGTCGTCGGCGCCCGCACCCGCAAGCTCTACATGGTGGTCGTCTTCCTCTTGCTGCTCATGGTCAACTCGGTGTTCGGCGTGGTCATCGCCAGGGCCTTGGTGAGTACGCCGGAGGCGGTGTTGCCGGCTTGGGCGGCCATTGCGGTGGCCTTGGTCATCGGCCAGATGGTGCATCGGCGCTTCAATCTCATCGCCTTGGGCGTGCTGGGGGTGGCGGCGCTCTACGCGTTCATCTATGCGGGCAGCGAGCTGCCGCTCAGCTTGCCGCCGATGCTGGGGCTTGGCGCCGAAGCCAATTGGATCCTCATTCTCTTTCTCTATGCGGCGGTGGCCTCCATGCTGCCGGTCTGGGTGCTGCTGCAGCCCCGTGACTTCATCAACGGCCTGCAGCTATTCGTCGGCTTGGCGCTGCTTTACGGGGCCGTGATTCTGGTCATGCCGGAGATTTCGGCGCCAGCCTTCAACAACCGAGTCGATGAGGCCGCGCCGTCCATCATTCCACTGCTGTTCGTCACCATCGCTTGCGGCGCGGTGTCGGGATTTCACGGCATCGTCGCCTCCGGCACCAGTTCCAAGCAGTTGAACAAGGAAACCGACGCCCGCTTCGTCGGCTATCTGGGCGCGGTGGGGGAGGGCTCGCTGGCGCTGATCACCATCGTCGCGGTGAGCGGCGTGACGCTCGCTGCGACCACTGAGCAGTGGCACGCCATCTACGACAAGTTCGGCACCGCCGGGGCGGACTCCTTCATTCAGGGCGGGGCCAACCTGATCAGTGCCGGTTGGGGCTTCTCCGAAGGCTTGGCGCAAACCCTGCTGGCCACGATGGTGGTGCTGTTCGCGGGCACGACCATGGATTCCGGGGTGCGCCTGCAGCGCTACATCATCCAGGAGTGGGCCACGATCTACCGCCTGCCGGTGCTCAATGGCCATGTCATGGCCACGGTTCTGGCGGTGGGGGCCTGCTTGCTGCTGGCTTTCGGCGCCGGCGGCGCCAGTGGGGCCGGAGGGCTGGTCATCTGGCCGCTGTTCGGCGCCACCAATCAGTTGCTGGCCGGACTCACCCTGTTGGTGATCAGCGTCATGCTGGTCAAGCTGGGGCGTCCGGCTCGCTACACCTTGGCACCCATGCTGTTCGTGTTGGTCATGTCCTTCCTGGCCGGGCTGGTCACCCTGCGGCAGTTCTTCCTTGATGGCAACTACCTGTTGGTGGCGCTGGACGTTCTGGTGCTCGGCACGAGCTTGCTGGTCATGCTGGAGGCCGGTTCGGTTCTGGCAGCGGGACGCAAGGCCACCACGCCGCCCGTCAACGACCTCAGTGCTGAATGACGCGCCCGCTGAACGCAACTCGCCGGATCCTGGGGTTGGCCCTCGGTGTGGGCTTGGGCGTCATCTCAGCATGCTCCGACCCGGAGGCCGACCCGACCCTGCCCGCGGAGCGGGCCCCGTCCGGGTTGGCCCAAGGGCTGGCTCCGCAGATCGACGACGGCGCCTTGGCCTTGGAGGCGGTGGTGGGTGCCTTCAAGGGGGTCGCAACTGAGGGCGTATCCGTCCTTTCGATTGCGGGCGCCGATGCCTCGGTGATCGCGCTGCTGGTGGATCTGGCGGTCATGGAGCCGGTGCTGCTTGGCGGGAAACCGGACGGCATCACCGCGGCCGGGGCGTTGGCGGAGGTGCAGGCGGTCGTCGGCAGCGGATTCGTGGCGGAGGTCAGTTCGCTGGATCCCGTGGGCTTGCTGCAGTTGGAGGGCCGCACCCTCAGCCCGGTGCAGCCGCACGGTTACACGCGGATTCTGGGCGTGCGCCGCCAGGGCCTCGGGGTAGTCGGCCATCGCGATTACCATCGGGGCATGTACGACTCCGCCCTGCAGGCCGGGCCGGGCATTGTCGAAGCTGGGCTTCTGGACATCAGCGAACGGGATTTGAAGCGCCCCCGCTATCTGCGCGCGTTCGTGGCCACCTGCGGCCCGTTCGCCGTGGTCGGCGCCACCCTGCGGCCCATGCACCTGTTCACCTTGGGCCAGCGGCTGCTGGCTTGGTTTGTCGAAGCAGGGCTGTCCTGTGATGAAGTTGTCAACCTAGCGGGCGACCGGGAGGCGGTGCTGGCCCTGGCATCGAGCGATGGGTCCCGGTTTGCCTATGTCGGCCATCCGCTGACGGCCAAGGCCTCCCTGCTCGGCTTTCGGCGGCGGCAATGAGAGTTATTGCGTTCCGGAAACGATGACGTCGATTAGATAGGGCTTGCCAGCCTCCAAGGCGCGGCGCAGCGCCGCCGTCAAGGCTTCCGGTTCGCTGACTTGCTCGCCCTCCACCCCCATGCCCCTCGCCATGTCCACGAAGCCGAGCGTCGGGTTGACCAGATCCATGTGCGGGTAGGGCCGGTTCGATTCGGCGCTGAAGCGGTGCCGGTAGGCGTCAAG
This sequence comes from Gammaproteobacteria bacterium, assembly GCA_009843635.1. Lineage (GTDB taxonomy): Bacteria > Pseudomonadota > Gammaproteobacteria > Pseudomonadales > Azotimanducaceae > Azophilus. Next base: position 29,511 of record VYDB01000033.1, read on the forward strand.
GTTGAGCTTGAGCACCCGGTACTCCCGATTTGACAGGATGACGAAGATCACCGGCAGGCCGCAATGGGCAGCAGTCCAGAGGGCCTGAATGCTGTACATCGCGGAGCCATCTCCGGACAGGGCCACCACCGGCCGGTCGCGCTGCGCCACCTGAACGCCCAACGCGGCGGCGATGCCTTGGCCGATGCCGCCGCCCCGGCCGGAGAAGAAGTCGCCCGGGCCGCGAAAGTTGAACAGGGCGGCCACTTCCAGGAAGCCGGTGATGGTCTCATCGACGACGATCGCCTCCTCGGGCAGGGCATTGCTGATCTCATGCAGCGCGCGCCTAGGCGTCATCGGCCGTACGTCCCAGATCTTCGACATGGCCTTGGCGGCGGCTTCCTGCTGGGCTTGCTGGGCGCTTAGGAGGGCTTCGTTGCGCGCCCCCGCGAGGGCCCTTGCCGCATCCCCCCCAAGCTCGGCGAATTGCGCGGTGATGCGTTGCATGGCGTCACGCAAATCGCCGACCAAGCCGATGTCGGCCCGATGGTTGAAGGCCAGCCGGTTGGGCGATTCGCACAGGTGAACAACGGTGGCGCCTTCCGGCAGCAAGGGGCCGGGGTCGAACCAGAGTTCCTCGATCAGGTTGGCGCCGATTAGCAACACCAGGTCATGGCCCGCTAGCGCCTTGCGGACGGTCGCTGCCTCGAAGGGAATGCGTCCTTGGTTGCTGGGATGGTGGCTGGCGATGGCGGACTGGCTGCGCAGCGGCTCATGCCAAACCGGCGCGCCGAGCCGTTCAGCCAAGGCCACCAACTCAGCGCTCGCGCCTGCTGCGGCCACGTCATCCCCGGCGATGAGGACTGGCGACGAACTGGCCAACAGCGCTGCCACCGCCGCCTCCAAGCCGCTAGGCTCCGCTCGGGGATGCAGGTGGAGTCCGTCCGGCAGTTCAGCGCCGATTTCGGTCTCCTGCTCCATCACGTCCACCGGCAGGCCGATGAACACCGGTCCGGCGGGCGCCTCAACGGCGATGCGAAAAGCCCGGCGCATTGTGGCCGCCATTTCGTCAGCGCTGCGCGGTTCTGCGCTCCACTTGGTCACCGGCGCCGCCATCGCCACCAAGTCGTGGGACAACAAGGGCTCACGCAGGCGCAGCCGCGTGTCCTGCTGCCCGGCGGTGACGATCATTGGGGTGCTGCCCTTCAACGCCCCGTAGATCATGCCGATGCCGTTGCCGAGCCCCGGCGCGACGTGCAGATTGACCACTCCTACCTTGCCGCAGGCCTGCGTGTAACCCTTGGCGGCGCCTACTGCGACCCCTTCGTGTAGCGCCGTGTAGTACTGAACCTGGGGATAGTCGGCGAGACTGTCCAGCAGCGGGTTCTCCGTCGTCCCAGGATTGCCGAAGATGGCGTCCACGCCGTGGGCGACTAGACTGTCCATGAAAACTTGCCGTCCGCGCATCGAATTGCCTTAACGGGTGCGAAAGGCGAAAGGTAGAGCAAATGACGATGGCGGGGCAACTGCCCGAATGGGCTGCTGTGCGACTATAATGCGCGGCGCTGAGGGATGCCGGGACGCATCCCAAAGAAGCAGGCAATTGAAGGCAAGTGAGATGAGTGAAGCGGCACCCCAAAGCACAGCCGATGCCCTGCCCGGCGCTGGGCTGGCCGATCAAGTCGAGGGCGTGGCCCTGAACAGTGCCTTGGGTGCGGACCCGCGCTCGTTGGCCAGAGCCTGGGGGCAGGTCGTGGCAGAGGCGCTGGAGCAACCCCGTCTGCTATGGGAGACCGGGCAGAAGCTGCAGGCAGAGATGCTCGGCATCTGGTTCAGCAACCGCGATGCGGACCTGCCTGCCGACCAGCGCTTCGCGGATGCCGCGTGGTCCGAGAACCCCTGGTTCAAGCGGGTGCGGCAGTCCTATGTCGCTTGGGCCGAAGCGCTGGATGACTGGCTGGCGAAATCCGGCCTTGAGGGCATTGAGCAGCAACGGGCACGGTTCGTGCTTGACGCCGCCAAGGATATCTTTTCCCCTGTTAATCAGCCTTTTACACCTGAAACCTTGAAAGCCGTTCAAGAAAGTCGGGGTGAAAGCCTGACTCAAGGGTTGCGCAACTTCACCGACGATCTGTTCAACAACCACGGCTATCCGGCCGTCGCTGACCGCGGTGCTTTCGAGTTGGGCAAGGACGTGGCCGCCACGCCGGGCGCGGTGATCTACCGCAACGAACTCTTTGAGCTGATTCAATACAACCCGACCACCGAAAAGGTCCACAAGCGCCCCTTGCTTTACGTGTTCAGCCAAGTCAACCGCTACTACTTGGGGGACTTGACGCCAGGCCGGAGCCTGTTCAAGGAATTGGTGGACGCCGGCATTCAGGTGTTCGCCATGAGTTGGCGCAATCCAGGCCGGGAGCATGCCAACTGGTCGCTGGACACCTATGCCGAAGGCGTCATCACCGCTTTGGAGGTGGTGCGCAGCGTCAGCCGCCAGCGCAAGATCGATGTGATCGGGCTGTGCGCCGGCGGCACTACGGCGGCGGCGGCAGCCGGGGCCTTGAACGCCCGGGGCGATGATTGGATCAATTCACTGTCGCTGTTTGTCAGCATCCTCGACAACCGGCCCGGCGACAGCGACTTTACGCTGTTCGTCACCGACCAGTCCGTCGCCGCCCAAAAGCAGACCATCCGCCGCCAAGGCATGATGCGCGAGCGGGACATCCTGGAGATGTTCGCCATGCTGCGCCTCGATGAGAGCATCTTCAGCTTCATCCGCAGCAACTACTTCCGTGGCGAGTCGCCCTTGGCCCATCCGTTGCTGTTCTGGTCCATGGATTACACCCGGGTGCCGGCGGAGATGCAGTGCGACTTCCTGGACCTTTCGCACCGCAACAGCCTGCCGAAGAAGGAGTTGCGGGTGTTGGGGCGGCGCGTGGACCTGTCCACCATCCGCTATCCCGTTTACGTCATGGCCGGCTCCACGGACCACATTACCCCGTGGATGGCCTGTTACCGCAGCACCCAGCTTTTCGGCGGCGAGATCACCTTCGTGCTCACCAGCCAGAACCACACCCAGACCATCAGCGCCCGCCCGGACAACCGCCACCTGCGCTACTGGATGGCCGACTCGCTGCCGGAATCCGCGGAGGATTGGATGCCCTTGGCCACCGAAACCCGGGGCAACTGGCGCAGCCATTGGGTGGCTTGGCTGCAGGGCCATTCCGAAATGAAGCCAGCGCCGATGCGCCTGGGTTCGAAGTCCTACCCCCCATTGGAGGCTGCGCCCGGGCAATACGTTCGTCAGAAGTAACGGACGTTCAAGCTTCGTAGCGGCAGCGGCCTTGGTCGATCACCACGTCGCCGGCTTGGTTGGCGGTGCGGAACAGCGCTTCCCCGCCATCCGCCCACATGGAGACGGTCAGCACGTCGCCCGGCATTACCGGCTTTGAGAAGCGGGCGTTCATGGCGCGGAATCGGGCGGGGTCGCCGCCGCACAGTTCATGCAGCAGCGCCCGTCCGGTGAAGCCGTAGGTGCATAGGCCGTGCAGAATCGGCTTGTCAAAGCCGCCCAGCGCCGCGAAGGACGGGTCGCTGTGCAAGGGATTGCGGTCTCCGGACAGGCGGTAGGTGAGCGCTTGGTCCTCCCGGGTGGCGTAGGTGGCTTGGTGGGTGGGCTCGGCGTCCGGGAAGGTGATTCGCTCGGACGGCCCGCGCTCCCCGCCCCAGCCGCCTTCGCCTCGGCAGAACAGCACTGATCGGGTCCTGAGCAAGGGCTTGCCGGTGGCCTTGTTGACCGACTCGGACTCAAATTCAAGCACCGCAGCGCTGCCCTTGTCCCAGATGGCGGCGATTCTCCCGGTGCTCTCGATTTCCCCGTCCGGCGGAATCTCGTCAAGCAGTTCGATGCCCTGCTCGCCATGCACCATGAGCGCGGGATTGAAGCTCCCGACCGCTTGCATCGGAATGCCGCCGCCGCCGATGATGACCGCGAAGGTGGGCAGCACCCGCTGCGCCACGTCCTTGGTGTTCTCCGTGGTGAACTGCAGCTCGCTGGTGCCCGCGCCGACGCCGACGGCGTACAGCAGGGCATCCTTGGAAGTCCAACTGCGGGATGACGGGCCGCCGGTGGTGCCGACGGATTCGGGATTGATGGGCATCTTGGGTTCTCCTTGCGTATGGTGATGGGTGCCTTGGCCTTCACGCGGCCTGCTGGCGGTCTGGCGCATTTTGCCGTGCATCGTCCACTTGAATGGTGACGATGCCGGTGTCGTGATACTGCTGGTGGCGCACCGAGGTGGCGAAGTGCTTCAAGAGATTGAGGGACAGGTCGCTTTCATCCGGTGACTGACCCCCGCGTTCCTTCAACACGGCGATTCGGTCTTCGAGATTGTCGGCTTCGGCGCCGACCATGAACTCCAAGGTGAGCGATGTCCCCCGGCCTTGGGCGGTGACCACCAACTGCCGCGGCTCGGCGTCCTCGGCTTCAACAGGTTCGCCGATCAACGACAGCAGCGCTTCCTCGCCGGCGGCGCACAGGCGATCGGTGGCGGAGCCGCTCCAGCGCAGGCGCTCCGCAAGGTCGCGCAGAAAGACGTTGATGGCCGGCAATGCCTCAATGTCGAGCGTCATCTTGATCCGCTTTCGGCGCGGGCTGGCGGCCTCCAGGATGAGCGTCATCGCAATGGCCGCAAGCCCGCCGGTGGTCATGCCGTTGCTGAGCAGTTCGCCGAGCGTTTCGCCCAGCAGATCGGCAAAGATGACTTGGTTTTGAAAGCCGGTGCCGATCCAGAACGACAGTCCGGCGATCACCGCTTTCCGGTAGTCGAATTGATCCTGCATGATGATCTGCATGCCCTGCATGAAGAGCAGGCCCATGAGCAGGGTGACGTAGGCAGCCACGACTGGCCCGGGAATGGCCAGCAAAATGGCGGTCAGCTTGGGCATGAAGGCCAGCGCCATCAGGATGATGCCGATGCAGACGCCGACGTTGCGGGCGGCGACGCCGGTGAGTTGCGACAGCGGGACGCTTGACGAGTAGGTCGTGTTGGGCACCGTCGTGGCCAGCCCGGACAGCAGGTTGCCTAGGCCATCGGCAGCCACGGCGCCTTGGACGCGGCGAAAGTCGACGGCCCGGGGCTTGCGCCAGGACACGCGCTGGATGGCGATGGAGTCGCCGACGGTTTCGATTGCGCCGATCAGCGTCACGAAGATGAACGCCGGCAGCAGTGCCCAAAACGCCGGCTTGTAGGAGAGGTCCAGGCCCACCCAAACCGTATCCGGCAGGCCAAACCAGGGCGCCTGCGCCACCCGACTGAAATCGTAGATGCCGAACAGGGCGGCCACCAGGCAGCCCGCGCCGAGCCCGATGATCGGCGCCCAAAGCCGCAAGCTGCCCTTGGCGCACAGGGTCAGCACCGCAACCACCAACAAAGTGGCGCCAGCGCTGGCCGGGGCGCTCGCCGTCGAAGCGCCCGGCGGCGCTTCCTTGAGCATGTCGAACATGATCGGCATCACCGTCACGGCGATCAGTGCGATCACCGTGCCGGCCACCACCGGCGTGATGATCCGCCGCAACAGGGACAGGCGCGCCGACAAGGCGAACTGGAACAGGGAGGAGGCGATCACCAGCGTGGCAAGCAGTCCGGGGCCGCCTTCCACCAAGGCGGTGACGCAAACGGCTATGAATGCCCCGGAGGTGCCCATGATGAGCACATGGCCCGCGCCGATGCGCCCCAGCCGGTTGGCCTGCAGAATAGTGGTGAAGCCACTGACCAGCAACGCTGCAAACACCGCCCAAATCAGGTAGCTCTCGCCGGTGCCGGCGGCGCGAATCACGATGGCGGGCGTCAGGACAATGCCCGCCAGCACCAGCAGCGCGGCCTGCAGCCCCAAGGTTGCGGAAACCAGGTGCGGCGGCTTCTCGTCCGGCTCGTAGCGAATTTCGGCGGAATCGCCTTGGTTGGTTTGCTCCACGGTGCTGCTCAATCCCACAAAAGAGCGCAATATGCCACTATCTTGCCTGAATGCCCAACTGCAGCCGTCGCGACTGAGCCTTGGCGGGGTCGTCTCTCCTTGCCCCGCAGTTTCGCGCCAGCGAAACTGCAATGCGGCCGCAAGGCCGCACGGCCGCGCTGGCGCGCCCGATAGGATTCGAACCTATGACCTTTGGCTCCGGAGGCCAACGCTCTATCCAGCTGAGCTACGGGCGCTTGTGCGACGTTTGGGGTGAGCAGATTATAGGGGTCATTCCCGGTCTCGGCAGCATCTGATTCTGCGTTGGGCGTCCTGCCAACGTATGATTCCAGCAACGGCCATTGCGCCCTGTCCGGGCTGGGAATCTCCATGAACGACGTCGTCACCGAACCCGTCCGCCGCACCCCGGTGGTCCATGACACCGACGTGCTGGTGGTCGGCTCCGGTCCTAGTGGTTTGGCGGCTGCGCTGGCGGCGGCGCGATGCGGGGTCGAGGTGACGCTGCTGGAGCGCTTTGGCTGCTTCGGCGGCAACATCACCGCGGTCGGCGTCGAGGGCTTTGCCTGGTATCGGCATGAGGCCACGGTGGAGGCGGGCGGCATCGGCTGGGAGTTCGAGCAGCGGGCCAAGGCCATGGGCGCGGCGGTGCCCGAAAGCCAGTCCTTGAGCTACGAGTTGGACAGCGAGGGCTTCAAGTTGGTGGCGGATGCCTTGGTGCAGGAAGCGGGCGTTCACCCCATGCTGCATCGGCAGTTCGTGGCTCCCATCCTGGAAGGCGGTGCCATTGCGGGCGTCATCACCGAATCCAAGGCCGGGCGGGAGGCCATCCGGGCGCGGCGCGTGATCGACGCCACGGGCGATGCGGACGTTGCGCACCGGGCGGGCGCGCCGACCCGCAAGACACCGCTTGAGGCCATGCAGGCCGTTAGCGTGATTTTCCACTTGGCCGGGGTGGACAAAGCCGCGTTCATGGCGGAGGTGGGCGCCAATCCATCGACCTACAGCGATTGGTCAAGCGGCGAGTGGACTGCCGAGACCACCGGCAAAGAGGACGACCTGTTCTCGCCCTTCCTCAAGACGCCGTTCGAGAAGGCCAAGCAGGCGGGGCTGATCGCTGCGGACTTGAACACCATCGGCGGCACTTGGGGCGCGGTTCACGACAGCGGCGAGCTGACCTACATGAACCTGGTGCACATGCCGGGTTGCGACGGCACCGATCCGGACAGCCTCACCCGCTTCGAAATGGAGGGCCGCCGGCAGGCCATGCTGGCCATCGAAGCGCTGCGCCGCTTTGCGCCGGGCTGCGAAGCGGCGCGGCTGCGCAACTTCGGCATGACCTTGGGCGTGCGCGACACCCGCAAGATCGACGCCGCCTACAACCTGACCGAAGCCGATGTCCGCAACCAGGCGCGGTTCGCCGACTCGATCGGCATCTACCCCGAGTTCATCGATGGCTACGGCGTGCTGGTGCTGCCCACCACGGGCCGATACCTGCAAGTTCCCTACCGCGCCCTGTTGCCTGCCAAGGTCGATAACCTGCTGGTTGCCGGACGCGCCATCGGCGGCGACCGCATCGCCCACGCCGCCACCCGCAACATGTCCTGCTGCGCGGTGACCGGCCAGGCGGCCGGCGTCGCCGCAGCCCTGTCAGTGAAATCAAGCAACAGCTTGAATGGCATTGATACGGAGGCCTTGCAGCGGGCGCTGGTTCGCCAGGAGGTTAGAATCGCTTGATTTTGGATGGGAGGTCATCGGTGGAGTACGACGAGGTTGTGCTTGGGCGACGCAGCATCCGGGGTTACAAGCCGGTTCCGGTGCCCAAGGCGTTGATCCGGGAAGTGATCGGGATCGCCATGCGGGCGCCGTCGTCGCTGAACACCCAGCCTTGGCACTTCCACGTGGTCACCGGGGAGCCCTTGGACCGCATTCGCCAAGGGAACACCGAGCGCAATCTGGCGGGCGTGCCCGATTCCCGGGAGTTTCGCAGCCACGGGGCTTACCGGGGCGCTCATCGGGAGCGGCAGAAGGAAATCGCCGCCCAGCTCTTTGCGGCCATGGACATTCCTTGGGAGGACAAGGCCAAGCGCAAGGACTGGGTGCTCCGGGGTTTTCGCCAGTTTGATGCGCCGGTGGCCGTGGTGGTGACCTATGACCGGTCGATTCACGGCGGCGACATCGCGCCGTTCGACTGCGGCGCAGTGACCAACGCCTTGGTCACGGCTGCCTGGTCGCGGGGGTTGGGGTGCGTCATCAACAGCCAAGGCATCATGCAATCGCCAGTGGTGCGGGAACACGCCGCGATCCCGGACGATCAGGTCATCATGATCTGTGTCGCCATGGGCTTTCCCGAGGCGTCCTTTCCCGCCAATGCGGTGGTGTCAAAACGCAAGCCGGTGGACGAAGCAGTCCGCTTTGTCGGGTTTGATTGAATCTAGTAGAGGGGCTGCTGCGCGTGGGCGATTGCCATGGTGATGTCGTAGACGAACTTGCGGATCTGGTCTGACATCGCTTGGCCGATGAGGTCGAGCTTGCGCACCTGCTCGATGCGCTCGCCAGCGTGGCGCAGCTCGCGCTCGCTTAGGATGACCTCGAACACCGAGGCGGAGTCCGCCAGGCAGATGAGCGCCACGTCGTGGGGATCGGGAATCTTGTCGCTGAGCAGCACGTCCATCAGGCGCAGCTTGGCTTCGCGCTCTTCGCGGTCGTCGATCACCGGGTAGCGGCGGCTGCCGAACACCCACAGGAAACGGGTGTCCTGCACCTTGATGATGTTGCGCTGCTCCAGGCGCTCGATGGCGGCGTCGCGGATCTGCATGCCCTGCTCGGCAATGCGCTGAATCCAAGTCTTGGGCGACAGGGATTCGGTTTCGGTTTCGATTTGCTTTAGGGGTCCATCGAGAATGGCGTCGCCGGTTGGAGTGGCGTCCACCACGAACAGCCGTTCGAGATCGCAGTCGATGCGCCCCTTCAGGCCGAGATCCATCAACACGGCGCCAGCCATCAGCATCTCGGTGACGTTGGCGTGGACATCCTCCATCTTGCCCGTGTCGTCATCGAGCAGCAGCAGGATGATGTCTTCGGCGAGGTTCAGCTTGGACATGATTTCAGCGGCTCCCTACCCATCCCGAAACGCTCGGCATTATAACGAGTCCGGCGGCAGTGTCATGAAGCTTGCCTGCCCCGGCCGAGCCGGGTGCGCTTGTGCTGCATGTAGTCCACCACGATGTATTCGCCGAGTTGCTCCGGTGTGGTGTAGAACACCCGGCCGCCGTTGATGCGGGCGATTTCGTCCATGAAGGCCTTGAGATAGGGGCTTCGGTCGAGCATGAAGGTATTGATGGCGATGCCCTTCTGGGTGCAGTGACGCACCGCCCTCAGGGTGGCGCGAATGGTCGCCGGCGTCGGTGGGTAGGCGAATTGCGCTTGGCCGTTCTCCAAGTGGGAGGTCGGTTCGCCGTCGGAGATCATGATGATCTGCTTGGCGCCACCGGGCTCCTTGTCGAGCAGCCGGGTGGCCAGCAGCAGGGCGTGCTGCATGTTGGTGCCGAGCAGGTAGTCGTCCCACTGCAGAAACGGCAGTTCATGGGCCTTCAAGGCCTTGGCGTAGGCGGCGAAGCCAATCACGTGGAAGCTGTCCTTGGGGTAGCGGGAGCTGATCAGGTTGTGCAGCGCCAAGGCCACCTTCTTGGCCGCTTGGAAGGAGCCACGCAGCGCCATCGACCAAGACAGGTCCACCAGCATCGCCGTGGATGTGGAGGTGATCATTTCGCTGCGATACACCTCGAAGTCCTCGTGGCTTAGGCGCACGGGCGAGCCCGGGCCATTGCGGTCGATGGCGTTGCGGATGGTGCGCGGCATGTGCAGTTGGAAGGCGTCGCCGAACGCAAAGGGGCGGGTCTGCTCCAGGCGCTCGCCAAAGCGGCCCTCCTCGGGCAGAGCGTGGTTGCCCAAGGACTGCCTCTTGAGGCGTTGGTAGATTTCGCCGAGGGCCTTCTGGCCAATCATGCGGGAGCCGCGCGGGGTGAGTTCAAAACGGTTGTCGCCCTTGGCGCGGATGTAGCCCGCCTCCTCGAGGGCCTTGAGGAGGTCGTTCAGGCCGTCCAGGTTTTCAGCGGCTTCGGAGCCAGCGATTTGCTCAAGCAGGTCGCGGTCGATGCGGCCGAGGTCGCCGCCGCGCTCGGCGCTTTGCACCTGGCCGATGAGGTCGTCGAGCCGCTGCATTTCGTTCATGAGCTGCATGGCCGCTTCAAGGCTCAGCTCCTCGCCGCCGTCAAAGCGGTATTGGCGCCCCTCCGGGCGCAGGAAGTCCATGCCCTTCATCAGCCGGGCGAGTTCGCGGTTCAGCTCGGGGTCGTCGAAGCGGTCCTGCAGCAGGCTTTGCAACTGCGCCCGCTGTTCGGCGGAAAGCGAGTTCATCAGCGATTGGGCGGCGGCCATTTGTTGGCGCATCTGTTCGAGCAGTTCGTCGAGGGAGGTGGGCGGGTCATCGCCGAACAGGTCGCCGAACTCCGCCATGAACTTCTCAAAGCCGGGGTCCTCGCCGCCGATTTTCTTGACCAGCATGTCGTTCAGCGCTTGCAGCATGCGCTTCATGCGGTCCATGTCGCCGTCGGAGAGCTGGTTGACCAGTTTCTCCATGCCCTTGAGGAAGCTGTTGGTCGCCGCTTGGCGCAGCCGGTTCAGCAGCTCGAGGAATTTCCGCTGCGCATCCGGGTCGAGGAACTCGTACTTTTCGAGTTGGCTGATGCGGCCCGCTAGGTCTTCGGGCAGTTCGTCAAGGGTTTGGCGGCTGCGCTCGGCGACGCTCTTCAGCACGTTGTCGCTGAAGTTGCCATTGCCTTCATCCTGGCCGTTGCTCTCATCCTCTGCGAGCCATTCATCGATGCGCTGCCGCTCCATGGCGAGAATCTCGTCGAGGGCCTTGCGCAAGTCGTCGAACAGGCTGCCGAGATCATAGCGGCTGAGCTGTTCGCGGCGCTGCTCCCGCAACCGCTTCAGCATCTCGTTCAGGCCGTTGAGGGAAGTGCCTTGCAAACCCCGGCTCATCAGGTTGCGCAGCGCCCAGCGCAAGTCCCCGTGCTCGATGACGTCGTCGGTTAGCGCCGACATGATCTCGGCGGCATCGAGGGCGAGTTGCTGGCTGCCGTCCCAGGCGGAGTAGCGCAGGTTGCCGGGGAATTGACGCACGGTTCTGTCGGCTCCCTTCAAGCCGAGTAGACTGCGGCGCCTGCTTCGGCGCGCTTGTTCAGCCGCTTGTTCAGATGCAGCCCCTCCAGAATGAACTCGACGATTGCGGCGTGGACGCCGGGGCTTTCGCCCTCTAGGTGGGCGGCGAGCGCGGGGATGTCCGTCAGGATGCGGCGATAGTCCGTGGCCGGCACCGCGGCCCCGGCGGTGAAGCTGTAGCCCTCGTTGAAGGCTTCTTCCACAGCCTCGAAGTCGCTGTCGCCAAAGGCGCGGTCGAACACTGCCTTCACGGCCATTTGCACGATGCGGGTGATTACGCGGGCCTCGTCACCTTCCTCCATGGCCTCGACCTCCAGCTTGCCTTGGAAGCTCGGCAGGATGTAGGCGAGGTCGGAGATGCGCGGCGCGACCTCGGGTTCGCCGAGGGTCAGCGCCCTTCGTGCGGCGTTGGCGGTCAGCGTCTCGTAGTTGGCGATGGAAGCCCGCACGGAGACCCCGGAGCGTTGGTTGACATCCGGGGAGCGGCGGGCGGCATGGGTGATTTCGGCGATGATCTCGGCCATGAACGGCGCCTCGTGCAGGGGCAGCCCGGCGCTTTCCGGCTCTTCGGCCAATGCGGGTGCCTGCGCCTCCTGGGCCATGATCTCGATTTCCTGCTCGATGCTGGCCGGGTAGTGGGTGCGGATCTGGGCGCCGTAACGATCCTTCAAGGGCGTGATGATGCGGCCCCGGTTGGTGTAGTCCTCGGGGTTGGCGGTGGCGACGATGAAGACGTCGAGAGGCAGGCGCACGCGATGGCCGCGAATCTGCACGTCGCGCTCCTCGAGCAGGTTCAGCAGCCCAACCTGAATGCGTTCGGCCAGGTCCGGCAGTTCGTTGATGGCGAAGATGCCGCGGTTGGTGCGCGGCACCAAGCCGTAGTGCAGGGTGTGCTCATCGGCCAGGTAGCGGCCTTCGGCCACCTTGATGGGGTCCACTTCGCCGATCAGGTCGGCGATGGTGATGTCGGGGGTGGCCAGCTTTTCGCCGTAGCGTTCATCGCGGCCTAGCCAACGTATCGGTGCGCTGTCGCCATGCTCCGCCACGAGGGCACGGCCCTGGGGGCTGACGGGCTGGTAGGGGTTTTCCGGTATCTCGGCGCCGTCGAGCACTGGAATCCGCTCGTCGAGCAGGTTGGCGAGGCCACGCACGAGGCGCGACTTGGCTTGGCCGCGTTCGCCGAGAAAGATGATGTCCTGGCCGGACAGCAGGGCGTTCACGACTTGCGGGATCACCGATTCGTCGTAGCCCTTGATGCCCGGAAACAAGGGTTCCCGATTCGCTTCCGCGCTCCGCAGCCGACGGATCAGGTTGCGGCGAATCTCCGTCTTCACCGGCACCGGCTGGTAGCCTGAAGCCTTGAGTTCGCCCAAGGTAGTGGGCCTGTCCGCCATGTTGCCGCCTTGCCGCCTTGATGGGCCTAGTCTCTCAAGCGAGGGACGCCTTGGCAATGCGGATCATTCGATCATTTTGTTGATCGGGTATTCGACGATTCCGGTGGCGCCGGCCTTCTTCAGCGCCGGGATGATCGTCCGCACGGTGGCTTCCTCGATGATGGTGTTGAGCGCCAGCCAGTCCGGGTCCGTCAGGTGGGAGATGGTGGGGTTGCGCAGCGCCGGGAGCAGGGCGGTGACGGAATCCAGATCGGATTTGCGCACGTTCATCATCAGGCCGACGCGGCCTTCCGCGGCTAGGCAGGACTTCAGCATGAGCGCGATGTTGTCGAGCTTGGCGCGAACCCACGGATCTTCCAGCGCCGCCTTGTTGGCGATGAGGCGCGGCGTGCTGCGCAGCACTTCGTCAACGATGCGCAGGTTGTTGGCGCGCAGCGACGAACCCGTCTCGGTGATTTCGACGATGGCGTCGGCCAGCCGGGGCGGCTTCACTTCGGTGGCGCCCCAGGAGAATTCGACGACGGCGTTGACGCCGTGGCTTTCAAAATAGCGCCGGGTCATGTTGACCGCCTCGGTGGCGATGCGCTTGCCCTCGAGGTCCGCCACCGAGCGCACGGCCGAATCCTCCGGCACGCAGAGCACCCAGCGGGTGGGGCGGCGGCTCACCTTGGCAAACAGGAAGTCCTCGAGCTCCGCCACGTCCGCGCCGGTCTCCACCACCCAATCGTGGCCGGTGATGCCGGCGTCGAGCACGCCTTGCTCCACGTAGCGCGCCATCTCCTGGGCGCGCACCAGCAGGCAGTCGATTTCCGGGTCGTCCACCTCCGGGTAGTAGGAGCGGCCGGTGAAACGGATGACATAGCCGGCTTGGCGAAACAAATCGGTGGTCGCCTCCTGCAGGCTGCCCTTGGGAATGCCCAGGTTGAGCGTCCGCCTTGGCGCGTCAGTCATTGCCATAGACCTCTGCTGGATTGAAGACCCGCTCCGCGATGATTGATGCCTCGCCGGTGCTCGGGTCGATTTCCCGGAAGAAGCAACTCGGATAGCCTTCGTGGCAGGCGGCGCCGCCCACTTGCTCCACCTGCACGAGAATCGTGTCCCGGTCGCAATCGTAGAAGATGCGCTTGAGGCGCTGCACGTTGCCGCTCTGCTCGCCCTTGCGCCAGAGCGCGCGCCGGCTGCGGCTGAAGTAGCACACCTGCCGGGTGCGCAGGGTCTCGTCGTAGGCTTCAGCGTTCATGTAGGCGAGCATCAGCACCGCCCCAGTCTCAGCATCCTGGGCGATGGCGGGAATGAGCTCGGCCTTGGCGAAGTCGGGGCGGTCCATGTTTGCCCGGCGTACATTGCGGGAGGTGCGCATGTTAATCGCTGCGGCAGGCTGCGGGAAGGCGCACCTTGGCCCTTGGGGCCTAGGTGCGTTTGTAGTTTCGCTGGCGCGAAACTCCGCGCCCACTGGATGTCGGGCAGTCTTTCACGGTTTTGACTGTGTTTTGCGTTGACAATGTACTGTCGTAGGGCGCATAGTACAGACTGGTTGCGGAAAGCGGTGGAGGATCCAATGACCTATGACCTAATCATCCGAGGCGGGACCGTCGTTGACGGCACCCGCCTGCCGAGGCTGCGCGCCGATGTTGGCATCCGCGCCGGCAAAGTGGCGAAGATTGGGCGCATCGCACCCGGTGCGGCTGCCCGGGAACTCGATGCCACGGGCCTCATCGTGGCGCCGGGGTTCGTGGACTTGCACACGCACTACGATGCGCAGATTCACTGGGACCCCTACTGCACCGTCTCGAGTTGGCACGGCGTCACCTCCGTGGTGCTCGGCAACTGCGGTTTCGGCTTCGCGCCCGTGAAACCGGCCGACCGCGACCGTGCGCTCCTGATGATGACGCGCACCGAGCAGATTCCGTTCGCCACCATGAAGGCGGGCATGCCCTGGAACTGGGAGACCTTCCCGGAGTGGCTTGACAATCTGGCCCGCATCCCCAAGGGCGTCAACTGCGTGAGCTACGTGCCGGTCTCGCCGCTGCTGGCCTACGTCATGGGCATGGAGGCGGCAAAGTCGCGCCCGGCCACGGCTGCGGAACGCCGCGAGATGCAGCGGCTCTTGCATGAGGCGATGGACGCCGGCGCTTGCGGCTTCTCCGTCCAGCGGCTCGGCGAGCACTCGGTGCAGGCGGACTATGACGGCACCCCGATGCCCACCGACTGCATGGCCGATGAGGATGTCCTGGCGCTGGCTGACGTGCTCTGCGAACGCGACGAGGGCTTCATCCAAATCACCCAGGCCCAGGCCGGCAATCCGGTCACCGCGTCCCCGGAAGCCATCGCCCGCGACCTCAAGTTCCTTGAGACCTTAGCGGAGCGCGCCCAACGACCGGTTTTGCACAACGTCATCGCGGTAGTGGACGAATATCCGGACGCGCACCGTCAGGCCATGGACTGGATCCACGACTGCAACGCCCGGGGCCTGCGCATCTTCGGCCAGGCTGGCACCGGCCGCATCTGGTTCGAGTACACCTTCGAGGACTGGAACCTCTACGATTTCAGCCCGCCCTGGAACCACGCCACCCAGGGCACCCACGCGGAGAAGCTGAAAAAGCTCGCCGATCCGGCCATCCGCCAGGCCATGAAGGACGACTACCCGAACTTCATGCCGGCGGGCACCGGCGGCTGGATCGAGAACATCACGGTGAAGGCCGCCGAGGGCAACCTGGCCGGCTATGTCGGGCGCAAGATCAGCGAGATTGCTGAAACCGAAGGCAAGCACGTTATCGACGCGATCCTGGACATCGCGGTGGCCGGCGACCTCAAGCCGCTGTTCAAGAGCGACTCCGCCGGGCCGAGCCTGACCAATCCGCAGGCCGTCGCGGAACTGGCATCCGACCCGTTCGTCATTCCCGGCGTATCCGATGGCGGCGCCCACACCAAGTTCTTCAGTGCCGGCAGCTACCCCACGGACCTGCTGATGTGGCTGGTGCGCGACACGAGGACCATGTCGCTGGAGGAGGCGCACTACCATCTGTCGTACCTGCCCGCCCAAGCGGCCGGCTTCCTGGACCGGGGCTATCTGCGTGCCGGGGCGCCAGCCGACATCGTGGTGTACGACCTTGAGAAGCTCCGCATCACGCCGGAAGGCGGCCACGATGTGGTTTACGACTACCCGGCCAACGAGTGGCGGCGGGTGCAGCGAGCGGAAGGCTACCGCTGGATCCTGGTCAACGGCGAAGTGACCTTCGAGGACGGCGAGGCCACCGGCGCAACCCCGGGACAGTTGTTGCGCAACCGAGAGGTGGCGGGGACGACGCTCGGCATGGCAGCGGGCTGAGGGCCAGCCTCACTTCCTTGCCGGAATCCGCTCCTTGGCTTCGAAGTGGCTTAGGTAGTACCGGTGCATGATGTTGGCGACCAGGATCTGCGCATCGACCTCGCGCACGCCGGGCATTGACATCAGTTCATTGTCCGTTATGTCGCCCAGCGACTGATTGTCTGGGGTAATGAGCAGGGCGAAGACGTTTGCGGTGCCCGCCACTTCGGCGACGAACCTGGCTGACTCGAGGGCCACGACGCGCTCAAGGACCTCGCCGGTTTCCTTCGCCGCGGTGGCTATGCGCATGATGGATATCGTGTGCAGGCCGAGGGCCTGCGGGTTGCACACCACCTGAAACTGCATCTCCCCGGATTGCTGCATTGCCTTCAGCCGCTGGCGTATCGCGCCTTCGGAGATGTCGAGCTGCCGCGACACCTCGCGGTTGCTCTGTCGGCCGTCTTCATAGAACGCCTGAAAGATGCGATCGTTCCTGGACTCCGGGTTCACCGTCGGCGGCCGGCTCGGGTTCGCCAAGTCACCGAGGGTTGAAACCATTTTGTGGATGCGGAAGCAGGGGATGGTCTCGACGGTCGCCACGCCTTCGATGTGCGCAGTCTGTGCCGAGATGCGTTGCGCATCATCCATTGACACTGCCCTGGCGGCGACGAAGAGGTCGGGGTTGCCGATGCCCTGGGATACGCCGAACACGCCATCGATCCTGGAGATATCCGCCCCCACGCGCTGAACGGTCCGCCCCGCCGTGTTCACGAACAGGAATAGGACGTGCGCGTAGCCGTCGGAGAACACGTGCTTCTGGGCCACCACGCGCATGACGTTGCGCTCCGCCATGCCCCGGATTCGCTGCGCCACCGTCGATTCAGCGATGTCGAGGCGCTCGGCAATGTCTTTGTTGGTGATCCGGGGATTGGTTCGCAGGACACCGACGATGTTGGAGTCCGTGTCGTCGAGCGTCATGTTCACGACCCGCTGGCTCCAGCATGTGTGGCGGCGGGCGCGTCGCGTCGAAAGTTGAAGCCACGATAGCCATTTGCGGCCACGGACTCGCATGTGCTTCGGTAGGCGCCCACGCCGCCGACATAGGGCATGAACATTCTTGGCTTGCCCTCGACGTTGGCGCCCAAGTACCAAGACCCTCCCTTGGAATACAGGGTGGCATTGGCCCGCTTGGCCACCTCCGCGGTCCAATCTGCCTCGGCCTGCGGATTCGCTCGAATCGACTGGTAGCCCCGTTCCCGCATGTGCTCAAGGATACCGGCGATGAACTCGACGTGCTGCTCGATGGATACGACCATGTTGCTCAGCACCGACGGGCTGCCCGGCCCTGTTACGGTGAATAGATTGGGGAAGCCGGGAACCATGAGGCCCAAATAGGTGCGCGGCCCGTCCCGCCAGGCTTGCGACAGCTTGCGTCCGTGTGAACCACGTATGTCCATGCGTAGGAGGGCACCGGTCATGGCATCAAACCCCGTGGCCAAGACCAGGTCGTCCAATTCGACGAGACGGTTCGCCAACCGCACCCCTTGCGGCTCGATGGATTCGACGGGCGTCTTTCTCAAGTTGATCAGGCTGACGTTGGGGCGGTTGTAGGTGGCGTAGTAGTCCGTGTCCACGCAAATGCGCTTGGTGCCGATGGGGTGGGTCGTCGGGCAGAGTGTTTCCGCCGTTTCAGGGTCGCGGACGATGGCCCGGATCCGCGTGCGGACGAAGTCGGCGACCCGGCGGTTGGACGCCTCGTTGCTCATCACGTCGCCAATGGCGCCCATGAAGTGGGCGCCGCCTCGGGACCAGTACGCCTCGCAGACCCGGTTGACTTCCGCTTGCGTCACCTTCTCGGCCGTCGGCAGCATCGGCTTCATGTCGCGAGCTGCTGCCTCTAGGTCGCCAGCGCCCATGGAGAGGCCGAGCCGTTGGTGCTCCCGATGTTCCGCGTAGCGTGCCTTGAATGCCCGAACGAACGCCGGATCCAGCGGTCCGTTCACCGCCGGGATGCTGTAATTCGCCGTTCGTTGGAAGACGGTCAGGTGTGCGGCTTCGCGGGCAATCACCGGAATTGCTTGAATGCCCGTCGAACCGGTGCCGAAGATTCCGACGCGCCGACCTTCGAACCGCACGTTCTCGTGGGGCCAGAGGTTGGTTCTGTACACACCGCCCGCAAAATCCTCCAAGCCGGGCAGGTCCGGTTCGAAGGGAGTGGACAGGCACCCGGTGGCCATGATGCAAAACGGGGCCCGGGCATGGTCGCCCTTGTCGCTGCGCACCTCCCACAGGCATTCGGCTTCGTTGAAGCGGGCGGACTCCACCCGCCGCTCGAAACGGATGTCGCGCCTCAAGTCGAATCGGTCAGCCACATGATTGATGTAGCGCAGGATTTCGGGCTGGGGGGGATAGCGGTCGGTCCACTCCCATTGCTGCTGCAGTTCGTCGCTGAATGAATAGGAGTAGGCCAGGCTCTCCACGTCGCAGCGGGCGCCCGGATAGCGGTTCCAGTACCAAGTGCCGCCGACGTCGCTGCCAGCTTCATACACCCGGACGGAAAGCCCCATGCCGCGCAGGCGGTGCAGCATGTAGAGCCCAGCGAGACCGGCGCCGACGACGACGGCATCGAAGCGTTCCGGCATGCTAATCGGCGTCGTTCCGGGGATCGTTCTCGGCGGCGCCCGCCGAGTCGCTGCTGTAGCTGTGGTCCGAGATGATTAGGCCCGCGTCATTGAAGGTGAGAAAGACACAGCCCTTGTCAATCGTGTTGCCGCCGTCCCAGGAAGCGTCCACTTCCACGGCCACCGTGTCGCCGCTGGGGACCATGCGGGTGATGGTCATGTTCCGGGAGGCATCCAAAGCGATCATCTGCTTCTCGATAAGCCGCAGTTCCTCCCGGCCGTGGAAGGTCCTGTTGCGCAGCATGTCGCTGACCTCGCAGTCCTCGGCGTAGCACTCATCGACCATGCGCATGACGTCATTGTTCCAGGTCCACACCCAGTGGCGGACCCGCTCCATGTTCCGTTCCTCGATCGATCCCATTACCCGTTCCTCCGAAGTTAAATCAGCGTCTGCCGCGAATCAGCCGTCCCGGCCGCGCCCCGGTGTCTTGGTCGCGCTCGCGGGTCACTTCGCCGTTCACCAGCGTCGCAATATAACCGCTTGCCGGCTGCAGGAAACGCAGACCGCCCGCTGGCAGGTCGTTGACGGCATAGGGCAGGCCAAGCTCCAAGTTGTCGAAGTCGATCACGTTGATGTCGGCGCGCTTGCCCGGCGCGAGCAGGCCTCGGTCGGAGAGGCCGTACAGCGCGGCGGTTTCCGCGCACTGCTTCTTGACCAGGTACTCCAACGGCAGGCGGGGCCCCTGCCGGTCGCGCGCCCAGTAGGTGAGCAGGTGGGTGGTGCTCGAGGCGTCGCAGATCAACTGGCAGTGGGCGCCGCCGTCGGCGAGGCCGATGACGGAATGCGGATCGGCCATCAGGTCATGGATTGCGTCGCAGTTGCCGCGGGCAAAGTTCAGGCTGGGCATCATCAGTATGGCGTGGCCGTCCTCGGCCATCATCAGGTCGTACATGTGCGCTTCGACATCCGCGCCCCGGCGCCGCGCGTCCGTAGCCACGGACGCTTCCGCACGCGGCTCGTAGTTGACCGGGTTGCCGAGCGGGAAGACGCCCTCGATGTTCTGCGCGATGATCAGGTGCATGGCATCGTTGATGGAATCCGACAGCGGCGGCGCATTGTCCTCGCTAAGTATGGCTGCCCGGACTTCGGGCTTGCGCAAAGCCTCCAATCGTCGCTCAAGCGGCAGGTCCGCCACCTGCAAATAGCTTGGACGGCGCTGGAACAGGTGGTTCGACTGCCAGGAGAGCAGCACGCCCGCCGGGCGGGAGGCGGTCTGCGGGTGGAGGCGGGCGCCGTCCGCGTTCGCTTGGGCCACGTACTCCATGACGCCCTTCCAGGCATCCGGATCTTCGACGAACTCAACGATCAGGAAGGTGATGGGCAGGCCGGTTTGCCGGCTCAGGCGGTTCATCCAGTCCAGTTCGCTTTCCAGGTGCGCTTCGGTGGACCCCAGCGCCAAGCCGCCCTGTCCGACCGAACCGCCGGGCACCAGCTCGAACACCGCGCCGGAGCGCTGCATGGCACGGCCGATGGCGAACACTTCGTCTTCGGTGGCGAAGGTGCCCGGCACCGGGTCGCCGTTGACCGACTGGTGGCCGAGAATCCGCGATGTGGTGAATCCCAGCGCACCGGCATCCAAGGCTTCGGCAGTCAGCGCGGCCATGGCTCCAATATCTTCGGCGGTGGCGGCTTCGTTGCGGATGCCGCGTTCGCCCATCACGTAGCTGCGCAGCGCGCCGTGGGCGATCTGGGCGCCGACATCCATGGACCAGCGCTTGGCGTCCAGCAGGTCGAGGTATTCGGGAAACGACTCCCAGTTCCAGTCGATGCCCTCGTGCAGCGCGGTGCCGGGAATGTCCTCGACGCCCTCCATGAGCTGGATCAGTTCATCCTGCTCCCCGGGCCGCACCGGCGCGAACCCGACGCCGCAGTTGCCGGTGACCACCGTGGTCGTCCCGTGCGATGCGGAGGGGTCCAGGCAGTCGTCCCAAGTGGCCTGCCCGTCGTAATGGGTGTGGATGTCCACGAAGCCCGGCGTGACGATGGCGCCGTCGGCGTCGATGCGGTGACGGGCACGCGCCGTGATGCGCTCCTCGACCGCGGTGATGAGGCCGCCGTCGATGGCGATGTCCGCATGGCGCGGGGCTTCGCCCGTGCCGTCAACGACGCGGCCGGACTTGATCAGCAAATCGTGCATGTGTCGATTCCTCCGTATTTCCTGCCAGACTGATTCCCTGATTGGTCAATCAACTTGGAACCCTTCCAGCTTACCCTGTTCGCGCCACTCGGCCAGCAGCGCGTTGAATGCATTGATCCCCGGCGCATAGGTCTGGTTCGCCAGGCCCTTGCTGGGGTCGTCGAGGTGCCCTTCGTTGTTGTAGTAGCCGGGCGTGCAGGACTCCAGGAAGTCGCGGTTGGCGTAGGCCAGCCTCTGGATCTCCGCCACCCACGCCGCCTCGGCCTCGGGCGTCACCTCGGCTCTTAGGCAACCGCGCCCCAGCACCTCGTCGATGATGTGGGCAATATGGCCCGCTTGGTCGTCGAACATAGCCGTCATGTTGACCGACAGGCCGCTCTGGTTGACGCCGATGAAAAACCAGTTCGGGAAGCCGTGGCTCGCCATGCCGTGCAGGGTGCGCAAGCCCTTCCTCCAATGATCGAACAGCGATTTGCCGCCCCGCCCGATGATGTCGAAGCTGACGCGGCGCCGCGGCGATGAGGAAATCTCGAAGCCGGTGGCGTAAACGATGCAGTCCACTTCGTACTCGATGCCGTTGGCGACCACGCCCCGCTCCGTGATCCGGTCCACGCCCTTGCGCTCGCTCACGTCGACGAGATGCACATTGGGCCGGTTGAAGGTCGCGAGGTATTCGTCGTTGAAGGTGGGGCGCTTGCAGAACTGGCGGTACCAAGGCTTCAGTGACTCTGCGGTCGCGGGATCGTTCACGGTGCCGTCGACGCGCGCGCGGATCTCGTTCATCTTGCGGAAGTCCTCGATCTCCGCGGCCAGCGCGAGTTCCTCCGGGTCGCCTTCCACCGCCACCTCGCGAGGCAGCGTCGTCTGCACCCGGCGGAAGATTTCCGTCCACGAGTCCGCCACCAAGTCTTCCTCGAACGGCCGCCCCACCATGATGTCGGCGAAGTTCTCGCGCCGCGCGCGCTGCCATCCCGGCTTCAGGGAGCGGTACCAGGCTTCGTCGGTCGGCCGGTTGCGGCGCAGGTCCACCGAAGACGGTGTGCGCTGGAAGACATGGAGTTCCTTGGCGTATTCGCCCAGATAGGGAACCGCCTGGATGGCGGTGCAGCCGGTGCCGATGACCGCGACCCGCTTGTCCGCGAGCTTCGTCAGGCCGCCGTTCTGGTCGCCGCCGGTGTAGTCGTAGTCCCAGCGGCTGGTGTGAAAGGAGTGGCCCCGGTAATCGTGGATGCCTTCGATGCCCGGCAGCTTCGGCACGTTGGCCGTGCCCGCCGCCTGAATGACGAAGCGTGCGCGGATGTCGTCCCCGCGGTGCGTGGATACCGTCCAGCGGGTGGCCTCGTCACTCCACCGCAGTTCCGTGACCCGTGTTTGGAAGAGCGCGAGGCCGTACAGGCCATAGTGTTCACCGATGCGTTGGCAGTGCTCGTAGATCTCCGGTGCGTAGGAATACTTCTCCTTCGGCATGTAGCCGAGTTCCTCCAGCAGCGGCAGGTAGCAGTAGGATTCGATGTCGCACTGGCTGCCGGGGTAGCGGTTCCAGTACCAGGTGCCGCCGAAGTCGGCGCCGGATTCGATCATCAGGATGTCTTCGACGCCCCGTGCCTGCAGCCGCGCCGCCGCCATCATGCCGCTGAAGCTGCCGCCGATGATCACCACGGCCACTTCCCGCTGCAGCGCATCCCGTTCCACGGGCGCTTCGACGAACGGGTCCTCTTCCGCATAGTGCGCATATTCATCCATGGTGCGCAGGAACTGGTCGTCCCCGTCGTCGCGCTTGCGCTTGTCGCGCTCGATGCGATACTTCTCCCGCAGGGAGTCCGGGTCAAAGCCGAGGTTGGAGTATTGTTTCTTGAGTGCTGAGCTCATCGCCTGTATCCCGTGGTTGCGGACCTCCAGCCGAAGGTCGCCCATTCGCCTTGTCACCTTCTCGAAGTCTGCGCTTATTGTTAGCTTAAGTCAATTTCATTACTCTATGCGTTGCTGTCTTACTTCAACTTGATGTACAAATGCGACAATGAAAAGCAAATTCATCGATACGTCGGCCCTGCGGATGCATTACTTGGAGAAGGGTGAGGGGTCGCCGGTGATCGCCATTCACGGTTGGCCGGAAACGTCCCGGGAGTGGGTCGGGGTCGCCGGGGAACTGGCTGGCGACTGGCGCGTGCTGGCGCCGGACACTCGGGGCCATGGCGACACCGAAGCGCCGCCGGGCGGCTACGACCGGGCCACATTGGCCCAGGACATCGTTGACTTCATGGACGCGCTCGGCATCGAGCGCTGCCCGATCGTGGCCCACGACTGGGGCGGGATCATCGCGGTGAAGCTGGCGCTCGATCACGGCGAGCGCGTGGAGCGCCTGTGCCTGCTGGACACCATCTGCACCGGCTGGCCCGTGTTCAGTCAATACGTTTATTGGTTCATGGATGGCGACCGTGTGGAGCGTTTCTTCAGCACCAGGGCGCGTGACTTCATCGCTTCCGTCGTGGGCGGTCAGAATCGCGGGCTTCCGCCGCCACCGGATTGCCCCTTTGAGTTCCAGACGCCGGAGCTAACCGCCCCGGAGCCATGGGCGACGGAGGAGGTGCTTGATGCGTACACGATCCCATACGAGCAGGGCGATGCTGCTAGGGTGAGCTGCAACTACTATCGTAGCCTGCAGTTCCATCGCGTCCTGCCGGATGCGGGCGCCCCGAACGGCGAACGCTACCAACTGTTGCCGCACGATGAGATGGGCAGATTGTGGCGCAACGGCGAAGTCGCTGCGGAATACCTCGATTTTGCGCCCGATGATCGTCACAAAACCTACGCTGGCGCAACCCTTTGGCTGTACTGTCGGCACGTTGCCGAAGTCGCTGGTTGCCGCCTCAATGAAGCCGGCATCCCGGTGGGCGACCCGGCGTTCGATTCGTTCAGCCGGCACTTTCCCGACCTCAGAGCCGAGGGCATGGACGGCGGGCACTTCTTTGTCGAATCCCGCCCGGAGGCGACGGCGAAGCTGCTCGGCAATTTCCTCCGTGGCGAATAGAGCCCCCCATTCAACGATTCGCCATGTCGCGGTCGTCGGCGCCGGCATCGCTGGCCTGATGAGTGCCTTGGCGCTCGCGCGCAAGGGCATCGCCGTTACGGTCCTTGAGCGAGACGCTCAGCCTCCGGCAAACGTCGCACCGGCCGATTCGATGGACTGGCTGCGCAAGGGCGTGCCGCAGTCGCTGCATCCGCACTTTCTCATGGGGCGCCTCAGGCTGCTGCTGGAAGCGCGCTATCCGCAACTGGTCGAGGCACTGCTGGAAGGGGGAGTGGGCGAGAACGAACTGGCCGACTACGTCCATCCGCGCTTTCGAGACCGGTACCGGCAACGCGCCGGGGATGGGCGGCTGAGATCGCTGAATTCACGGCGGACCACCTTCGAGATGATTGTGCGGCAGCATGTGGAGTCGCTTCCCGACGTGACGGTTCGCGATGATGCCAAAGCCGTTCGGTTGCTGGTCGATGGAAAGCAGCGTCGACCAGTGCGGGTGATCGGTGTTGCCGTGGAAACTCCCGCCGGCGGCGAGGAGCTTGCTGCGGACGCGGTCATAGATGCGTCCGGTCGGTTCAGCAAGTTCTATGGCCAGCTCGAGGATCTAGGGGTCCAGATGCACATCGATCAGCGCGACTCGGGCCTTTTGTACCTGACCCGGCATTACCGCTTGAACGACGGCTGTGACTATCCCCAGGGAGCGGGGTTGCCTGGCAACATCTTTCACGATTTCACCCTTGGCGCGCTGCCCTCGGACAACGGGACATTTACCGTCACCTTTCAGGTTTTCAGAGACGACAAGGCCATCGCCAAGGCGTTGCGCGACCGGGATCACTTCCAAGCCATGTGCATGAGGGTGGAGGCGGTCAGGCCATGGGTTGATCCGGCCAACGCCACTCCGACCAGCGGCATTTATGGTTTTGGCCACATGGACAGCTTTTGGCGGCGGACCGTCATCGACGACGAGCCCCAGGTGCTGGGCCTCTACTACGTGGGCGACAGTTGCGTGCGCAGCAATCCCAAGTTCGGGCGGGGTTGCACCTGGTCATCAGTCGCCGCCCACCTGCTGGCCGATCTGCTGGCTGGGGACTTGACGGCGGAAGAACGCATCAAGCGCTATGAAAGCGGCTTGGAAGCAGAATTCCGGCGCGATTGGCAGACCATGCGGCAGATCGACCGTGCCACCGAGGCTGCCTTCGAGGTAGCCAGTGGCCGACGGCGGGCCACCGTTGCGGAACGCCTCTCGATGCGCTTCTCGGCACTGGTCAACGAAGCCACGGCGAGTGAACCCGAGTTCTTTCGTGAACTCTGGACCGGCTACCACGGCCTGCAAGGCATGAGCGAGTGGATGCGCAAGCCGCAGAGCTGGCCACGGTTGGCCCGGGCGTGGATCAATGCCCGTCGCTACCAGCAACAAGGCGTTCTGAAGCGCGGGAGGCCGGGTCGCCACGAACTGGCTGGGGCCCCGAGTTGAGCGTGAACGGGCATATCAGCGTTGACGTTTCCCGCCTGCCGAGCCGCTATCGTCTGGCGGTTTGCGCCTTATGGGACAACTTTAGGCGGCCGAGTCCCGCACCCGGCGAGGTTCCGTGGCACGGGGAAGCAGTTACCGCGGAGTGGTTGACGGCCGTCCTGGCGCACGACATGCCTGGTGCCCGCGTCGAGCGCATCTCTGTGCTCGGCGGCGACAACGGCTCGAGCGCCCGGAGGGTCCTCGCGCTCGAATGGAACCAGGAAGGCCAGGCGGCGTCGCTGCCGGAGCGCGTGTTCACCAAGTCAACGCCGACGCTGCCAATGCGACTGTCCGCCGGCAAGGCGGCCCCGGCTGAAGGCCGGTTCCTGACGGACCTGCGGCCCCACCTGCCCATCGAGGCCCCGCAGTGCTTCTACACCGGCCGGGATCCGGTAGGCGGTCGCTCGCTGCACCTGATGAACGACCTGACGCATGAGCGCGGGGCGACCTTTTGTCGCGCCGACTCAGAGATCGACCGCGCCCAGGCGGAGCAGATCGTTGACACGCTGGCCGTGCTGCATGGCACGTTCCTGCGCGGCTCGTGCGCGCTCGACAGTTCCTTTCTCAGGACCTACGAGAACTTCTTTGACGCTGCCGCCCGCAACAATATCGAGGCCGGGCACGACGAGGCCATGATCCTGGCCGCGCACGTGATTCCCGCAGGCGTGCTCGTGCGCAAGGCATCCATCTGGCCGAGCGCGGTCGAGGCGGCCAGGATGCACGGCGGTTCGCCGAGGACCGTCATCCACTCCGACGTGCATCTCGGCAACTGGTACATCACGGCAGACGGTCGCATGGGGTTGAGCGACTGGGCGAGAGTCTGCCGGGGGTTCTGGGGCAGGGACCTGGCCTATTCGCTAATGACCGTGCTCGCGATCGAGGATCGCCGGGCGTGGGAGCAGGCGCTCATCGAACGGTACTGCCACGCCTTCTCCGAGCAATCCGGAACGGCGTTGGAGGTTAATGACGCCTGGGACGCCTACCGGGCACAGGCCTGCCTGGCGTTGCTGATGTGGACGCCGACCCTGTGCCCACCGCCGACCCTGCCGGACATGCAGCCGGAGGCGACTTCGCTGGAAATGATCAAGCGCATCACAACCGCCATGGACGATCACGACGTGCTGACCATGGCGTAACCGACGGAGGAGGCGAGCTTGGACAACAACACGGCAGCGTATCAGGCATTGGGGGAGGCCGTCGTGCAGGCCATCGTGCTCAATGCCGGGCTCATTCAGGCGAAGGACCCGTCCGTGGACTCCGTGTCGGTGGATCTCGCTTTCAATCTCCGCGCGGACACCGCTGGCCAATGTCTCCTGATCACCCACGAGCGGGTCGCGGAGCGGCCGCTCCAGTTGCGGATCGCAGTTCCCCCGCTGGCGCAGGAACGTTGAAACTCGGCAATCTCGATTTCGCGTTGACAGACGAATCCGTGAACGCGCAAAATAGAGCCTAGGCACCTGATCGGGTGAACGATTCAAGCAAAGGAGAGGGATTTTGAGGAGCCAAGACGCAAGCGGCTGGCCAATCCTAGCTGGGCTTCTACTTCTGGGCGGCGCGGGGAGCCCCGCCACCGCCCAAGAGGGCGAGGAGTCCGCCGGCCAGATCGAGGAGATCCTGGTGACCGCCGAGCGGCGCGCGCAGAACCTGCAGGAGACCGCCATCGCGATCACCGCGCTGTCCGCGGATACGATCGAGCAGACCGGCGTGGACCAGATGGAGGAACTGCAGTTCGTGGTGCCGTCGCTGACGTACGGCATGCAGTCCACGTACTCGCTGGTTGCCATCCGCGGCGTCGGCTCGGACGTGGTTACCACCGCTGAGCCCTCGATCGCGACCTACGAGGACGGCGTGTACACGGGGCTCTCCTTCAACCACAACGTGCCAGGCTTCGACCTTGAGCGCATCGAAGTGCTGCGGGGGCCGCAGGGCACCCTGTACGGGCGCAATGCCGTCGGCGGCGTGGTGAACTTCATCAGCAAGCAGCCCAGTTTCGAACCCGAAGCCAATGTCGTTGCCACGGTCGGCAACCTCGGCAAGTGGGGCGTCGACCTCGGGGCCTCGGGCCCGCTGTTCTCCGATGTCGTCGCCGGCCGCATCAGCTTTCGCCGTCACGAGATGGGCGATTACCGCGACAACCTAGTCCCTGGGGTGCCGGACTTTGGCGAGTCGGAACAGGAAGTGGTGCGCGGCTCGCTGCTGATCGACCCCAGCGACCAGTTGACCATCACGCTGCGCGGCGGCTACTCCTCGCATTACACGACCAACGCCTACCAGCTCGTGTCGTCCTTCCCAATCCCGCCGTTCGCAATCGATACGGGCGAACCGCTTGCCGGGGCGGACCCCTTCGGCCTGACGACCCTCGTGGATGGCCCCTACGGCCCGCTGCCGCTCGGCATCTTCTCCGCCCCCGCGCAGTTCTTCCGCGACGCCCCGGGGCTGCTCTCCCCGGCGGACATCGAGAGGCTAGGCGGCGGCAGCATCGCCGACTACTACGGACTCACTTCGAAGCCGGGGCCGGTGCCGCCTGACCCCTCCAAATCCCTGAAGGGCTCGTCCGCCATCCCCAACTTCTGGGACGTCGACCAGATGAGCTTCTCCGCCACCATCGAGTGGGACCTCGGTGGCGCCCTCCTGCGGTCCGTGACCGGCTACCGGGACAGCGAGATGTTCTTTCAGCAGGACAGCACCGGCGCATCGACCGCCGCCGTGGTGTTCGACCCGGGCGGCCACGAGACCGAACAGTTCACGCAGGAGATCAACCTGCTCGGCACGGCGCTGGACGACCGCCTGGACTGGCTGCTCGGCTACTACTACTTGCAGGAGGACGGCCAGTTCCACTCGACGGTGTGGCTGCCGACGGTCAACGACAGCACGCTGGCAGGCATCGCCACCGGCAACCCCGCGTACGATCCGTCCGACCCGAACAGCTACCCGTTCCAGCTCATCCCTCCCGAGTTTTTCCCGCACTCCCTGTTCTCCACCCGTCTCGGGCCGGGGGATGAACTCAAGACCCTGCTCCGGCACGGGGACAACTATCCTCCGGGCACCGGGCGATGGAACAAGGGAGACATCCCTGACATGGCCTTCCTGGGTTTCCTGATCGACACCAAGAACACGTCCCACGCCGCGTTCGCGCAGGCGACTTGGCACCTGACGGACCGCGCCCGGGTGACCGGGGGCCTGCGCTACACCGACGACGAGAAGGACGCCACGCGCAGCTATCACTTCAACATGCTGGCGACGCTGCTGCAGCTCGGCGGCGTGCCCCGCCAGTTTTGGATCAACCCCGACGGCACGCCGCTCCTGTGCAACAACGAGAGCCACGAGGCGTCCTGGGATGCGTGGACCGGCACCATCGGCTTCGACTACGACCTGAACGAGGACACGATGCTCTACTTCAAGTACTCCGAAGGGTACAAGGGCGGCGCGTTCAACGTGGGCGAGTGCGGCGTCGGCGCCTACAACCCGGAGTACCTCGATGCCTTCGAGGGCGGCATCAAGTCAACCTTCCTGGACGGCCAGGTGCGCGCCAACCTCGCGTTCTACTGGTACGACTTTCAGGACATCCAGTTCACGCTCTACGTGCCGAACCAGTCGTTCATCCGCAACGCCGGCCAGGCGGAAACCTGGGGCATGGAACTCGAATACACGATCAGCCCCGCGGCCCTGCCGGGCTTCAGCCTGCAAGGCCACCTCTCCTACCAGGACTCCGAGTACACCGAGGGCGTGTTCCGCGACCCGCCCGGCATCATCGCGGCGGGTGCCGACGTCTCCGGGAACCCGCTCATGCGCGCCCCCGAGGTGACCTTCAGCGGGATCGCCGAGTACGCTTTCCCGGTGGGAGCGGGCGACATGATCCTGCGCCTGGAAGCCTCGTACAAGGATGAGTACACGAACGACATCTTCGGCGGCAACGCGCCGCTGGCCTCCGAGGCGACGCAGCCTTCGTACTGGCTGACCAACGCGCGGGCCATTTGGCAGCCGAACGAACGCTACGAGTTCCAAGCGTTCGTCGAAAACATCGGGGACGAACTCTATTCCGTGAACCGCGTCATCTTTAACACCCCCGTTGCGCTGGAGAATGTCGGCGGCCAGTTCACGACGCCTAGGACGTACGGCGTCCGGGTTCGAATGCACTTCGGATCGTAGGCGCGAGGCGAGTTCGTTCGGCCAAAGACACCCCACGAGAGAATCCACTCATGTACGACGTCATCATCAAGGGAGGCACCGTGGTCGATGGCACCGGTGCGCAACCCCGACTCAAGGATATCGGCGTGACCGACGGCTGCATTGCCGAGGTCGGCAGGATCTCGGCAGGCGCCCGCGCCCGGCGCCGAATCGATGCCGATGGCGCCTTGGTGCTGCCCGGCTGGGTCGATGCGCACACGCACTACGACGGCCAGGTCACCTGGGACGACCGGCTTGAGGGATCGGCGGCCAACGGCGTGACCACGGTGGTCATGGGCAACTGCGGCGTCGGCTTCGCACCCGTTCCCAAGGGAGGCGCGGAAGACCTCATCGACCTGATGGAGGGCGTCGAGGACATCCCCGGCACCGCCCTGTTCGAAGGCATGCCTTGGGGCGAGTGGGAGACCTTTCCCGAGTACCTGTCCTACTTGGACACCCGGGCCTACAGCCTCGACGTGGGCGCCCAACTCGCCCACGGGGCCTTGCGCTTCTACGTGATGGGCGAGCGCGCCATCAGCCGCGAAGCCGCCAGCGCCGACGACCTCGAAGCCATGGCGTGCATTGCCGGCGCCGCGGTGCGGGCGGGTGCGCTCGGCTTCAGCACCTCCCGAATCATGGGCCACAAGTCGATGTCCGGCTATTGCGTGCCGGGCACCTTCGCAGCCGAGGCTGAACTGCTCGCGATCGCCACGGCCATGCGCGACGCCGGCGGCGCGGTCCTGCAGGCGATTCCCGCCAGCACCATCGGCCAACTCGAGGGCATGGAGCCGGAGCACAGCGAACTCCTGGATGAAGTCGGCCGACTCGGCAACGTCTCGCGCGCCACCGGACAGTGCGTGGTCTTCACCACCGTGCAGAGCAACGACGCGCCAGAGCTTTGGCGTGCCGTGCTGGCCGCCACCGACGCGGAGAACCGCCGGGGCGCGCACTTGCACCCGATGGTCGCACCGCGGGCCGGCACGGTCTTGACCACCCTGCGGGGCTACCACCGCTTCATGCAAAGGCCCACCTACCTGAAGCTCAAGGATCTGCCCTTCGAGCAGCTCGTCGAGCGACTCCGCCAGCCCGACATCAAGGCCGCCATCCTGTCCGAGACGGATGTCCCGGATCCCCGGCCCGGTGCAATGGAGAACCTGCTGCCTGACCTTTTCGAGGGCGCCTTGCCCCTCACGTTCGAACTGCAGACGCCCCTGGACTACGAGCCGCCGCTCGACGAGTCGCTGAGCGCCCGGGCGGAGCGGGAGCAACGGGACCCGCTGGAGTACCTGTACGACTTCCTCCTGCAGGACGGCGGCAACTCGGTCGGCGTCTTTCTAGGTGCCAACTACATCGAGGGCAACCTAGACGCGTGTCGGTCGATGCTGCTCGATCCCAATACGGTGACGGGGCTGTCGGACGCCGGTGCGCACGTCAACTTTATCTGCGACATGTCGATTCCCACGTTCAACCTCACCCACTGGGTCAGGGATCGCACCCGTGGCGAGCGGCTGCCGATCGAGTTGATGGTGGCCAAGTGCACCAACGTGCCGGCCAAGCTCTTCGGGCTGCACGACCGCGGCACGCTGGAAGTCGGCAAGCGCGCGGACGTGAACGTGATCGACCTGCCGAGCCTGACCATTCACCGGCCGAAGCTGCTGCACGACCTGCCGGCCGGCGGCTCGCGCTTCATCCAGCCAGCCACCGGCTACGTCGCGACCTTGGTACGCGGCGAGGTCACCCGCGAGGGCGATCGGGATACCGGCGCACGCCCGGGCCGCGTGGCGCGACCCACGGCGGTTCCCTCGCAGACGGCGGCTGCCTAGAAGCAGACCTCGCACCCGCACAACTCGGCCCGGAGGCCTAACTCCACTCGGTCACAACCGATTGGAGCGGTCGTTTAACGATCTGGAGGAGCTCCCGTGCACGCACTCGTGATCGGAGGTACCGGCCCTACCGGGCACTTCATTGTCAACGGCCTCATCCACCGGGGTTTCAAAGTGGCCATCCTGCACAGGGGGCTTCATGAGGTGGACGAGATACCGCCCGAAGTGGAGCACATTCACACTGATCCGTTCTCGGCTACCGCCCTCGCTGCCGCCCTGGAAGGGCGCGGGTTCGACGTCATCATCGCCACCTATGGCCGCTTGCGGCGCATCGCCGAGCTGACTCGTGACCATACCGACCAGTTGGTCTCCGTTGGTGGCGTACCCGCCTACAGTGGGTACATGAACGCGCCTGTCTGGTCTCCGGCAGGCCTACCGGTGCCAACGGCCGAGGGGGCTCCACTGGTCCAGGACGAGGCTGAAGATGCCAAGGGTTGGCGCATCGTGAAGACCGAGGAACGCGTCTTCGACCAGCACCCGGATGCCATCCACTTTCGCTATCCAATTGTGTATGGCAAATATCAACTGGCACCTCGCGAGTGGTGCATCGTGAGGCGGTTGCTCGACGGCCGCCGCAGGATGATCGTTCCCGACGACGGGCTTTCGCTATACCACCATGGCTACGCCGGCAACCTGGCGCATGCCGTGCTGCTCGCCGTGGACCAACCGGACCTCGCACGGGGCAAGATCTTCAACGCCGGTGACGTCGAGCAGCTCACACTGCGACAGATCATCGAAATTACCGCCGCAGCACTAGGCAGGGAGATCGAGCTGGTCAGCTTGCCCAACGCCCTAGCGGTCCCTGCCAAACCCCTGCTCGCGCAGCCCTGGTCGACGCACCGCGTCATGGACCTGACGCTGATCAGGTCAACGCTCGGATATGAAGATGCATGGCCACCTCGGGAGGCGCTGGGCTCGGTGGCCCGGTGGCTGGCCGCGAATCCCCCGGAGCGGGGTGGCACTACCGAGCGGATACTCCAGGATCCTTTCGACTATGCGGCGGAAGACCGCCTGATGGACCGCTGGGAGCAGGCAGTATCCGGCATCGAATTGCCAAGATTCAGCCGCGAACCGGGTTTCTCGGCGGCGTATAGTGGACCCGGTGGGAAAGCCCGCAAGAGCGACTGGACCGGTTGATTCCCTGCGTCATCTCCACCGCCTTCACACTCGGGTTTACCCTTGAAGTCCATTCCCCAAATGCGTAGGATAGCAACGGCATCGAGGTAATTTTCTGCTGTATCTTCACACCATGACACATATTGTGTGTTCGCTTTGATCATGGATCAACGCATATCGACAACAGCCCGGTGTGCCCGGCATGGCCGGTCCCCAAGGCGATGTCCGGCCTAGTCCAACTGCTCGCGAGCGCGGCCAGGCTCAGCGCGCTGCTGGTGTGGGAACGCTGCTCGAACCCGAAGGTGTGGCGGGCGGGCGAAACCCCGCCCAACGAGCGGGCCCTGACGGCCGAGTGGTTTACCGATGTGCTCTGTTCGGACCGGCCCGGGGTCGAAGTGACGGGCATCGAGCGGGGCACCGCAAGTTCCGGTACGACGGTGCGCCGCCAGTTCCGTCTGACGTACAACGCACGGGGCGAGGAACAGGTGTCGGCGGAACTCGGCCAACGTGGTGGTTTGCCGAGGAGCGTGTTCGCCAAGCTGACGCCGACGTTGAGAGCAAGGCTGGCCTACGGCAGTGGCGCCATGGTCGACGAGTCCCTGTTTTTGAACGCGTTGCGGCCGCAACTCGGGCCGGCCTTCGAGGCGCCTTGGGGCTATTTCGCGAGCTACGACCTGCGCACATGCAGATCGATCCAGATGATGGAAGACCTGGTGGCGACTCGTGACGCATCATTTGGCACGCCGGCAACCCAGATTTCCAGGGCACAGGCCGAAGAGGTGATCACCACGCTCGCCACCCTGCATGGCACGTTCAACCGCGACCCCCGGCTGGACACCCGCTACACCACGTTGCGAACCGTAGGACAGTGGTACCGCTCAGCGGAACCCTTCCGTCTCGACAAGTACCACGGGCTGGCGATGAACAAGGCCGCCCACGTCATCCCGCCACGCCTCCATCGGCGCCGTGCCGAGACTTGGCCAGCGTTCATGCGTTCGGTAGCACGACATGCCGAATTGCCGCAAACGCTGCTGCACTCCGACGTGCATCTGGGCAACTGGTACATGACCGGCGACGGGCACATGGGGCTGGGCGACTGGGGATGCGTGATGAAAGGCAACTGGGCACGGGACGTTGCCTACGCCTTGTCGGGCACGCTGACAGTGGAGAATCGACGGGCTTGGGAACGCGACCTGATATCCCTTTACATTGAAGCAGTTCGGGTTGCGGGCGGCGACGATCTCTCCTTCGATAATGCTTGGCTTCTCTACCGGCAGCAACTGTTCCAAGGGTTGTTGATGTGGACGCCAACGTTGTGCCACTCTCCGCTCCTGCCGGACATGCAGCCTGAGCATGTCGCGCTGGAGATGATCAAGCGAACGGCAACGGCGATCGATGATCTCGATGCGCTCGACGCGGTTTGAGATTCGCCGATACCACCGAAAAGAATAAGCATGACCTTCGATCTCATCGTCAAGAACGGAACCGTCATCGACGGAACCGGCAACGATCGCTTCAAGGCGGACCTCGGAATCAAGCATGGCCTCATTGCCGAGATCGCGCCCAAGCTCGACGCCTGGCAGGCACGCCGCACCATCGACGCGAGCGGCCGCATCGTTGCGCCGGGGGTGATCGACGTCCACACCCACTACGATGCCCAGATTCACTGGGACCCCTATTGCACGGGCTCGAGTTGGCACGGCACGACCACCGTGGTGGTGGGCAACTGCGGCTTCGGCTTCGCCCCCTGCGCCGCGGATCCGGAGGTTCGGGATCGCTACATGCTGATGATGCAGAACACCGAACAGGTGCCCTACGCGGCGATGCGTGAGGCGCTCGGCTGGGATTGGACCACCTTTCCGGAATACATGGAACACCTCAGGAATGTTCCGAAGGGCGTCAACGTGGCGACCTACCTGCCCATGAACCCGCTCATGATCTATGTGATGGGCATTGATGCGGCGAAAAGCCGACCTGCCACCGAGACTGAGCGCGCCCGCATGCGGCAATTGCTCAACGAGGCGATGGACGCGGGGGCGATAGGCTTCGCCTTCTCCTACCTCCAAGAACACAACACGCACGTGGACTTCGACGGGAGCGTCATGCCTTCGGATGGCATGGCGATCGAGGAAGCCTACAACCTCGCGCAGGTTCTGCGGGAGCGGGGCGATGGCATGATCCATGCGCTCGTCGAGGTGCCTGGCGCAGTCAACCATCGGGAAATCGCTGCCAAGCTGGCTCGAATCAGCGGGCGCCCGGTGCTCCACAACATCATCACGCCGTTCGATTCCCTCGACACGCATCGCGACGTGCTGGCGTTTCTGGATGACTGCGCCGACGAGGGCCTTGAGGTGTACAGCCAGTCCTTCTCGCACCGCTCATGGACGGAGTTCAACGCCATCGACAACAGCGGTTGGGACTTCAATCCCCAGTTGCGTGAGTTCACGAGCTGCGGTGATGCCCAAGACAAGGTGCGCAAGGCGGCGGACCCCGACTTTCGAAGGCGCATGCGGGAGAACTACGATCCCGCCGTCATGATCCCGGCGGGTGGCCCGATCGACACCTGGCTGCTGGTCGATGCCCACGGCTCGAAACGCTTCGGCCCCTATGAAGGCGCCCTGCTCGGCGAGGTCGCTAGGCGCGAGGGGCTGCACATCACCGATGCCTTCTTCGAGATTGTCGATGACAGCAACGGCCTCGCCGACTTTCGGACCAGCGAAGCCATGAGCCATGACCTGAAGATGCACGAGGAGATCCTGCGCAACGAGCGGGTGATCCCGGGCACGTCGGACGGCGGCGCCCACGTGAAGTTCTACTCGGGAGGGCAATACTCCACGGACCTGCTGACTTGGATGGCCCGCGATGAGCAGCGATTCACGCTTGAGCAGATCCACTGGCGCCTCTCAAGCCTTCCGGCACGGGTAGTCGGCCTCTCGAAGCGCGGCGAACTCCGCGAAGGCTACGCCGCCGATCTAATCGTTTACGACCTCGACCGGCTGGGCTTCAACCGCGACCGCTACGACTTGGTGCGAGACTTGCCGGGCGGCGAGTACCGACGCATCTGCCGTGCCCAAGGCATTGACCATGTCATTGTCGGCGGCGAATCGATCGTCGAGGCGGGCAACTGCACGACGGCGCTGCCGGGAACCATCCTCACCAACCACTGACGGCGACGCTCGTCGCTTTAGCGAAACGCTGTGATGGCTGAGGATCAGTCGCTGCCCCAGTGATCGCGGATCGTGCGAACCGCGCAGCGCGATCCCGCCACAAGCAACAGCCCCAGTCCAAGGACCATGTAAACTGGGATAATCCAGCCCTTAACCATGGTGAAGGCCGACGCCCAAGCCACCTGGGTGGTGCCGACGTTGGGGTACTGGAGAAGCATGGCGGTGATCTGGGCGTTCTCCGCCAAGTCCCCGAGGCCGGCGATAACCGGGATGAACGCCAGAATCCACGTCCCCTCCGTCAGCCGGAAGCGGTAGATCAGGCCGGCAAAGAACGTGACGTAGAAGATGGGCAAGAGCGTGTCGAGCACGGCGCTTGCCCAGGCGTAGGTGGTCCTGCCGTCCGGCCCGTACTCCGCCATCGACGCCATCGCCTCCTCGTGCGAGTAGCCGGGCTTCATGTCGAGCATCTCGCCGCCGATTGGAAGACTAGGGAACACCACAACCAGGAACGCCGCCGTGGCGGCGAAGGTTACGGCCAGCGTGCGGGTCCGGCCGGCGAATTCAAAATAGGATCTCATCATGTCTTCCCGAAAGTCAGGCCAGCGCCTCGAAGGTGAGTTTCTCGAACCGCTCCCCTAGGTTCGCCTTGGGGAGGAACTGGTACATGAACACCTGGGTGAAGAACAGGCCGGCCAGGTCCTCCGCGGGGTCTACGAAGAAGTAGGTGCCAGCGGCGCCGCCCCAACCGAATTGGCCGGGCGAGCCGGGCGTGAACGAGCCGCCAATGTCCTTGCGCACCGAATAGCCGAAACCGAAGCCGTAGTTGGGCCCGGTCGCCAGATCGATGTTCCGGGTGCCGATGTGGTTCGTGGTCATCAGGTCCACGGTCTTGCGCCCCAGGATGCGCACGCCGTCGAGTTCGCCGCCGTTCAGCAGCATCTGGGCAAAGCGCGCGAAATCCGCGGGCGTGCTGAGAATGCCGCCGAACATGCCGTTGCCGGACCTGAGCGGGCGATTGGAACCGCCCGCCTTCTCGGCGTCCTCCGGCCGTTCGCGGACCTTGAGGTTTTCATCCTCGTCCCACTCGTACTCGGTGGCCAGCCGCCCTAGGTCCTGCTCAGTGCAGTAGAAGCCGCTGTCCGCCATGCCCAGGGGCTCGAAGATGCGTTCGCGGAACAGCGTGTCGAGATCCTGGCCGGTGAGCCGGGTGAGGAACAGGCTCAAGACGTCGAAATCCGACGCGTAGTTCCAGGTCTCGCCCGGTTGCGCGAAAAGCGGCGCTTCGGCGATGGCCAGCACCTTTTCCTCGTAGCTGTGCTCGGGATGGTTGACCCGCTCGGCCGGGCCGAAGAAACCCGTCCCCTCCCAAGTGGCCTCCATCAGCGGGCCATAGGCGACGGGCGTGCGGTTGATGGCCGGCAGCCCGGAGGTCATCGTCAGCAGGTCGAACAGGGTGATCTCCCGGCGGGCCGGCACCGTGGCCTCCACCGAGAGCCCGCTGCGCACCCGCTCATCCGCGCCCGGATAGGCGGCGACCCGGGGGTCTTCGAACTCCGGCAGCCACTTCGACACCGGCTCGTCGAGGAAGAAGGCCCCCTCCTCGAAGAGCGACATCACCACGGCGGCCGTGACCGGCTTGGTCTGCGAATACATGCGGAACAGCGAGTCCATCGAGACCGGCGCCTCCCGGTCCATGTCCAGGCGTCCCGAAGCGTGTCGATGCACAACCTGGCCGTGGCGCAGGACCACCGTCGCCGTTCCCGGGACGTCACCGGCCTCGACGGCCGCGTCCATGGCGGGTCCGATGCGCCCGAGCCGGTCGGCGCAGAAGCCCGCTTCATGCGGCGCAGCGATGGGAAGTCCGGCAAATTCCTGGGTCATCGAAGCCTCCTGTGGGTGAGTTTTTGCCCGTCGCTTCACCTTGACGGGAAAGACAGGGAGTTTAGCAGGGGCAATTCTGTAATAAATTCCGACTGGCATCGTATAACCGATTGAATGTTCGGAAATCGACAGTGGCGAGAAACGCAGCCTTCGAGATTCTCTATCGAGAGTACTACGTTCGTGTGCTTGGGCTGTGCCGCCGACTGTTGAATTCGAACGAATTGGCAGAGGATGCGACCCAAGAGGCGTTCATGCGCGCGTACAAGAGCTTTCGCAAGTACCGTTCGGAACAGCCGTTCTGGCAGTGGATCGCGGCGATCGCCAGCAACCACTGCATCGATGTTTTGCGACAGCAAAACCGTGCGAACCTGGCCTTGGATGATGAAGCGGCCGAAGTGGAGCAACTTGCCGGAGCACAAGCGCCGGTGTTAAGCGACCTCATCTCGCTTCAGGAAGCCGAGTCGCTCAACCGGGCGGTTGGGAAACTGAGCGCGAAGTACCGGGTGCCATTGGTGCTGGCCTACTTCAATCAGTGCAGCTACGACGAGATCGCCACCCAGCTACAGATCAGCCGCAACCACGTTGGGGTGCTGCTGCTTCGAGCGAAACAGCGGCTGCGGGCTGAACTTGAGGCTGCGGAGGGTGGCCCGTGACCCATCCAAGCGAGCTCAAGCTGTCGATGTACGCCGACGAAGCGTTGGCTGCGGAGGAGGCGGCCTCGCTCCGACAGCACGTCGATTCGTGCGCGACATGCCAGGCGGCGTTGGCCGCCGTGCGTGACGAAGCGCAGCTCATTGGCGCCGCGCTCAAGATCGAGGAGCCCGGCATGGTCGCTGCGACCACGGTGCCGAAGTTCTCCAAGCCGACGAGCTTGAGCGGGTTCGCGCTGGCCAACGTAGCGGCCGGGTTGGCCGTGTGGCTGGCCCAGTTTCTGTGGAAAACCGTGTTCGGTGAGTTGGTCTTTAACGCGGCCTCTTGGGTCGCATCCATCTACCTGCCCGATGTTTACGCGATGGCAAGCGCCACCGCCTTGCACTTGATAGAGGAAGGAACGGCCATGTTCGATGCATATGTAGGCTTTGTTGCCGTAAGTTTGTTGACTGTCGCGACGCTCGTGCTGCTGGTGCGCTACCGGAAGACGCACCACGCGCCGACCGCGTGCCTGCTCGTTTTCGGCGCCATCTTGGCGATGCCCGCGCCGGTGAGCGCCTTGGACATCCGGGGCGACCGAGCCGTGGTAACCATTGGTGCCAGCGAGACCGTGGACGACACGCTCATCGTGGCGGCCGAGACGGTGTTGATCGAAGGCACGGTTACCGGTGATGTTGTTGCGGCGGCGCGCAGGATCGAGGTCTCCGGCACGGTCGAAGGCAACCTGTTGGGCTTTTCGGAGACGGTTGCCGTGAGCGGCGTGGTAAACGGCGCGGTGCTGGGTGCCGCTTCTTCGCTCGACTTCCTCGGCTCGGCATTGGGCGGCGATCTATGGGTGGCGGGCGAGACGCTGCGAATCGACGATGACGCGCGCATCGAGGGCAACGCGACCGTGGCGTCCCGGATGACG
Organism: Gammaproteobacteria bacterium; assembly: GCA_009843635.1. Lineage (GTDB taxonomy): Bacteria > Pseudomonadota > Gammaproteobacteria > Pseudomonadales > Azotimanducaceae > Azophilus. The sequence goes on from VYDB01000033.1 coordinate 68,522, forward strand.
TCCATGGACGGGTTTGTTGCCAAGGATCTTTACGCTTTCGGCGAGACTGTCGAAGTAGGCGGCACGCTCGGCCAAGACCTCGAGGCATTCGCGGCTCGCGTGCGCTTGCTTGGCGAGTCGCAGGTTGGCGGCGATGTGCGATATCGCACCGAGGATGAGGACAATTTGCACGTCGCGGACGCTGTGCAAGTGGGCGGCGATGTGCAGTTCTTGGGCGTTCCGGAAGCGCTGCGGGATCGCAGCCCCTACGCCACGGGCATGTTCTACTTGTGGGAATTGGCGTGGTTGGCCGGGGGGTTCATTGTGGGTCTGATCTTCCTGTGGTTGGCGCCAGGCGCTCGTTCGCTCTCCCTCGGCGCGGGTGTCGATGCCTTGAAGACCTCGGGCGTCGGACTTCTCACGTTGGTGGGCGTGCCCATCATGGCCGTGTTGGCGGGCATAACGCTAGTTGGACTGCCGCTCTCGTTGATCGTGATCGTCGCTTGGGCATTGGCCATCTACCTTGCCAAGATCGTCGTCGCTTCGATGGTTGGGCGGATGCTCCTGAGTGGGAGTGATAGCTTGGCGTGGACGTTGTTGGCGGGGCTCGTTGTCGTCACCGTGGCGGTCAACCTGCCATTCATCGGCGGCATCATCAGCTTCGTGCTGACCATCGTCGGCCTAGGGTTGCTGCTCCAATTTCTCCTCGGCGTTTTGCCTAGACGTGCATCGGACGATCCGGCGCCGGTTTAGCCAGTCGCGGCGGAGCGCTGGGGGGTTGTGTTGGCCTTGCGCATTGTTTTTGTAGTGATAGCATTCGCAGCTTTATCGGGTTCAACCATAAGGAGAGAGAGAATGAACCTACCTTGCAGTCTTTCATTCGCTTCGCGGCGAACCACTGGCGCCTTGGCGGCGATTCTGACGGCCCTGCTGCCTTGGGCTGGGCCCTCGGCGGCCGTAGCCGAAGAGGCGCAAGCCGGGGTGCTAGAGGAGATCATCGTCACCGGCACCAAAAGGGAAGCCAGCCAGCAGGATACGCCGATCGCGATTTCCACCATTACCGCCAACGATATCGCCAAGACCTACGGCAATGACATTCGCGCTGTGGGCGACCTGTCTCCAAACGTCAACCTCACCCTGCAGACCGGTTTCAACGCTTTGGCGGGTGGCATTCGCGGCACCGGCACCATATCCATTCTGACCACCCAGGACCCGAGCGTTGGCCTGCTCATCGATGAATTCGCACTGAACCACGTGCAGACGCAGTTCGTTGAGCTTTTCGACTTGGAGCAGGTGGAAATCTACCGCGGCCCCCAAGGCACCCTGTTCGGCAAGAACAGCACGGGCGGCACCATCGCCATTACGTCGAAGCGGCCGGACCTTGACAACTACGGCTCCACGGTGCGGCTGTCCACGGGAGGCTATGACGGCGGATCTGACAACTACAAGGCCCAAGTGGCGGTGGACGTGCCGCTGATTCAGGGCCAGTTGGGGTTCCGGTTCGCTGGCTCGTATGTGAGCGAGCAGGGCTTTTACACCAACGATAAGGATACGGCCACCTTCCCGAACTCCCCCCTTTACGGAGTGCTTGGCCTTACTCCGGATCTGCTGCCGCCGGAACTCAGCCTAGTGACCAGTGGAGCTGGCGAGCGAATAAGCGGCAAAGACGTGCTCGCAGCCAAGTCGAAGCTGCTTTGGCAGCCAAACGACCAGTACGAAGCCTATTTCATCTGGGAGATCGTGCGGGACGACTCGGATTCTCCGGCCAACATCAATGAAACACCCGCAGGGGAAGGATTCCTATTCGAACTGCTAGGCTTCCCCGGAATCCATGCCGCGGGGCACAAGAACCCCTTCAGCACTGGCGTTACCCAGCAGGGCAACGGCATCAACATCCCAGACGGCCACCGGGTGGACGTGGATGGCTACTATCTGACCCAGACGTTGAGCTTCGACCAGTTCAGCATCAAGTCCATCACTGGCCTGCGGGAGCAGGAGGAGACGTTGCCGAGCAGCTACACCGGCGAGGCGTTCCTGTCCCTGTTCGACGCCACCCGCAACTTGGAGCGGGAGCAGCTTCAGCAGGAGGTGCGCCTGATCAGCGAGCTTGACGGTCCGTTGAATTTCGTGGTGGGCGGCATCTACATCAGCGATGAGCTGGATTTCCGCGCTTACTCAACCGTCGGGCTGTCGTCGCTGTTTCCCACCGGGCTTAACCCCGCCTTTCCGTTCTTCGATGAGCGCGGCTACGTCAATATGGACCTGCGCGGCATCACCAATAACCCTAATCACGGCATCGTCAAGCAGGATCGCAAGTCTTGGGCAGCTTATGCGGACGGCACTTTCGTCATTAACGACCAGTTCAGCGTTACGGCCGGTGTGCGCTACACCAAGGACAAAAAGGACTTCTACAAGCCCACCGGCGGTGGCGGCCCCTGCAACCAGTACACCGAGCTTCGTGATGCGCAGCCTGCGGACCCGAGCAAGCCGCTCGACCTCGCGACCAACTGCATCGATGCGCTTTCCGCCACCGTAAGCCGTGCCGGCTTGGAAGGCTCCCAGATCGATCAGCGCAGGCAGGTCTTGCCTGATTCGGCGTACCGGTTCATCGCCGACAGCACCGAGAAGTGGTCCGAGGCGACTTGGCGGGTGGTGCTTGACTACAAGCCGAACAACGACCAACTGTGGTACGCCAGCGTGGCCACTGGCTTCTTGGCCGGCGGATTTAGCGAAACCTGCTCGCAAGAGCCCACCTGCATCGCCTACGACCCGGAAAAGAACATCAACTACGAAGTGGGTTTCAAGGCGGATTTGCTTGAGAGCCGGTTGCGATTCAACGTGGCTGCCTTCTACACGGACTTTGAAGATCTGCAGCGCAACCAAGTGTTCCGGTTCACTGATCCGGTAAGCGGCGTGGAAGGGCAGGAGACCATCACGCTGAACGCCGGGGAATCCAACGCCAAGGGCGTGGAGATTGAAACCACTTGGCTGGTCACCGAGAACCTACAGGTGAAAGGCTCTCTCGGATTCCTGGATGCGAGCTACGACGTCTTCGAATTTGAAGGCTTGGATCTCACCGATTTGGACATCCCCTTCGCCTCGAAATGGCAGGTAGGTGGCCAGATCACCTACGACCACCCATTGGGCAATGGTGGCCACATGACGTTTGCGGCCAGCGTCCACTATCAGAGTGATGCCGAAATGAGCCCCTTCGACCCGAACGCGGCCACGGGCACCAATCCGAAGTTCGCTGGCAACGTTGCCCGTCATCCCACCTACACCCAGTTGGAGGAACGCACCCTGATCGATGCCGCGATCACGTACAACAGCCCGGATGAGCGGTGGTTTGCGAGCCTGTTCGGCAAAAACCTGCTCAATGAGGAGTACCGCGTGTCGGCCAACTCGGTGGGTGGCTTGTGGAACTTCAGCCAATACGGCGCTCCTTTGCAATGGGGTGTTGAGCTTGGCTTCCTATTCGGCAACTAAGCGCGCATCGATAGACGGCTCAGTCAGCGGCAGTAGCTGATAAAGGGAGGGATGAGGATGTCCAGGCTCCTTGAAGGCAAGGTCGCCGTCGTCACCGGCTCCGCGGTCGGCATCGGCCGCGGGGTTGCGGTGCGGCTGGCGGAAGAGGGGGCTGACATCGTCGCCCTGGACATTGACAGCGTCGAGAACCGGGCTACCGCTGAAGCGGTGCGCGCCACGGGCCGGGAGTGCTTGCCCATTGCCTGCGATTTGGCGGACCGGCTGCAGGTGCGCAGCGCCATCGACGCGGGCTTGCAGGCCTTCGGGCGCATCGACGTGCTGGTCAACAACGCCGCGGTCTGGGATGACTCCTCGCTCCTGAACGGCACCTATGAGACCCAGACCGCCGCCTTCGAGGCCTCCATGGGCGCTTGCGCGATGGGCAGCTACTACTGCGCCCGGGCCTGTGTGCCCGCAATGGTCCAAGCGGGCGGCGGGCACATCATCAACAACATCACTGAACATGTGAAGGAAGGCCACTACATCACCGGCATGCCGGCGCTCGGCTACGACTGCGCCAAGTTCTCGCAATGGCGGCAGACCGAAACCTGGGCGATGGAATTGGCGGACGTCAACATTCGCGTCAACGGGCTCTGCTTTGGCGCCACCGACAGCCCCATGCTGCGGGGCGCCGCGCCGGAATTGGCGGATTCGGCCATGAAGCCGGAGGACATTGGCCAAGCCATCATCAACCTGATCGCCCACGGCGACGGCGGGCCGAGCGGGGAAACCTACCTGTTCGGTACTTCGGGCACTCCGAGGGAGGAGAGCTTGGCCGCCATCGCGGCGCTGGCGCCGACCGGCTAGCCTGCGCAATCAACAGGTCTTGCAAGGGAGGGAGCCATGACGGACCCATCGGCTAACGAGGGCGTCAACCAGCAGGTCTATCTGAAGCAGGTGCCGGAAGGCATTGCCGGGCCGGATGACTTCGAGGTGCGCAGCGCGCCCATGCCGGAAATCGGTCCCGGTGAGGTGCTGGTCGCAGCCCACTACTTGGGTGTCGATGCCGCCCTGCGGCTGATCGTTCGTGACAGCGACGAATTCCTCTTTCGGGTGCGCCCCGGCGACTTGGTGCGCGGCTCCATGGCCGGCCAGGTCATTGAGTCCAACCATTCGGACTACCAAGTGGGCGACTACGTGCTCGCCTCCCAAGGCGTGCAGAACTACGCCGTCAGCAATGGCGACGACTTGGAGAAGTGCGATGTCAGCCAAGCTCCCTTGAGCGCTTGGCTGGGCGGCTTTGGCGTTTCCGGGCTGACGGCCTACTTCGCCATCACAGAGGAGTGCAAGCCGCAGCCGGGCCAGACCGTGTTGGTGAACGGCGCTGCAGGCGCTGTGGGCTCCATCGCCGGCCAGATCGCCCGCTTGGCGGGAGCACGGGTCATTGGCTTGACCAGCAGCACCGAGAAGTGCCGGTGGCTGACCGAGACGCTCGGCTACGATGTGGCCATCAACTACAAGGAGGGCAACCTCTACGAGCGTTTGGCGGAAGCGGCCCCGGACCGCCTCGACGTCATCTTCGACAACGTCGGCGGCACCATCCTTGATGAGAGCCTTAAGCTCATCGCCATGCGCGGCGTGGTGCTGCTGTGCGGCTCCACCTCCCAATACGCCGCTGAGACCATGACCGGCCCCAACAACTACATCTGGCTCGGCACCATGCGCGCCCGCATGCAGGGCTTCGTGATCTTCGACTACGCCGACCGCTACGCCGAGGCCCGCGCGCGCATGGCCCGCTGGATCGCCAGCGGCGACCTCAAGCTCGCCGAACACGTCGTCGATGGCGACGTGGCTGACTTCCCCCGCGCCTTCCAACAACTCTACGAAGGCCAAAACCTCGGCAAGATGCTGGTCCGGCTGCCTGCGGGTCGCTAAGCGGGCCGCCGCTTGGGGGGCCGGACAGGATCGAACCATTTGAGGGAACCCACCATGCCGCAAGAGCCAGTTGAGCAACTGGACGCATTGGTCATCGGGGCGGGGTTCTCCGGCCTTTACGCCCTGCACCACCTGCGCGGAATGGATTTGTCGGTAGCCGTGTGCGATGGCGCGGGCGGCATCGGCGGCACTTGGTGGTACAACGGCTATCCCGGTGCCCGGGTCGATGGGCCCGGCAGCCCCTTCTATTGCTACACCTTCGCGGACGAACTCATGCAGGAGTGGGACTGGGCCGACACCCAACCCTCGCAGGCGGAAGTGCTGGCTTACTTGGAGCATGTAGCCGACCGGTTCGACCTGACGCGCCACATCCGGCTCAACACCTGGATACGCAATCCCCGCTACGACGAGGCAGCACAGCGTTGGACGGTTGACACCAGCACCGGAGGGCGAATCTCCGCCCAGTTCCTCATCTGCGCGGTCGGCGCCCTGTCCACCGCCAACCGGCCGGACATTCCCGGCATTGACGAGTTTGCCGGCGAGTGCCACCACACCGGCAACTGGCCCCACGAGCCGGTTCGCTTCGCAGGCAAGCGGGTGGGCGTGATTGGCACAGGTTCCTCGGGCATTCAGGCGATTCCGGAGATTGCCAAGGAAGCGGTGCACCTCACCGTATTCCAGCGTACGCCGCAGTTCAGCTTCCCGGCCCGCAACCAGCCCCTCACCGCTGAGGAGCTGGCCAGCGTCCGCGACAATTGGGACGCCCTCAAAGCCAATATGCGCAACTTCAACGGGGGCTTCCCTTGGCCGCGCAATCTACGTACCGCCGCGGAGGACACGCCGGCGGAGCGCCAGGCCCTGTTCGAGAGGCTCTGGCAGGAAGGCACCCTCAAATTCATCGTTGACAACTACTCGGACCTGCTGACCAACAAGGAGACCAACGGCATGGTCGCCGATTTCGTGCGCGGCAAGATCCGCGAAATCGTGCGCGACCCGGCCACCGCCGACAAGCTGATGCCAGACCACTACGTGGCCACCAAGCGTCCGGTGCTCGACAACGGCTACTTCGAGGCCTACAACCGCGAGAACGTGACCCTGGTTGACCTGCGGGAGGACCCCATCGAACGCATCACCCCATCCGGGGTATGCACGGCGACTGGCGTGCACCCCTTGGACATGCTGGTGCTGGCCACCGGATTCGATGCCATCAGCGGCACCTTCCTGCGCCTCAACCCGAAGGGGCGCGCTGGCATGAGCCTCAAGGAGCGGTGGCGCGAGCGCTACCACAACTATTTGGGCCTCATGATCTCGGGTTTCCCCAACCTGTTCATGGTGCATGGCCCCGGCACGCCCGGGGTGCTCTACAACATGCCGCTCGGCGCGGAGCGCGAAATCGAATGGGTGGGCAATTGCATAGCGCATCTGCGCGGCGAGAGCCTGGGTGCGGTGGAGGCCACGCCTGCCGCCGAGACAGCTTGGGCCGAGGAGGTGGCGGGCATCGCCAATCGCACCCTCTATCCGCTCACCGATTCTTGGTACACCGGCGCCAACATCCCCGGCAAACCGCGCCAGTTCCCCGTTCACTTGGGCGGTCCACACTACTTTGAGCGCCTCGCCCAAGTGGCCGCCAGCGACTATGAGGGGATTGAGTTTGAGGCCGCTCGCAACGCGCCACGATCAGCGACTTCCTTGGGGACATCCATCGCGTGAAAGATCGGCGCTGTCTGATGTAATTGATTGCGCTAGAGTTCGCGTCTTTGAACGCCGATAGGAGCAGTGGCATGTCAATCTCGACCGAACGCTTGTGGCCCGTCCGCGGCCAGCGCAACGGGCTCCGCAAGATGGCCTTCCGGCGGGCAATGGCCCTTCTGGCAGTGGTACCCCTCGTTGCGCTCGCCAGCGAGAACGGACAGGTCATTGAAATTCCCTACCAGAAGTTCGTCCTCGACAACGGCCTGACCCTCATCGTTCACGAGGACCGCAAGGCCCCTGTGGTAGCGGTGAACGTTTGGTATCACGTCGGCTCCAAGAACGAACAGCCGGGCAAGACCGGGTTCGCCCATCTCTTTGAACACCTGATGTTCAACGGCACGGAGAACTATCCCGGCGAGTTTTTCGAGCCCTTCGAGCGGGTGGGCGCCACGGGCATGAACGGCACCACCAACGTTGACCGCACCAACTACTTTGAAGTCGTCCCCAAGAACGCGCTCGATCTCGCGCTGTGGATGGAGTCCGACCGCATGGGCCACTTGCTCGGCGCGGTGGATCAGGCGCGCCTCGATGAGCAGCGCGGCGTCGTGCAGAACGAGAAGCGGCAGCGGGAGAACCAGCCCTACGGCCGGGTCTATGACGTCCTGTTCGAGAACCTGTTTCCCGAAGGCCATCCATACGCTTGGTCGGTCATCGGCAGCATGGAGGATTTGAACGCCGCATCGCTCGATGACGTCAGGGACTGGTTCAACCGGTACTACGGCGCCGCCAATGCCGTGCTGGTCATCGCCGGTGACGTTGAGGCCGAAGCGGCGAAGGCCCGGGTCGAGCATTACTTCGGCCACATTCCTGCCGGTCCGCCGCTGGAGCGCCAAGCCGCTTGGGTGCCGGAAGTGCAGGGCAAGCGCCGGGTGGTGATGCAGGACCGCGTGCCCCAAGCCCGCCTGTACAAGGCCTGGACCATGCCCCGGTACGGCACCCTCGACGCCAACCACTTGGATCTCGTGGCGGGGGTATTGAGCGAAGGCAAGACTTCGCGGCTCTACAAGCGCCTTGTTTACGATGAGCGCATCGCCTCTGACGTGAGCGCGTTCGCCTTTCCCATGGAGATCGCCGGCCTATTCGGCATTGTCGCCACCGCTCTGCCGGGGCACAGCCTCGCCGAACTCGATGCCGCCATCGAAGAGGAAGTAGCCGCCTTGGTCGCTGAAGGGCCAACGCGGGAGGAATTGGAGCGCATGGTGACCACCCGCCGCGCCGACTTCATTCACGGCATTGAACGGGTCGGCGGTTTTGGCGGCAAAAGCGATCAGTTGGCGCGCAACGAGACCTACATGGGCGACCCGGCGTTTCACGAGACCACGCTGGCTCGCTGGAGCGATGCGACGGCCGCCGAACTCCAGGCCGCCGCCAAGCGTTGGATGACCGGGGGGCAAGTCAACCTGGAGGTGGTGCCATTCCCGCCCACATCGGTCAGCGAAGCTCGCGCCGACCGCTCCCGCTTGCCGGACACGGGTGTGCCGCCCGAGGCCCCGTTCGATTCGTTCGAGCGGTTTGCGCTGGACAACGGCTTGGAGGTGCTGCTTGCTGAGCGGCATGCGATTCCCGTGGTGGAGATGAATCTCCTCGTCGATGCCGGCTTTGCGGCGGACCAGTACGCCGCGCCAGGTACCGCCAGCTTGGCGCTCGCCATGTTGGACGAGGGCACCAAGACCCGTAGCGCCCTTGAAATCAGCGATGAATCGCAGCGTTTGGGCGCTGGCCTCAGTGCGGGTGCCGACCTCGACACTTCCTATGTCAGCCTCTCCGCCCTTAAGGAAAACTTGGCCGAGTCGCTCGATCTCTATGCCGACATCATCCTCAACCCGTCGTTCCCCGAGGCGGATTTCGAGCGCCTTCAGCAACTGCAGCTCGTTGGCATTCAACAAGAGAAGGTGCGCCCCCGCACCTTGGCCCTGCGCCTGTTCCCGCGCATTCTCTATGGCGATGGGCACGCCTACAGCCTGCCGTTCACCGGTTCCGGCGATGAGGCCTCGGTGGCGGCGCTTAAGCCGGCGGATTTGGCGGCCTTCCACGAAGCCTGGTTCAAACCGGGCAACGCGACGCTCATCGTCGTGGGCGACACCACGCGCGAAGAAATTGAGCCACTGCTCGCTGAGTGTTTTTCTGCTTGGGCGCCGGGCAAGGTGCCGAGCAAGCGCCTCGACGCGGTCGCCCATCGCGACGAAGCCGTCGTTTACTTGGTGGATCGCCCGGATTCCGAGCAATCCGTCATCATCGCCGGCCACATCGCCCCGCCGCGCAATCACGAGGCGGACTTGGCCATCAGGGCCATGAACCAAGTGCTTGGCGGCGACTTCACCGCCCGCGTCAACATGAATCTGCGTGAGGACAAGGGCTGGTCGTACGGGGCCCGCACGCAAATCGTGGCCGCTCGGGGGCAGCGACCCTTCATGGCGGTGGCGCCGGTGCAAACCGACAAGACCAGCGCGGCGATGGTGGAGTTGAAGCGCGAGATCGAGTCGATTCGCGGGGCTCGGCCCCCGGAGGCGGAGGAGATCGCCAAGGTGAAGGACCGGCGCACGCTGTCGCTGCCAGGCCGCTGGGAGACCGCTTCGGCTGTCGCGGGCTCCCTTTCCGAGATCGTGCGGTTTGGGTTGCCGGAAGACTATTGGCACACCTACGCGGATGCGGTTCGCGGCCTGAGCGAAGCGGAAATCCGTCAAGCCGCAGTGGACGTGGTGCGCCCCGAGGGCCTGATATGGATCGTTGTGGGGGATCGAAGCCGCATCGAGGAGGGCATCCGGGAGCTCGGCATCGGCGAGGTTGTGCTGCTCGACGCGGATGGCAATCCTGCGTCTCCCGATGTGCGTCCAGCCGGTGAGTGAAGCACATGCTTGCCTCTCGCATGAGTTAGGGCTATGGTATGGCCATATTTCTGATATGGGCGACCCGTATGAAGACCACCATAGAGCTTCCCGACGAGTTGCTTGAGCAGGCGCGGCGCGTAGCTCAGCGGGAGGGCGCCACTCTTCGGCGGTTGGTCGAGGAGGGTCTGCAGCGCAGTCTCGAGGCCCGCCGTAAGGCGGTGCGGCAGGAACTTGACTTTCCGAGCTATGGAGGCAGTGGGCTCACGGCGGAGTTTCGGGGTGCCCCGTGGAATCGGCTCCGGGATGAGATCTATCGCGAGCATGGAGCGTGATTGCCATCGACACCAATCTACTGGTTTATGCGCATCGTCCCGAAATGCCTTTTCACGAGCGCGCCCGACAGGTGCTGGCCGACGCTGTGGGCGGGCCTGAACCCCTGTCCGTTCCTTGGCCATGCGTTCACGAGTTTCTTGCGGTTGTCTCGAACCCACGTATCTTCAAGAACCCCACACCGATGGAAATGGCCTTGGATGCGGTAGGACGGCTTCTCAACAGTCTAACCGGTGGATTCCTAGCCGAAGGGGAAGGTTACCTAGATACCTTGGAGCGGGTCTCCCGGCCAGCGCATTTGCAGGGCGCGGTCGTGCACGATGCTAGGATTGCCGCGCTTTGCTTGTATCACGGCGTGAGAGTGCTTTGGTCCGCCGACCGCGACTTCTCGCGCTTCCCGAGTCTCACAGTGACCAACCCGCTCCCGGTGAGTTGAAGACCTGACAAGTGCGGTGCGTCATCCGTTGGTGCCGATAGCTGGTGCCGCCGCGTTCAGCCCAGTTCGTCGCAGCCGCTTCGGTCGTTCGCCGTCAACTCAGGATTCCAATCGAGGGCGGGACGCCCTCGCTCCGGGGGCTACACCAATCCCCCGCATGTCCGCGCCCAGGTGCCCTAGGGTCGAAACTCCTATTGCCTCACCTTGGGCGTGGAACCTTCTCCGTCTCCGGCAAGGTGCAGATGCGATCCATTCGTGTGACGCTGCCGTCGGCGTATTCCCACACGAGCTGTTCACCATCAAGGTAGCGCCGCACCACCACGGGGCCCCAACCGAACACGTGGAAGTCCAGGACCCCTTGGTTCCAGATCATGCTGGCGGATGTCCGCGGGCAATAGGGTTTGCCGCCGATTCTGAAGGCCACGGACCCCTCGGTGTCGTTGGTGTTCTCGCCTAGGGTGCTGTTCGGGCCGTAATCGTGAATGATGCCGCTGCTGGTGACGACCACCCGGCGCCCGCACTGTTCGACGCGTTCCACGTGCCCGACGTGTCCGCCTTCCACCCCTAGCCACAGCCCCCGTATGTCATCGGCGTCAGCCACCAGCGGTTCGGTGCACTCCGCCAGAATCGGCAACGGGAAGTGGGCGTAGCTGCAGCCGGGGGTGTTGCCCTTGGGTATGTCCGCCGCCAGCTTGCCGCTGCCATCAAGCGGGGGGAGTTCGCAGTAGTCGATCAGGCTGCCGTCGCCGGCGAGCGTCGCCGGATCGGTAGTGAGCGGTGGCCTCGGTGAAAGGAATATCGCCCAGAACGCCAACAGGAAGCAGACGATGAGGGCGGCTGCGGACCAAAGCAGGATCTTGGTGACCATCGTGCGGATTCCAGTTTGTGCCCGATGCGCGTCGTCGGCCGGCGCTGCTATCGGTCAGGTGCTGCGAATGAGATCGACAATGGCTCTCGTCACCTGATCCGGGCAGTTCTCCTGCACGAAGTGTCCACCACCTTGAATGGTAGTGTGGGGCAGCCCCTGTGCTCCCGGCACCCGTTCCTTGAACTGGGCCTCTCCGCCCCGCGTCACCGGATCATTGTCCGCAAACGCGCACAGGAAGGGCTTGTCGAAACCGGAGAAGAACGCCCAGGCCTTGCGCTGGGCCTCCAAGGAGGGATCCGTTGGGAGTGTGGGCACCTGGCTCGGCATGGCCCGCGGCCCCATCTTGTAGCTGGGATCCGGGAAGGGCGCATCGTAAGCCCTCGCCAATTCCGAAGGGAAGGGCGACCCTATCCCTAAGTTGTGCAGCAGGAACCGCGCCGCCCGCGACAGATTGGACCGCTTTTCCATCATCATCGACATCATGAAACCGATGGGCATGTCCTCCGTCTCCCAACAGAACTTCTGCCAATAGGCGAACTTGGTCGCCGGGTTTCCGGGCATCTGACTTAACGCCTTCTGCATCTGAACCAAGGTCGGCGTGGGCGCATCCGCGCGGAACTTCTCCACTTCCTTGACCACCTCGTCGGGCAGGTCCGGGTTGTAGGGCAAGCCGGTGTTGGAGATCACGACGCGATCAAATCGGTCCGCGTGGTCCACCACGAGGCGCAGCCCGATGAGCCCGCCCCAGTCCTGGCCAAAGAAAGTGATGCCGGATAAGTCGTTTTGCTCAAGCCAACGCCCCATCCAGTCAACCTGCCGCTGGTAGCTGTAGTCTTCCCGCGCGGCCGGCTTATCGGACTTGCCGTAACCGGGCAGGTCCGGGGCGATCACCCGCATTCCCTCCCCAACCAGCAAGGGGATCATCTTTCGGTAGAGGTAACTCCAAACCGGCTGGCCATGCATGCACAGCACCAGCGGGCCATCCCTGGGGCCCTCGTCCACGTGGTGAATGCGCAAGTCGCTGCCGTCATCGGTGCGAACCGTCGTGTAGTTGGGATCGAATGGGTAGTCCACCAGATTCGCGAAACGGGACTCGGGGGTTCTCAATATTTTCATAACGGCTTGTTTCCGATGGCGATGTTCACTGTCCAGCATTGTAGCCAGCCCGCACCGCCCTTGCTTCCCGCCGTTCCAAGGCGGCCAACAGCCGCGAATGCCGCTCGTTGGTCAACGGGTAGTTCCAGACTAGGTACGACGCCAACAGGAAGAAGAACGTTGGAATGACTGCGTATTCCAACCGGATCATCCAAAGCCCCGCGGCATTGGGATCAACCTGCGGGTCGTAGCCGGTGAGGTTGAGCACCTGCAGCGCAATGAACAGGCCCACGGCGATGCCGATCTTGTCGATGGCGCCGAACACCGCGAAATACAGACCAGCGCGCTTCTGCCGCGTGACCGCGGTGTCCACGTCCACCACGTCGGCAAGAATCGCGAGCGGCAGGTAGGCGAACGCGCCGAAGCTCGCACCCTTCAGAACGTAGAAGACCAGGAACGTGTTGTAGTCGCCCGCGCCGAGGAATGCGGTGGCAAGCACCATGAGCGCGGAAAGGGTCATGGCGATCGCTAGCGAGCGGTGTTTGCCGTAGCGGCGCGCAAGGTACTGCCACAGCGGTATGGCGGCGACGCCCATAAGGTAGTAGAGAATGAAGGTTCGCCCGATGCGATCGCCCGCCTGCAGCACGTCCTCCATGAAAAAGACGAGCACGGCGTGACGGGAGGCTTCGCCGATCACGATGGCGAACGCCACATAGACCATGCGCCGGAACGGCCCGATCCTCAGCATGCTGGACAGCTCGCGCCACCAGGCCCGTTGCCGGGGCGGAGTGGGGACTTCCCGCTCCGGGACCAGCAGCAGCAACAACCCAACCGAGATCGGCAAAAGGACCAGGAGCGTCCAGGCGATGCCTGCTAGCACCTCTCCGGAATCAGTGCGATCAAGCCACTCCTGGTAGATCCAGATGACGACGCTGGCGCCGATGAGACCGGCGATCACGTACACCTGGCGGGTCGCCGTGATGCTGGCCCGCACCATGTAGCTTTCGGAAAGCTCTGCGCCCCAGGCGCTGTACGGCAGCACGACGATGGTCCAGCCCAGATACACCACCATGTTCCAGAGCAGCATGTAGCCGATGCCCACCGGCGGCTCCGGCATGAAGAGCTTCCAGATGCCGAGCATCATCACCGGCAGGCCAATCAGCAGATAGGGCTTGCGCCGGCCGAAACGGGTGCGCGTGCGGTCGCTGATCCAGCCCATCAGCGGATCGGTGATGAAGTCGGTCAGCCGGGAGATGAGCAGCACGGTGCTGATGGCGGCGAGCCCCAGGCCGAGTTCGCCCGCGTAGTAGGGATGCAGGAACAGGGTCATGGGGTAGCCCAGCACCGCGATGGGCAGCCCCAAGCTGCCGTAAGCGAGCAACGTCTTCTGGTCTATGCCTGCGCTCATTGAGATCGGCTCATGAGGATAGGTTTATCCAAATCTACGCAGGCCCGGGAATTGAGACGCGAGCGTAGTCTAGGCTAGAGTCCCCCGAATTGCATTGATGAGGAAGGATGCCGAAATGCGATTGGCCCATGCATTGCGATTGAGTGTTGGATGGTTGGCCCTCATGGCTGCCGCATCGGTGACGGCCAGCGAGGCATCGAGCTGGGCGGTTCGGATGGCCAGCCAGTATCAGGTCACGCCGAACCTGACCTATCTGACGGCGGACGGCTACGAGTCGAAGCTCGACGTGATCGCACCGAGCGACCCGCCGGAACAGCTCCCGACCCTGCTGTACATTCACGGCGGCGGCTGGGTGGGAGGCACCAAGGAGCGGGCGATGCTGCGGCTGCTGCCGTATCTGGAAATGGGGTTCGCGGTGGTCAACGTCGAATACCGCTTGGCATCTGTCGCGCTTGCCCCGGCCGCAGTGGAAGATGGGCGCTGCGCACTACGTTGGGTGCTGAGCAACGCGGACAGCTACGGCTTCGACCCCGACCGGATTGTCGTCAGCGGACACTCGGCTGGCGGCCACCTAGCGCTGACCACCGGCATATTGCCGGCCAGCGCCGGATTGGACCGACGCTGCCCGGCGCGGAATCCCGCTGGCGGACGGGCGGACGCCCATGAGCCGGAGATGCGCGTCGCCGCGATAGTCAACTGGTACGGGATCACCGACGTCGCCGATTTGGTGCACGGCCCCAACGCCAAGACCTATGCAGTCGCTTGGATGGCGGGCCTCACAGATTGGCAGGCGGTGGCGGAACGGGTTTCGCCTTTGAGCCATGTGCGCAGCGGGCTCCCGCCGATTCTAACCATCCACGGTGACGCCGACGCCATCGTCCCGTTCGATCATGCGGTGCGGCTTCACCAAGCCTTGGACGGGGCTGCGGTGCCCGCCAAGCTGCACGTGATAGAAGGGGGCGGACATGGCCGCTTTACCGATGCGGAGTCGTTGGGGGCTTATCAAGCCATTCGCGAGTTTCTGATTGGGCAAGGGGTGATTGAGTGAATGGAAACCCCATGATGTTGCATGGTTTGGCGGAAGAGGTAGGAGTCGAACCCACCAGGCGCGATTTCGCGCCTCAACGGCTTTGAAGGCCGCGCGCCCCACCGGAGACGATGCTCTTCCTGAATGCCCGTTAGCGACGGTGACGCCGCCAACCCTACCGCAACCGGGGTTCTTAGACCACAGGAGTAGGGCAGGGCGCCTAGGCCGCCCGTCTAGAATAACGGGCCGAAGAGCAAGCTGCCCGCAACGCCTGCCATGCCGAGCGCCATGGCCAGCATCAGGTTGAACAGCCTCGATGAGTCCGTCCGCTGCTCCGCACGCATGTCGTCAATGCGCCGATTGACGTCGTTGAAGCGCTGGTCCATCTCTGCCTTGATGCGCTCGTACTGCGCCTGCAGGGACGCCTCAAGGGTCTCCCGCAGCTGCTCCGGGGTGACCGCGAACTTCTCGATCGAGTTGGCGATGGCCTCAAGGGTCGCCCCCGCCTGCCGCCGGTCAACTCCCGTGGCCTCAAGGCTTGTGGCCATGTCCGAAATTTCCTTTAGTGCCCGTTTCATGAGTATATGACTTCCGTTCAGGTTTGAAAGGGGTCATTCAACCCTCACTGGGGTGCCGCTGTCGTTGGCCAATCTCCCAACACCTTGTAGGAAATTGTCGATGCCTGCGGAAAACTCGAGCCAATCCCACCGGTGCGAGGGCGGGTCACCTTGCCGCTACTTCAGTTCCCCCACCACCGTTCGGGCATCGCCGTGGCGGCGGGTGTAGCCGCGGCGGTCGAAGTACTCCAGCAGTTCGATGGCAATGTTGCGGCCGATGCCGGTATGGTCCCGGAAGCGCCGCACCGTCAGCGGTTCCTGGTTGGCGAGGGTGGCCACTTGACCTGCGATGGCGGTCAGCCGTTCGGGCAGGTAGAAGCGCTTGGGCGAAATCTGCACTAGCAGGCCGCGCTGGGCGAGGCTCTTCAGGCCGGATTCGAGCGGTGCCAAGGGCGTTTGCAGGGCCTTGGCCAAGTCGCCCAGGCTGGGCGCTTGGTCTTGGTCCAAGCGGGGCCGCACGCGGTTGAAAAGCGCCTTCTGCTGTGGCGGCAGTTCGGCGACGTGCGCGGGCAGGTGGTAGGTGCCGGCGGTGAGCTGCAGGCGCTTCTCGGAAAGCAGCTCGTTGAGAACGGGGACTTGGAAGCGGTCCGGCATGGTGCTTGGCAGGCGGTTGGGCGCGAATCCGGGCGCAGCTGGATGCTCGCGTTGGTGCTGGGCGGCGAAGTCAAGGGCGATGCGGCGCCAGTCCGACCAGAGTGCCTGCCGCATGGCTTCCCCTTCGTGCATCTTTAGTTCGAAACCGCCCAAGGCTTCCTTGAGCTCGTCGTCGGCGAGCCCTAGGGTGTTCTGCAATCGGTCCACGGCCAGCGGACCCTGTGCGAGGAGGTCAGCGACGATGCGGGATCGATCATCGGCCTTGAATGCCTCGATCATGGCGAGGCGGGCTGGGTCGCGCCGCCGCGCGGAGGGCTTCAGATCGGTGAGCACGCGTCCGCCGCCCAAGGTGCGGTCCAAGCCGTGGTCGCGCAGCACTAAGTGGTCGCCGTGGCGGGCGCTTAAAGGTTCGTCGGTCACGATTTCCACCGTTCGGCGCTCTCCGGGCAGCGCCTTGCCGGCGTCCAGCAACGCCAAGCGGCCAGTGCTGTGGGAGGTGGCGTGGTAGATGTGGACTGGCAGCCAGTGCTTCAGCGGGCGTGGGAAGTCGTGGAGGATGCGCAGGTCCACCGCGAAGTTGCGCCACGATGGCGTCGGGGTGGCGGTCAGCCAGCAGCCGCGCCGGACTTCGTCCAAGCCAACGCCCGCCAGGTTGATCGCTGCCCGGTCGCCCAAGGCGGCGCGGTCAGCGGTCGCCTCCTGCGCCCTTAGGCCGCGCACCCGGGCGGTTTGGTTGCCGGGGAAGATGTGGACCTCGTCGCCTTGGCGGACCGTCCCGGAGTGAACGGTGCCGGTAGCCACCAAGCCAGCGCCTTGGATGTTGAAGGCGCGGTCGACCGCGAGGCGGAATTGGCCTTGGGCTCGAGAGGATGGGGAGGTATCGGCTGCCGCCCAAAGCGCTTGCTTCAATTCAGGGATGCCGGTGCCGGTGCTGGCGGATGTGCGGACGATCGGCGCGTTTTCGAGAAAGGTGCCTTGCAGGAAGGCGCGCAGTTCGGCCTCGGCCTGCTCGATGCGTTCGACAGATGCCCGGTCGCACTTGGTCAGCGCCACGAGGCCCCGGCCTACGCCGGTGAGCGTGAGGATTTGCAGGTGTTCCCGGGTCTGGGGCATGGGGCCGTCGTCGGCACTCACCACCAGCAGCGCGAATTGCATGGCCGCTACACCGGCCACCATGTTGTGGATGAAGCGATGGTGGCCAGGCACGTCGATAAAGCCGAGCACGTCGCCGTTTTGGCGCTGATAGGCAAAGCCGAGGTCGATGGTGAGGCCGCGGCGGCGCTCATCTTCCAACACGTCGGTGTCCACCCCGGTCAGGGCCTTCACCAGGCTGGTCTTGCCGTGGTCCACATGGCCGGCCAGGGTTACGATCATTCGAGATGGAACTCCGCCAAGCGGGAAAGCGCCCCATCGAAATCCGCCACGGAGCGCAGGTCGAGCCAGAGGGCGTCGCGCCGCAACCGCCCGATGATTTGCTGGGTGCGCCGCAGGCCTTGCTCAAGCCGGCGCACCTCGGCGGCATCTGCATGTCGGATGACCAGCGCGCGGCTTTCGATGCGCGTATCCGGCAGCGCGCCGCTGCCGATTTGGCCTTCGCTCGGCTGGCATTGGAGGTCGTAGCCGGGCAGTTTCTCGGCAAGGGCGCTGCGTAGCTGTTCCGCCCGATGCGCCAAGGCTTCAACGGGCCGGGTGAGCATTTGCAAAACTGGCAGGGCATTGGGCAACCGTTCGGGGTCTTCGTGCAGCTTGAGCACCTCGTTGAGCAGGGCCAGCGTGATCTTGTCGGCCCGCAGCGCCCGCTTCAAGGGGTTGGCGTTGAGTTGCGCGATCAGGTCCGTACGGCCAACGATCAAGCCCGCCTGAACGCCGCCCATAAGCTTGTCGCCGCTGAAGGTTACGAGGTCGGCGCCTTGGTCGAGCACCTTGCGCGGCATGAGTTCGTAGGGCTGCTCGAAGCGGGTCAGGTCCACCAACGCGCCGCTGCCCAGGTCCACGCAGAAGGGCAGGCCCTCGGCGTGCGCCAGCTCGGCCAGTTGCGCCGTGTCCACTTCGCTGGTGAATCCGGAGATGGCGTAGTTGCTCGGATGCACCTTGAGGAACAGCGCCGTTTCCTCAGCGGTGGCGGCGTAGTCGCGCAGGTGGGTGCGGTTGGTGGTGCCCACTTCCAGCAAGCGGCAGCCGGAGCGCGCCATGAGTTCGGGCAGGCGGAAACTGCCGCCGATCTCGATCAGCTCGCCCCGGGAGACGGTCACGGGCCGATTGAGCGCCAAGGCGTTGAGCACCAGCAGCAGGGCGGCGGCGTTGTTGTTGACCACGGTGGCGGCCTCGCCGCCGGTAAGCCCCGCCAAGCGCTCCGCGACGATGCCTTCCCGGTTGCCGCGCTGGCCGGAATCCAAGTCGTACTCCAAGTTCATCGACCCGGTGACCAAGGGCTTGATCGCGTCCCAAGCCGCTTTGTCCAACGGCGACCGGCCGAGATTGGTGTGGATGATGGTGCCCGTGAAGTTGTGCACGGCCTGGTAGCCGCGTCCGGCCAGCGCAGCGTCGATGCGCTTGGCGTACTCTCCCGGCGTTCCGGCCCAAGCGGGCACCTCGCCGCTTTGCCGGGCCGCTTGCTGCAATGCCCGCAAGCGTTCCTTGACGGCGATGGCGCCGTGCCGGATGGCCAGCGCCTGAAGTTCCGGCGCCTCAAGCAGTTTACTGATGGCGGGCAATTGGCGTGGTTGCATCCTAGTGCCGTCGTGGCGTAAGCATTGCGCGGCAGTTTAACGCGGATGGTGGCCAATTCTGCTTGGCTAGAACTAAGCCGGTCGTGTAGGGTGCGGGCATGGGCAAGAGCGAGAATACGGCGTTCAACACCGTCGGCCTGATCGGGCGGCGGCACAGCGCCCACGTGGCCGATACTCTAAGCGTGGTGGTCAAGTGCCTGGCTGGGCATGGCGTTCGCATCTTGGTCGAGGATCAAACCGCCGCCCTGCTCGAGGGCGAGGGTTATGGCATGTGTTCACGGCAGGCGCTTGGCGAGCGCTGCGGCCTGATTGTCGTAGTCGGTGGCGATGGCAGCCTGCTCAGCGTGGGGCGGGACTTGGCCCATGCCGGCGTTCCGGTGGTCGGCATCAATCGCGGCGGATTGGGCTTCTTGGCTGACATCGCCCCCAAGCGCATCGACGAGCAACTCGGCGCGGTGCTGGCCGGTGAGTACCGCGTGGAGGACCACTTTCTGCTGGAAGCCAAGGTGCTGCGCGGATCGCAGGAACTCGCGCGTTCCCCGGCACTGAACGACGTGGTGGTCAATCCCGGCAGCTTGGCCCGCATGATGGAGTTCTCCTTGGCGGTCAACGGCGAGTTCGTGTACGACCAGCGCTCCGACGGCTTGATCGTGGCGTCACCCACCGGGTCCACGGCCTATGCGCTCTCCGCCGGCGGGCCGATCATGCACCCCTCCCTGGACGCCATCGTCATCGTGCCCATGTATCCCCACACGCTCACTTCGCGGCCCTTGGTGGTGCGGGGCGATTCAACCATCATGGTGACCTTGGGCGCGGTGGAACGGGCGCAGGTGAGCTGCGACTCCCAGGTCACCTTCGACCTGGAAAGTGGCGATCAAATAGCCATCGAGAAGTACGCATCGCCGCTGCGCTTGGTGTACGCCTACGGGCACAGCTTTTACGAGTCCTGCCGCAGCAAGCTCGATTGGGCGACACGGCTGGGCGGACAGCGATAACCGGGAGGGCACCGATGTTAAGGCGGAACGTCGAGGTCGCGAATCACCCCTGCATCGACAACATCGAAGGCGATGATGCGCTGCCGGTTTTGGTCGAGCACCACTTTGGCGCCTTGGTCGCCGCTTAGGTTCATCAACGCCCCGAAGTGGTCTTGACCGAACCCGACTGGATGGCCGGGACTTCCGTTGTGGAACGGACGGACAATCGCGCAGTGGTCGTTCAATCCCCGGCGCAGTGTCCCAAGGGTGGACGCCTCGACCCAAGGCATGTCGCCCAAGGCAACAAAGGCACCGTCGAAGCCCTTTGCGGCAGCGATGCCTGCCGCCAACGAATGGCCCATGCCCAAGTGCGCCTCGGCGGCAAAGACCCTCGTGCAGCCACCGAGACCCTGCGCCCAGTCATTGTCTTCGGGACGCAGAACCAGGAAAACCGACTCAAAACCGTTGTAGAGGGCGAGGGTGCTTTCCAGCAGGGTGCGCCCGTCTGGCATCGGCCATTGCCGTTTGTCGCTGCCGAAGCGCCGCGCGAATCCCGCCGCCAGAATGACAGCGGCGCAGGAAAAGCCTCGTTCAGGCCCTAGCGCGTTCAAGCGTTTGGCGGCTCTCGGCCCCCAGTCCCTTCTGCACGGCGATGATTTCCGCCATCACGGCGACGGCGATTTCCGGCGGGGTCTTGCTGCCGATGGGCAGGCCGATGGGGGCGTGCAGGCGTTCGAGTTCAGCTTCGCCCAGGTCCAGCGCCCGCAAGCGCTCGCGACGGCTGGCCGAGGTGCGGCTTGATCCCATGGCGCCGACGTAGAAGGCTTCGGTGGTTAGCGCCTCCATCAGGCCCATGTCGTCGATGCGGGGATCGTGGGTGAGGGCGACGATGGCGGAGGAGGGGTCTCGGGCGTGGGCCCGCACCGCATCGTCGGGCATGTCGTTGATCAACCGCACGCCGGGGACGTTGAAGTCCTGCAGCAGGTGGTCGCGCGGGTCGCAGACCGTGACTTCGTAATCCAGGGTCTGCGCCATGTCGGCTAGGTACCTGGAAACCATGCCGGCGCCGATGATGAAGAGCTGGCGGCGCGGGCCGTAGGTATGCTCAAGCACTTCGCTTGCCGGGTCCCACTCGAGGGGTTCGTGAGCCTCCACATCCCGATGGCTGAAGTCGCCGTGACGCAGATCCACCCGTCGCCGCACCGGACGCCGTTCGGCCAAGCGATTCTTCAGATGCTGGAAATGGGACAGCCAAGGCTCGACGGCCTGCAGCGGCTCGACCACGATGTAGAGGTGGCCGCCGCAGGGCAGGCCCAGCTTCTCGGTTTCCTCGGCGGTGATGCCGTACTGAAAGAACTGCGCCTGCTTGGCGGCGAGTTCGCCCCGGGTGAGCTTCTCCAAGAGGTCGTCCTCGACGCAGCCCCCGGACAGGGAGCCTGAGACTTGGCCTCGGGGATTGCAGGCGAACAGGGAGCCGATGGGGCGGGGCGATGAGCCCCAAGTCTGCACTACCGTGGCCAGCCAGCACGGCTGGCCGCCGTGCAGCCAGGCGGCGACTTGGTTCAGCACTTCGTTATCGACAGCCTGCATGGGTAGAATAGTGAGTCGTTCGACGCAGCCCAAAAATTCTAGCATGGGTTGGGTTTGTGCCCGAACTCCCCCCAGCTTGCCAAAGACACGAGGAGCCCGCTCTTGCCATCCCAAGCCCTACCCGCACCCACATTTCTCAAGGATTACCAGCCGCCCGCCTACCGCACCGAGGAAACCGAGCTCGCCTTTGACATTCGTGACGGCGCGACCACGGTGCGCTCCAGGCTGCGCATTCGGCGCACCGCCGATGCGGCCGCCGATGCGCCGCTCGTGCTCGATGGCAAGGAACTCGAACTGCTTGCCGTCCGCTTGGATGGCGAGGCGTTAAGCGGCAACGAATACCAGGTGGACGATGAGTCCCTGACCATTCATGCGCCGCCGTCGGCGTTCGAACTGGAAGTCGAAACCCGCATCAAGCCCGAGGACAACAGTTCCCTGCTGGGGCTGTACAAGTCGCAGGCGATGTACTGCACCCAATGCGAGGCCCAGGGCTTTCGCAAGATCACCTACTACCAGGATCGGCCCGACGTGCTGGCCAAGTTCACCACCACCATCACCGCCGACGCCGAACGCTTCCCGGTGCTGCTGTCCAACGGCAACCTGGTGGCGGACGATGAGGGTGCCGAGCGGCGCACGGTCGCTTGGCAGGATCCCTTCCCCAAGCCCTCTTACCTGTTTGCCCTAGTGGCCGGCGATCTGGCCTGCATGACCGATCACTTCATCACCATGAGCGGGCGGCGGGTGGAACTGCGCATTTACTCCGAGCCGCACAACATCAGCCAATGCGAGTACGCCATGGGGGCCGTGAAGCGGGCCATGCGCTGGGATGAGGAGACCTTCGGGCGCGAGTACGACCTGGACATCTTCATGATCGTGGCGGTGGAGGACTTCAACGCCGGAGCCATGGAGAACAAGGGCTTGAACATCTTCAACACCACCTGCGTTCTGGCCTCTCCGGATACCGCTTCGGACGCCACCTACGAGCGGGTGGAGGCGATCATCGCCCACGAGTACTTCCACAACTGGTCCGGCAACCGGGTCACCTGCCGGGATTGGTTCCAGCTCAGCCTCAAGGAGGGCTTCACGGTGTTCCGGGATGCGGAATTCACGTCCGACATGCACTCTAGGACCGTGAAGCGCATCGAGGACGTATCGCTCCTGCGGGCGGTGCAGTTCGCCGAGGACAGCGGCCCCATGGCCCATTCCGTGCGTCCGGATTCCTACATCGAGATCTCCAATTTCTACACCCCCACCGTCTATGAGAAGGGCGCCGAGGTGGTGGGCATGGCCCAGCGCCTGGTGGGGCGTGAAGGGTTCCGCAAGGGCTGCGACCTGTACTTCGACCGCCACGACGGCCAGGCCGTGACCACCGAGGATTTCGTGGCCGCCATGGAGGACGCCAACGGCGTCGATTTGGGCCAATTCCGGCGCTGGTACGCCCAAGCGGGCACCCCGGTCCTGAAGGTGGGCACCGAGTGGCAGGACGGCACGTTCCGCATCGAGATCGAACAGCAATGCCCAGAGACGCCGGGCCAGCCGGAGAAGGCGCCCTTCCACATCCCGGTCCTGATGGGATTGCTAGGTGCCGACGGCCGGGAGCTCACCGTGTCGGATTTGCGCATTGCCAGCGATGACGCCACCGTCGAGGTGCGCGGCGCCAGCCTCTTGGCGCACTTGCGCGAACCAACGACGACCTTGGAGGTGGACGGCTTGGCCACACCGCCGGCGGTCAGCTTCCTGCGGGGCTTCTCTGCCCCGGTGCGGGTACGCTATCCCCGTTCGCCCGAGGCCCTGGCCTTCCTGGCCCGCCACGACAGCGACGGCTTCGCCCGCTGGGACGCCATGCAGAGCCTGTTGCTCGACGAGTTGGACCGAATGGGCGGTGGGGCCGAGGTCAGTGAAGCCGTGCTGAACCTGTTCCGCGCCCTGATCGGCGATGCAGCCGAGGCGGAGGACGCCGAGGCCGGCTCCATGCTCCGGGAGATGCTGCGGCTGCCCAGCGAGGCCTATGTGTTCGAACAGGTGGAGTCGATCGACGTGGAGGCGATCATCGCCGCCCGGGACCGGCTGCTTGAGACCTTGGCCAAGGAACTGGCCGATGGTTGGCGTCAACTCTATGAACGCCACGCACCCCAAGGCCCCTACCAGCCTGACGCACTGGGCATGGCGCGCCGGGGCCTGAACAACCTCGCCTTGGGCTACCTGGCCCACTCCGGGGCGGAGGATGTCAACCGCTTGCTGAAGGCCCATCTGGACACCGCCGACAACCTGACCGACCGTTTGGGGGCGCTGCGCCAGATCGCCGACCGCGGCGCCTGTCCCAACCGGGCGGAGGTGCTGGACGACTTCTACCAACGCTGGCAGCACGAGAGCCTGGTGGTCAATCAATGGTTCGGTATTCAGGCCAGCGCCCGCGGCACGGATGTGGCGGCGGTTCGGGAACTGGAGGCCCACCCCGGCTTCGATCCCAGCAACCCCAACAAGCTACGCTCGCTCTACGGCGCGTTTACCCGTCAAAACAGCCGCAACTTCCATGTTGCCGATGGCTCCGGATACGATTTTCTAGCCAATGTCATTGCCAGCCTCGACGCCAAGAACCCGCAGATGGCCTCGCGCCTGCTGACGCCCCTAACCCAGTGGAAGAAGTTTGACGCGGCCCGCCAACGGCTCATGAGGGCTGGCTTGGAACGCTTGGAAGCCAAGGAAGGATTATCCAAGGACGTGTTCGAGGTGGTGACCAAGAGCTTGGCGCAGGCCTGAAAAGCAATGGATCGCCGGGTTCAAGCGGGATTTCGGAGCGAGGGCGTCCCGCCCTCGATTGGGCCGGTGGAATGCGCTTTCCATTGCGGACGGATCCTGGCTACGAAAACGGCAATTGGGGGGCATGACCTTTGATCGACGGATTGGGCGCGGGGATTCGCGCCAGCTACCGCACGTCGTGGGATTTGGTCAGGAGCGCTGCTTGGCTTTGGGTTGGTGTGGCGGCGTTCGAGCTACTGCAGCACGGGGTTGAGTGGAATTTGGGCATCTACGCGCCGGGTGGCGACATCGAAGCTGCTGCGGAGTCACGCGCCTTCTGGGTTGCCGCGTATGCGAAAGCGGCTGCGGTGGCGGTCTGCGCCTATCTCGTTCCAAGATACCTGTTCCAAGGCCGCGCTTGGCCCCAGGTTCTGCGAGTGGATGGGATGCTGCTTAAGGGCATCGCGGTGGTGGCTGGCATTTACGCCTTGAACTTGGGCTTCCCTGAGGCGTTGACGTCAACGGCTAAGGGACTCGACTTAATGGACCCATCCAGTGCGGCGATATGGGGACAGGTGATTGGATTTGTGTTGGTCATTCCGCTGATGGCCGTGGCGCCTTGGGGCATCGGCTTGGTTGCTGGAGACCGGTCGATGACCCTTGGAAAGTCGATTCGCGCCATGCGCCGACGCTGGATCTGGGCGGTCCTGCTTATCTGGGGCTGCTGCCTCCCGGTGCTGATCGCGCACTTCGCCTTGAACGAACTTGCCATTGGTGCGCCTGCCGTGCTGTCGGGGACGCTGCTCGTCCTGGATTCGACATTGGTGGGCTACATCGCGCTATTGCTCGGCAGCGCGCAGTGGGCGCTGTACCGGATGCGTGCGCTCGAAGCGTCACCTTAAGTGAATGGCCGAGGCTGGCTTGCCGGCGGGCATCAAACTCGAAAGCTCAGGTGTGCGGCCACCGCCTGCTGCTTCTTGTCGAGCGTCACGAAGGACAGTTCGCTGGGATCGGGCGCGATATAGAGCGCGGTGGCCAGATGCCAGAGGTCCGCACCGCGCACATGTCCCGCATCAAGAACTGCGGCAATTTCCGGCGATAGCGATCGATTCGGCATGATCCATTCGATTCGTGCGATGCGGTCCGCTTCAAAGGGGCGATCTTCACGGGAATAGACCGACCGCAACTCCGCTTCGAGTAGATTGGAGGACAGGATGGTGGTGCAGGCATTCAGGCGCTGTGCGACAGCAGGAGCCTCCGGCTCGCCGAAAGCCACCGCGACCAAGGCAGAGGTGTCCACGTACGCGATGGTCATTCATTGCGCTCGGAAAGGAACCGATCAAGCGCTCCCGGCTGTGGCTCTCCGGGAGTGAGTTCTGTGTGAGATCCTTTGGAGCGAGTGAGTATCCCCCGTCGTCTCAGGTTCTCAAGCCGGGCTGCAAAGGACTCGGGCTTTCGTGCGGGGCGGATTTCCGCCACGGGCTCTCCCCGATAGGAGATAGTGATCGTTCTGCCTTCGCGCACCTGACGAATCACTTCGGAGAAGCGCGTTTTAGCTTCGTAAACGGAAAGCAGGTCTGTCATGGTGTCGCTCCTGCAAAGTTGGACGAGTCGGTCTTATACAACCTAGTCTAACCAGTCAGGCCAAGTTTCGCTAGTGCCGTTTCCAACCCCATGCCACCCTTGCCTGCTTCGAGGAATCTGTCCTCATCCGTTCAAAGCGGACA
Source organism: Gammaproteobacteria bacterium (assembly GCA_009843635.1). Classification (GTDB taxonomy): domain Bacteria; phylum Pseudomonadota; class Gammaproteobacteria; order Pseudomonadales; family Azotimanducaceae; genus Azophilus. Next base: position 94,615 of record VYDB01000033.1, read on the forward strand.
GCGGGGGCGCGGTTCGCTCGGCCTCCTGTTCTTCCTTCACCAGCGCACGGGTGGCGCCTAGGAGTTCCTGGCCGCTGATCTCCCCGCTGGGGTCGCTGGCGTAGAGGGCGCGGTTGAGGCGCTCGAGCAGTTCTCGGGCCTTGGGCGTTCGGCGGATGCGGGCCAAGGTGTTGGGGGCCGAAAGCTGCCAATGGGCGCTTAGGTGCTTGAGCCAAGCGTTGCGCATGGCTTCCATTCGGCCGGTTTTGCAGGCTTGGTTGAGGGCCTTCCACGCAATGGCGGCCGCATCGGGCGGCGCTGGGGCTGGGGCGGGTCTGCGGCGGTGGCGCATGAGCAGCCAAGTGGCCATCCAACCAACAAATCCGGCGGCGGTGAGCGCCAACAGCCAAACGGGATAGGAGGCGTTGCTGGACGAGGGAGCGTCGGTTTCCGGGTCGGGAACTGGCTGGGCGTTCGCCGGTTCGCTGCGCTGTGGTTCCTGCACGGGTTCTGGATCCGCCGGCGCCTCGCCGGTAATGCGCAGGGTTCTCCCCGGCAGGACAGCCTGCTGCACCCGCTCGTTAACACTGTCCCACCAAGTGAGCTTGAGGGTTGGGAGCGTCGCTTCGCCGGGATACACAGGGATGATGGAGTGGGTCTCTTGGCGGCTGCCTTGGGCGTCAAGGCCGGAATTGCCGTCGTCGAGGCGCACGGGTTCCGGGTATTGCTTGAAGAACCGCTCGGACAGGTTCAGGTTCAGGGGCGGCACGGCGGAGCCGGTGTTGCCCACCACGTTGACCCTGATGGTCCGTTGCACCGGTTCGCCGACGTGGAAGCGTGGGTCGGCGGGCTGCCAAGCCTCGGCGATGGAGACGGCTTCGGCGGGCAGCCAAGGCTGGTCGGCAGGGTAGTCAGGGGGGATGGGCAGCACGTCAACTTGGATTTCCGGGGTGCTCACGCGGATGCCGGAGCGCCGTCCGCCCGCCGGTCCGGGCAGGCGCACCGAGCTCATTACCGAGATTTCGGGGATGCGCAGGCGGCCCTTCTGCTCCGGGAATACGGCGTAGCGCTGTTCGAGCACCCCGTAGGGCCGGCCTTGGCGGATGGCGGTGGCGGAGCGATTCTCGCCCAAGGGGATGACCAGGGCGCCTGGAATTTCGGGGGCCGCCGGCAGGTCGCTATAGATTTGGACGCCGTTGGCGTAGAACAGGCTTCGGGTGAGTATGGTTTGCGCTTGAACGCGCACCGGGTTGGGGGAGGCTTCGGACTCGAAGAAGATCATGGCTTCGATGGCGTCGCGCACGCCGGCATCCAATGGAATCACTTGCAGGCGCAGGGGCGGGCTCTGCTGGCCACCGAGGCTGAGCGGCGGGATGTCCAGCGAGCCGCTTCGCTTGGGACGCAAGTTGATCTGGTACTCGACCCATTGGCTGACTTGGCCGTTGACGCGGCGGAATTGGGTGGTGGTGTTGGTGCCGAGCACCTCGAAGGCGCCTTCCAACGGGCTGACATCGAGCTCCTCGGCTTGGCTGGCGCCTTCCGCGAGCAGGGTGAGTTGGACGGTGCTCAGCTCGTCGATGGCTTGGCGGTCCAAAGTCGCCGTGATGGCGGCGTTGACGTTGCCGGTGAAGACGACGGCCAACAGCCAGAGCAATCGGAAGGCTCGATTCACCAGATCTTCTCTTGCTCGCGGTTGCGGTAGTCGCCCTGACGTAGCCGTTGGTTGGTTTCGTACTGAAACTTGCGCCTCAAGAGGCCGCCGGGGTCGTCGGGCACTCGGCGCAGCCATTGCTCCAAGGCCTCCTGCTGCTCGTCGCGACCCCCCTCGGCGTCGGCGGTTTCGGCGTTTGACTGCGGCTCGCCAGCGTTGGTTTCCTCCTGCTGGCCCGTTCCTTGGCTGCTTTCCGCTTCGGAGGGGTCCGAGCCCGCCTCACTCTGCTGCGGCCCGTCGGCGCTTTGGCCGTCTTGCTGGGGCGGCTGGTTCTCGTCTTCGCCGGGGCTCGGCTGGTTGCCGGACTGCGCCTCCTCGCCCGCCTGCTGTTCGAGAAGCTGTTCCATGAGCGCCTTGTTGAAGGCGGCGTCCTCGTGGTCCGGCGCACCGGACAGGGCTTGGTCATAGGCGGCGATGGCGGCTTGGTAGTCGCCAAGCTGGGCCAAGGCGTTGCCGAGGTTGTAGTGGTCGGTGAGGGTTTGGGCTGCCATCCAGCCCTGGGCTGCGCCTTGGTAATCCTGGCTGCGGTAGCGGGCCGCGTTGCGCCAATCCCGGTCTTCGAAGAGTTCGGCGGCCGCTTCCGGGCTTCCGTCCTCCAGCGCTTGCCAGCCCTGTTGATCGCGGCGTTGCCACAGGTCGTCCCAGAGGCCGGCACTGGCGGGGAAGGGCAGCAGGCAGACGAGGGCGCAGGCCAGGACGCCGCGGCGGAAGCCGAGCAGCAGAACCGGCAGCAGGAGCACCGCGCCCCAATAGCCGACATCCGCCCAGACGTCGAATTCCCGGTCGAGTTCCTGGCTTGCGGCCTCACCGGGCAGGGGCGTCGCCAGCAGGTGGCTGATGTCCCCATCGCCCACCCCGATGGGGCGATAACGTCCGTGGCAGAGATCCGCCACGGTGGCCAGCCGGTCGCCGTCTAAGGACGCTCGAACGATTTGGCCTTGGCTGTCCACCAGTTGCTGGCCTGGTTGATTGGCGAACTCCAGTGGAATGGGTGCCCCCGCAGCCGTGCCGACGCCGAGGATGGACAGCGGAAAGCGGCGACTGCAGCGGGCGGTGACTTCGCCAACCCGATCAATGCCGTCGGTCACCATGAGCAGCCGACCCTGCGCCATGCGGGCGTTGGCGAGAAGTTCGAGCGCTAGGTCCAAGGCGCTTGCCGGATTGCTGCCGAACACCGGCATCATGGCCGGGTTCAGCGCCGTCAGCAGATTCTCAATGGTTCGCACGTCGTCGGTCAGCGGGGCGACCACGTGGCCGTCCCCGGCATAGGCCACCAGCGCGGTGAAGCCTTCGTCGCGGACGCGGAGCACATCGGCGATCTTGTGGCCAGCCCGCGCCAGCCTTGAGGGGCTGAGGTCCTCGGCATACATGGACAGCGACAGGTCGAACAGGATGACCAAGCCGTCCTCCTTCTGCTCGACCGGCTGCGGCAGGCGCTGCCATGTAGGACCGGCCAACGCGGCGCTGCCGACCAGCAATGCCAGCGCCGCCGCCCAGGCGGTCCAGCGGTGCCGGCTTTCCTGGGCGCGCTCGAGCAGCGCATCAAGCAGGCGGGGCTCCACGGCGTCCTGCCAATGGGAGCCAGCGAGGTGCTTGCGCGCCCAAAGCACTGCCAGCGCCAAGGCTGGCAAGGCGCCGAGCAGCCACCAGGGCCGTAGAAAGTGGAAGTCCTGCCAAGCTTCAATCATGTTGGAACCGTCCTGGGACCGGCACCAGCAACGCGCAGATCAGCACCCACGCCAAGGCCAAGGGCCAGAAATACAGGGCGGAGATGGGACGGTAGGTTTCCGGATCCTGCTCAATGATTTCAAGGGCGTCGATGATGTCGTAGATTTCCAGCAGCTTGGCGGTGTTGCGGGCGCGGAAGTAGCGGCCACCCGTGGCGTCGGCGATTCGTGTCAGGGTGTCTTCGTCCAACTCCGCGGAGGGATTGATCAGTCTTGACCCGAGGGCGCCGAAGATGCCCGGCATGCGCATCTGCTCAGCGCCCACGCCGATGGTGTAGATGCGAATGGCTTCGGCGGCGGCGAGTTCAGCGGCCTTGGTGGGCGCCACTTTGCCGACGTTGTTGGCCCCGTCGGTCAGCAGAATCAGCACCCGGTCGCCGTCCGGGTGCGCGCGCAGGCGTTTGACGGCTAGGCCGATGGCATCGCCAATGGCGGTCTTGCCGCCGGCAATGCCCACCGGCGCCTCGTTCAGCAGCCGCTCGACACTGGCGAGGTCAAAAGTCAGGGGCGCTTGCAGGTAGGCGTTGGTGCCGAACAGGATCAATCCCACCCGATCGCCTTGGCGGGCCGCGACAAAGTCCGCGACAACCTGCTTGACCACCGTGAGACGGTCCACCAACTGGTCAGCAAGCTGCATGTCCTCGGTGCCCATGCTGCCGGAAATGTCCACCGCCAGCATCAAGTCCCGCCCGGTGGTCGGCAGGGTCACCGGCTCGCCGGTCCACTGCGGCCGGGCAGCGGCGGTCAATAGCGCCAGCCAGGCCAGCCACAGCAGCGCCGGACGCCAATGCAAGCGGCGGGTCCGCCCGGTCAAGGCGCTCTCCGGCTGCAGGCGGAACGAGCTGACGTCAGGGACCGTCAGGGCGGCTTGGCGGTTGGCTAGCGGGCGCCAGAGCCAGCGCAGCAAGGCGGGGAGCGGCGCTAGCAGCAGGACGTAAGGCCAGACCCATTCGATCACGGCGGTCCTCCCCCAGGTTGCTTGGCAGCATCGTCCCGCCGGGATGTTGGCGGAAGGGAAAAACGCCAAAAGCGACGGCACTCCCGATCGAGCAGGCGCCCGATCAAGCCGTCCAGCGCTTGGACGTCCACCTCGGCCGTGCGGCGGAACCGGGCTTGGCCGAGGCTGCGGCCCGCGCCCTTGGAAAAGGCGGGTTCGCCGTAGCGGCCGTCCAAGTAGCGCAGCCAATCATCGCCCCAGGCGCGGATCATCTCGCGGTGGCCGAGCCCGTGGACGGCCAGGCGCTTAAGCACTTCGTTGGTCCGGTGCAACCAAGCCATTGGCGTGATCGACTGATCAAGCAGCTCAAGGGTCAGCCCACGATGCAGTTGCCTTGCCGTGCGCGCCGGCCGAAAGCGTCGCCAGCGCCGCCACAGCCGGGCCGCGCCCCAAGCGAGCAGACAGAGCGCCAGCGCTGCCAAGACCCACCACCCGGGAGCCGGCGGCCACCACACCGGCGCTTGGGGCAGGTGGATGTCGCGGAGCTGATTCAGCAGTTCCTGCTCCATCACAGGAACCCTACGGCGGGATCATCGTCCGTCATCACGGCGATGAAGCGGGCGGCGTGATTGGCGCACAGGCTCATCAGCGCTTGATCGCGGCTTTCAAACTGATCGGCGTAGGCGGTGCGCAGCCGGCGGTTGCCGCTGTGAAACTGCCAGCGTTCGGAACCATCGGTGATGCTGTAGCGTTCCGCCTTGGGCAACGCCCGCTCCAATGGGTCGGCAATGCGCACCAGGGTCAGCTCGTTGTGGCGGGCCAGGTTGGGCACCAAGTCGTGCCAAGCGTCGGCACTGGTCAGGAAGTCGGAAATCAGCACGATGCGGAAGCTGTTGGGTGCCAGGCGGCGGATGCGTTGCAGGCTGTCGCGGTAACGGGCCGGATTCAGCAGCCGGGTATGGCGGCTCAGGGCTTGGTTTTGCTGGGCCAGATCGGCCAGCAGCCGTGCCACCGCCTTGACGCTGCGCAACGGCTTATGGACGGGGGTGCGCTCGTTGCCGAGGATCAAGCCGCCCACCCGGTCGTTGTGGGCGAGCGCCCGCCAGGCGGCGCTGGCGCCGAATTCGGCGCCAGCCACGGACTTGAGCCGCACCCGGCTGCCGAAAAACAGGCTCTGGGACTGATCGATCACCACTAGGGTGGGCCGCTCCCGTTCCTCGCGGAAGACCTTGGTGTGGGGCTTGTTTTTGCGGGCGGTCACCCGCCATTCGATGCTGCGCACGTCGTCGCCCGGCTGGTAGAGGCGCACCTCGCTGAAGTCCACGCCGCGCCCGCGCAGCTTCGACAGGCGGGAACCGGCTTGGTGGCCGCGGCGCAGGCTGGCTTGCTGCCGGCTTGGGGCACGGTGATGGCGCAAGGCGAGCAGGTCGCTCAGTTCAACGTGGGCGCCTCTCAGGACCGGAGCGTTCATGGCGGCGGGATGAGATTGGTGGGTCAGGGCACCGCGACTTGGTTGAGCAGGGCATCCACCGCGTCGTCGGTGCTGATTCCCTTGGCCTCGGCCTCGAAGGAGAGGATGAGGCGGTGGCGCAGGACGTCGTGCGCCACGGCTTGGACGTCGTCGGGGGTGACGAAGTCACGGCCGTCGAGCCATGCCAGCGCCCGGCTGCATTGATCCAAGGCGATGGTGCCCCGGGGACTTGCCCCGTACTCCAGCCATTCGGCCAAATCGCCCGCCGGGTTTCGGGAGCCGGTGGTCAAGGCGATGATGTAGCGTTCAACCGGCTCCGCCATGTGCAGGGCGAGCAGCGCTTGCCGGGCGCTGAACACCGCCGCCTCGTCCACCAAGGCCAGCGGCTGGGCGTTTGCCGTGGCCGATGCCACCTCGGTGCGCACCAGCCTGAGGATCTCCGCTTCTGCCGCGGCGTCGGGATAATCGACCTTGACATGCATCAGGAAGCGGTCGAGCTGAGCCTCCGGCAGCGGATAGGTGCCCTCCTGCTCGATCGGGTTCTGGGTGGCCATGACCAGGAACAGGTCTGGCAGCGGGAAGGTTTCGCGGCCAAAGCTCACTTGGTGCTCGGCCATTGCCTCAAGGAGGGCGGACTGGACCTTGGCCGGCGCCCGGTTGATTTCATCGGCCAGCAGCAGGTTGTGGAACACCGGGCCTCGCTGAAAGCTGAACGAGCCGTCCTCCGGGCGGTACACCTCGGTGCCGGTCACGTCGCTGGGCAGCAGATCCGGGGTGAACTGAATGCGGTGAAAGTCCCCGGAGACGACGCTGGCCAGTTCCTTGATGGCCCGGGTCTTGGCTAGGCCCGGCGCGCCCTCCACGAGCAGGTGGCCGCCGCACAGCAGGGCCATGAGCAGCCGCTCGATCAGCGCCTCCTGGCCAATGATGCGCCCGGACAGCCACTCGGAGACTGCACGGATGCGTTGCTGAGCGTTGCCGTGCTCGTTTGCCGGGGCGCCGTTCTTCATGAGAGTCCGTTGGGTTCGCGCAGGGAGCCGTATTCTACGTTGATAACGCGGTGCCTCAAGCCAGCCCGAACGCTGCCGCGCCGTTGTCCCAGAAGATCTTACGGATGCTGGCCTCCGGCAGGGGCTGGCTCTCCAAGTCCGCCAGGCCCGCCGGCCAAGTGCCGTCGGGGTGTGGGTAGTCGGTGTTGAAGGTCACGTAGTCGTCCCCCACCAGATCGCAAACCGCCGGCAGGGTTCGCTCGTCGCCTCGGCAGGCCACCAGGAAGTTGGACTTGAAATAAGCCGTCGGGCGTTGCTTAAGCAGCGGATGCTCGGCGTTGCCGGAGAATTCCCAGTGCTGCTCCATGCGCTGCAGCCAATAGGGGAGCCAGCCGGCGTCCGCTTCGACATGCACCACCGTAAGAAGCGGATGGCGTTCGATCACGCCGTACCAGATGAGGCTCATCATCGCCACCATGGCTTCGAAGGGATGGGCGATGATGTGGCCGGAGGTGTGGGTCTCCATGCGCTCGCCGAAGGAGGGCAGATAGGGCGAGCCCGAATCGTGAATGCACACCGGTTTGCCGAGGGCCTCAATGGCGTTCCACAGGCCTTCGTTGGCCTCGTGATGCAGGTTGCGTCCGCAGACCGGATTGGGGCGCACGTAAAAGGCGCTCGCGCCCAGCTCGGCGGTGCGCCGGGCTTCCTCGATGGCAAGGTCCGGCGCCTGCATGGGCAGCATGGCCGCCATGCGCAGGCGCTCGGGAGCGGCGGCGCAGTAGTCGAGGCTCCAGTCGTTGTAGGCTCGGCAGACGGCGGCGAGCAGTTCCAGGTCACGGAACTCCTTGCCGAGCATCTGCCCGCCGACGGTGGGGTAGAGCACTTGGGCATCAACCCCGTAACTGTCCATGTCGCTCAGCCGCGCCGCCGGGCTGAAGCCTTCGGCCCGGGACTGCTCATGCTTTTCCATGCCGCGCGCTGCGGCTTGCAGGAACTCCTCGGAGTGCATGGGGTAGCTGCCGTCCTGCTTGGTGATGGGCTCGCCTTCGACCACCATGCCGGTGCGGCCTTGGCCTAAGTCGCTCATCCGCGGCGCCCGGTCGGCAAAGGCCGAGTCGATGCACTCCCGCCAGATGCTCGGCGGCTCCATCTGGTGGGCATCGGTGTCGAGCACTGACAAGCCGTTACGCATGTCCATTTCCGTGAGTCGAATGGGGCCATGTTAGCCTATTGATTGGTCGTTGTTTGGAGATTCCACATGCCGGACCGGCGGCAACTCGAGGCGGGTTTGCAGCGTCAGTTGGATGCGTTGGGGGCTGATGCGCCGGCGGGTTGGAAGGTGGGTCTCACTTCTGGGGCAGCCCGGGACAGCATGGGCGAGGGCTTCCGGCCTTTTGGCCACATCCGCGCCGATCGGGTGTTCGACAGCGGTGCCCGCATCCCCTTGGCTGGGATGCGAACACCCGGCATCGAGAATGAACTCTGCTTCCGGCTGGGCCGGGCGCTGGAAGGCGAAGTGAGTCGCAGCCAAGTGCTTGACGCGGTCGCGTCCGTCGCCCCGGCCTTTGAACTCATTGAACGCCGTTTGCCGTCAAGCGCAGGCCAAGATGAGCACATCGCCGACAATCTGGCCCAATGGGGCATCGTGGTGGGGAAGGAGCGGCAATTCGACTGGGAACGCTTCCCGTTCTCAGGCCTCTCCGTCACCCTGCATCGAGATGGCGAAGCGGTCCAGCAGGTCGCCGCCGATGGCCACATCGACGACCATTTTGCGTCCATTGCTGCGCTTGCCGTCCAACTGGCCGCCTTTGGACGCCGAATCGAAGCCGGGGCGCGGATCATCACCGGCTCCTTCACCAAGCAGGCCGTTGCCGGTCCCTGCCGCTACGAAGGGGACTTTGACGCGGGTGAGATTCAAGGTCTAGGGCGCGTTGCCATGGAGTACACATGAAGATACTGGTATTGCCAGGGCTGACCCTGCCGGAAGTGAGCGCCGCCGACCTCGAGCGCATGGCCGAAGCGGGCGGCGGCGCGACAGTGGTGGTTCGGGACTATGCCGAGGCGGATCAGGATATCGACGATGCGGACGTGGTGCTGGGCTTCATCTCCCGGCGGCTGTTCCGGCGCGCCCGCAAGCTCCGCTGGCTGCATGCCATCGCTTCGGGCGTGGATGCGCTGCTGTTTGACGAATTTCGCAACAGCGAGGTCATCCTGACCAGCGAGAAGGGCTTGGTTGGCGAGCACTTGGCGGATCACGCCTTCGGGCTGCTGCTGATGCTCACCCGGCAGTTGGCCACCGCCCATCGCTTGGGGGCCGACTGCTGGAATCACCGTCCCGAGATGCGGGCACAGGAAATCGAGCTGACCGGCGCCACCATGGGACTGTGGGGTTTTGGCGGCACCGGTCGGGCCATGGCTCGGCGGGCGGCGGCCTTCGGCATGAAGGTTGTTGCCATGGATCGGGAGGTGGTGCCTGCCTCGCCGGAAGTGCAGCGGGTGGAAGGGCCGGACTTCTTTGACGAATTGCTGGCGCGCTCAGATGTGCTCGCCATTTGCACGCCGCTGACCCCGGAGACTCGCAACAAGTTCAACCGCGCCGCCTTCCGCGCCATGCAGGACTCCGCCATTCTGGTCAACGTTACCCGGGGTGAGGTCATGGTGGAGGATGATCTCGTGGAGGCGTTGGCCAGCGGCCAGATTCGAGGGGCGGCTCTGGACGTCGCCCCGCGTGAGCCCCTGCCTGCGGACAGCCCGCTGTGGACGTTGCCCAACGTGGTGATGACGCCCCATACCGCCGGCGCCAGCCAGTTTCGCGCCGCTCGCAACATCGACCGCTTTGTCGAGAACCTCAAGCGCCTGCGACGCGGCGAGCCGCTCGAAGGCGTTATCGACAAGCAATTGGGTTACTGAGGTGGTGTCCGCTTCACGCGAGGAAGTAGTGGACTGCCACCCAACCAGTCACGCCCATAACCACCGTGTAGGGCAGCGCCATCAGCACCATGCGCAGGTAGGACAACCGGATCAGCGGTGCCACCGACGAGGTCAGCAGGAATAGAAAGGCGGCTTGGCCGTTGGGCGTGGCGATGCTGGGAATGTTGGTGCCGGTGTTGATGGCCACCGCCATGAGTTCGAAGTGCGCCCTACTAATGTCGCCGGCGTCGAACGCCGCCTTGATCTCGTTGATGTAAACCGTCGCCACGAACACGTTGTCGCTGATGGCTGAGAGCACGCCGTTGGCGATGTAGAACATGCCTGGCTGCACCGAAAGGTCTAGGCTCAGCACGTATTCGATGACCGGCTGGAACAGGTGCTGGTCATGGATCACCGCGACGATGACGAAGAAGACGACCAGCAGCGAGGTGAAGGGCAGCGCCTCCTCGAACGCCTTGCCCAACTGATGCTCCCGCACGATGCCGTTGAAGGCGGTTTGGATGACGATCACCATCAGCCCGATGAAGCCCACTTCAGCCACATGGAAGGCGAGGGCGAAGACCAGCGAGATGCCGGCGATGGCTTGGATAATGAGGCGGGCCGAATCCCGGTTGGTGCGCTTTTGGGTTTCCGCAGCGTCGAAGTCCTCTAGTATGTGCCGCACGTTGTCGGGCATTTCGACGCCGTAGCCGAACAGCTTGAGTTTCTCCAGCAGGACGCAGGTGATGAGCCCGACCACCAGGACAGGCTGGGTTACCGGCGCCATGTTCAGAAAGAACTCGATGAACTCCCAGCCGAGCTTGTTGGCGATGAGCAGGTTCTGCGGCTCGCCAACGGTGGTGCAGACGCCGCCGAGGGCCGTGCCGACCGCCCCGTGCATCAGCAGGGTGCGCAGGAAGGCGCGGAACTGATCCAAGTGATCGCGGTGATGTTCGTGCACGCCTTGGTCGTCGCCGTGTTCGTGGTCCTCATCGTGAAAGGTCTTGCCCGACGCCACCTTGTGATAGACGCCGTAGAAGCCAACGGCGACGCTGATGATCACCGCGGTCACCGTCAGCGCATCGAGAAAGGCGGAAAGAACCGCGGCCACCGCTGAAAACAGCAGGGCGAGCAGGGCCTTGGAGCGGATGCCGAGCAATATCTTGGTGAAGGTGAACAGCAGCAGTTCCTTCATGAAGAAGATGCCCGCCACCATGAACATCAGCAGCAGGATGACCGGGAAGTTGCTGAACACCTCCGCCCGAATGGTGTCCGGCGAGGTCATGCCAAGCACCACGGCCTCCAAGGCCAGCAGGCCACCCGGCTGCAGCGGATAGCAGCTCAACGCCATCGCCAAGGTGAAGATGAACTCAAGCACTAGCGCCCAACCGGCGACCTCGGGCCCGGCGACCACTAGGAGGATTGGGTTGATGGCCAGAAAGGTGACGATGGTCAGCTTGTACCAGCGCGGCGTATGGCCGAGAAAGTTCTGCCAAAAGGCGTTTGCGGTGTTAATGGTGCCCCCTTGAGTTCTTTTTCCCTTGGTGGCTGCCGATGTGGGCCGCCCAAGCCAAGGGGTGTGGCTGTTGGGGCGCGTAGTTTGGTGGAGTTGTCGATTCTGGGCAAGAGCCTTCAGCTGGGGAGCGCGAGGGGCCCGCCCCTCGCATGAAGGAGCCTTCAGCCGGGGAGCGCGAGGGGTCCGCCCCTCGCATGAAAGAGCTAGTGCGTCGCCTTCGGCGACGCTTTTGAGTTGCTTTGCAACTCGGTACCCAATGGATGGTAGCTTAGAGCGCACTCTGCCAGTAAAGTAAGCCGCTTTTCCACGATCAGGCCCACATGACCTATCTATACGACTACTTGGTTTTCTTGGCCCAGGCCGCCACGGTTGTTGCTGCCGTTTTGGTGGTGCTCAGCGCCATGGCGACATTCAGCGCCCGTCGCCGCCACGCGCCTAGGGGCGCTCTGGAGGTGATTCGGCTCAACGACTACCTTGACGACCTGCGGCACGGCCTTGAGCAGGCCATGCTCACCCGGGGGCAATACCGCAAGGCGGCGCGCCAGGAGGCCAAGCAGGCACGCCGTAAGGCCAAGAAGGAGGCCAAGCAGGCGACGCAGAGCCAGGATGCGCCCCAGGCGGCTGCCGATAGCGATACGGGCGACGCGCAGGCGGAAGAGCCGAGCAAGAGCCGCGTCTACGCGCTCACCTTTGAGGGCGACTTGGATGCCACCAAGGTTTCCCATCTGCGCCACGAGATCAACGCCGTGCTCACCAAGGCCAGCAGCGGCGATGAGGTGGTGGTGCGGGTCAAGAGCTTCGGTGGCCGGGTGCATGGCTACGGACTGGCGGCATCGCAGTTGCAGCGGGTGCGTCAGCACGGCCTGAATCTGGTGGTGGCAGTGGACCAGGTGGCGGCTAGCGGCGGCTACTTGATGGCGGCGGTGGCCAACAAGGTCATCGCGGCGCCCTTCGCGGTGGTGGGCTCCATCGGCGTGGTGGCGGAGATTCCCAATGTCCATCGCTTGCTGAAGAAGAACGATGTGGACGTGGAGGTCATTACCGCCGGACGCTACAAGCGCACCCTGACCGTGCTCGGCGAGAACACCGACGAGGGACGCCGCAAGTTCACCGAGGAGCTCGAGGACCTGCATGTGCTGTTCCAGGAATTCGTTAACGAACAGCGCCCGGGCGTGGAGTTGGAGAAGGTGGCCACCGGCGAGGCTTGGTACGGACGGCGGGCCATCGAGTTGAACCTGGTTGATGAAATCACCACCAGTGATGAGTACCTGATGCGGCGCTGCGCGGAAGCGGATGTCTTCGAGGTGCGCTGGGTGGAGCACAAGAAGCCCTTGGAGCGGGTGCTTGGCGAGATCGAGAGCGGCGTGAAGCAACTCGTTCAATGGTTGCCCGGCAAGGGAGGCTGGCGGTGACGTTCAAAGCCTATTGGGTGGAGGAGCAGGACGGCAGCTACCGCGGGTGCGTCGTCGAGCGTACGCTGGATGACCTGCCCGACGGCGATGTCTTGATCGAGGTCCGCTACTCGTCGCTCAACTACAAGGACGCCCTTTCGGCGAGTGGCAACCGGGGCGTCACCCGGCGCTATCCCCACACGCCCGGCATTGACGCCGCCGGGGTGGTGCTGGCGGGATCTGGCCCGGACTTTGCGCCCGGCGATGCGGTGGTGGTGATCGGCTTCGATCTTGGCATGAACACGCCGGGCGGCTTCGGGCAGCGCATACGGGTTCCCGCCGGCTGGGTCGTCGCCCTGCCCGCGGGGCTGTCGCTGCGGGAGAGCATGCGGCTCGGCACGGCTGGCTTCACCGCCGCCTTGGCGGTGCACAAGCTCGAAGCGCACGGCATGGCCCCTGGGCTGGGTCCGGTTCTGGTCACCGGTGCCACCGGCGGGGTCGGTTCGGTGGCGGTGAAGCTGCTGGCCCAACTCGGCTACGAGGTGGCCGCCGTGTCCGGCAAGGCGGAGCGGCACGACTGGCTGCGCGGGCTGGGCGCCGCCCAGGTGCTGACTCGAGAGCAGGCCCGGGAGGGCGCAGACAAGCCCTTGCTGCGCGAGGCCTACGCCGGCGCCATCGATGCCGTGGGCGGCGAAATCCTCTTCAATGCGGTCAAGAGCCTCAAGTACGGATGCAGCCTGGCCGCCTGCGGCTTGGTGGATTCACCGGCCATTCCAGCCACCGTGCTGCCCTTCTTGCTGCGCCATGTGAACCTGCTCGGCATCGACTCGGTGCAGTTGCCGCTTGAGCAGAAACGGGAAATCTGGGAGAAGCTGGCCGGACCTTGGAAGATGGACTTGGCGGCGTTGGAGGAAGCGCTGACGCTGGATGCGTTGCCGGAAGCCATAGAACGCATCTTGGCCGGACGCATGGTCGGCCGCGGCCTCGTGGTCCTGGATTGATCTAAAATCTAATCACGCCGCAGGTCGGCGCTCATGGCAATGGGGCTGGGGAAGCGGAAGACGACCAAGTAGCTCGAGGCGATCAGGGTCAGGATGGTGGCGCCTTGGATGAGGTAGGCCGCATCGGTGCCGATTAGCCCGGCCCCCACGGCGACGTAGCTCAGCAGCAGGGAGAATTCCGACGCCTGCCCGAGCCGAAACCCCGTTTCCCAGGAATCGGCCTTGGACTCCCCCTGCCAACGCAGCAGATAGGCGAATGTGGGGGGTTTCAAAGCGATCAGCAGGCCCGCCAGCAGCAGAATGGGAACCGCCATTTGCAGCGCCGCGCCGATGTCGAGTTCCGCTCCCACGGAGAAGAAGAAGAGCACGAGGAAGAAGTCCCGGATGGGGCGCAGGCTTTCGGCGATGTATTGGGAGACCGGATGAATTGCCAAGGTGACGCCGGCGAGGAAGGCGCCGATCTCCAATGAGAGCCCGGCGGCGCCGGCGGCGAAGGCGACGCTGAAGCACCAGCCGATCGCCAGCAGGAAGATGAACTCGTGGAAGGCGTCGAAGCGGGCGATCAGCGGCAGCAACACCTTGCGCACCACCAGGAAGGCGGCCCAGGCCAGCGCCGGAAAGGCGATGACGATGGTGCCGAGGCTCGTCAGGGTGGCCTCAAGGCTCCCCCCGTAGCCGGCCACCAGCACCAGGGCAACGATCGCCAGCACATCCTGTATCAGCAGCAGGCCAACCACGATTTCGCCGATGTGCCGGTGGTGCAACACCGTGGTGGGCAGCAGCTTCACGCCCAGGATGGTGCTCGAAAAGGTCACCGCCACGCCCGCGACCAACGCCTCGGCAATGCTGAAGCCAAACGCCAGCGTCAGCCCGAAGCCGACCGCGAAAAACGCCGCCGAGGTGCCTAGCGCGGTCATTAGGGACTTGCCCAGCATGGTCTTCAGCGTGGAGGGCTGCATGTCCAGCCCGATCAGGAAGAGCAGGAAGATGATGCCGAACTCGGCGATTTCGGCGAGCAGTTGCGCATCGCTCACCACGGCCACCCCGTGCGGGCCGAGCAGGCAGCCGATGGCGATGTAGGCGACTAATAGGGGTTGGCGGCTGTACAGGGCGAAGGTGGCTAGCACCGCCGCCCCGGCGAAGATCAGGAAAAACGATGCGACTATGTCGGAATGTTCGATGGTCCTCTCTCTATTCGGAAACGGCCCGGCTCGGGCTCAATGGCGCAAGCCTGATAGTAATCCGAATAGGGTGCAAGGGTTTGCGGGTCGGGAACGTCGCCGCCCGGCAGCACCGCGGCCGTGAAGCCGCAGCGGCGCATGTAGTGCAGGATGTCGGGCTGCACCGCGCCGGTGGCGACTAGGTCGCCTTGGTAGCCGTGGCGGCTGCGCAGCAGCACCGCTTGGGAGAGCCCCCGGCCGTCATTGAAGGCTGGGAACTCGATGCCGATCTGCGGTGCGGCCAGAAACCGCTCCTCGATCTCCTGGTCCACGCTGAGTTCAACGCCCATGCCGGACTCCGCTGTCCATTGGCCCGCCGGCTCAAGTTGCGGCGGCGTGCCATTGGTTGCGCCGTTGGTGGCCCCGTTGGCGTCGTCATTCAATCTAAGCAGCTTTGGCATAAACCTCTACCTTGAAGGGTTCGACGCCGATGCGTCGAACGCAGTGCAGGAAGCTCTCGTTTTCCACGCGCTCGGCGAGGTAAACATCGAAGATGCGGCGGATGACCCTGGGAACGTCGTCGCGGAAGAAGGATGGCCCGATGATCTGGCCGACGGAAGCGTCGTTGCCGGCATGGCCGCCAATGGAGACTTGGTAGTACTCGCGGCCTTTCTTGTCCACGCCGAGAATGCCGATGTGGCCGACGTGGTGGTGGCCGCAGGCGTTCATGCAGCCGGAGATGTTGATGTCGAGCTCGCCTAGGTCATGCAGGTAGTCGTAGTCCTCAAGCTGGGCCTGGATGGCCTCCGCCACCGGAATGGACTTGGCGTTGGCCAGGGAGCAGTAGTCGCCGCCGGGGCAGCAGATGATGTCGGTGGCCAAGCCTCGGTTGGGCGCGGCGAGCCGCTCGCCCTGCGCCGCCTGCCAGAGTGCGTAAAGCTGGTCCTGGCCAACGTCCGGCAGCACGAAGTTCTGCTGGTGGGAGATGCGGATCTCGCCGAAGCCGTAAGCCTCGGCCCAATCGGCCACCGCTTCCATCTGGCGGTCGGAGACGTCGCCGGGCGGGGTGCCGGTTTCCTTCGTGGAGAGGGTGGCGATCGCGTAGCCGGCTTGCTTGTGCGGCGACACGTTGTGCCGCACCCACCGGGCGAAGTCCGCATCCTTGAGCCGGTCCGCTGCCAAGGCGGCTGCGGCGCCGGGCCGTTCGACGTAGGCGGGCGGCCGGAAGTGGGCCTCCATGCCTGCCACCTGTTCATCCGTCAAGGTGCTGGGCGAACCCTTCAGGTGTGACCACTCCTCATCGACTCGGGCCTTGAACCCCTCGGCGGTCATGGCCCGAACCAGGATCTTGATGCGCGCCTTGTACTTGTTGTCACGGCGGCCGTAGCGGTTGTACACCCGCATCATGGCTTCGAGGTAGGTGAGCAGATGGCGGACCGGCAGCGCCTCCCGGATGAGTGAGCCGATGACCGGGGTGCGGCCGAGGCCACCGCCGGCCAAGACGTCGAAGACGGTCTCGCCGCTGCGCCGCCGCACCAGCAAGCCGATGTCGTGGACGTTGACCGCAGCCCGGTCGTCTTCGGCGCCGCTGATGGCGATCTTGAACTTGCGCGGCAGCCAGTCGAATTCCGGATGCGAGGTGGACCATTGGCGGATCAGCTCGCAGTAGGGGCGGGGATCGACCGCCTCATCAGCCGCCACCCCCGAGAACTCATCGGCGGTGACGTTGCGGATGCAGTTGCCGCTGGTCTGGATGGCGTGCATCTGCACGGTGGCGAGATCGGCCAGTATATCGGGCACTTCGGCCAATTCCGGCCAATTGAACTGCATGTTCTGGCGGGTGCTAAGGTGGCCATAGCCGCGATCGTAATGCCGGGCGATGTGGGCGAGCATCCGTAATTGGCGGCTCGACAGGGTGCCGTAGGGCACCGCCACCCGCAGCATGGGTGCCAAGCGCTGAATGTAGAGGCCATTGCGCAGGCGTAGCTGCAGGAACTCATCGTCGCTGAGTTCGCCCGCCAAGTAGCGCTCGGTCTGGCTGCGAAAGTGCGCCACCCGTTCGTCAACAAACTGCTGGTCGAAGGTGTCGTAGCGGTACATCGGTTTCTGCAAGGTGCGAAGCAACCCGTAACGCTAGCACCGGCGGCGGCCTAGCTGAATGCACAATTGCGCCTATGGATAGAACCAAAACCGCGCTTGAGGGAGCGGCGCTATGTCGAACTCTAATCGCCCGTTTGCAACGCCACGTCAAAGTCAGCGGCGGTCTTCGATCGAATGTCTTCAACCGCAGCGCCCGGCATAAGCTTGACCAGTGCAAGTCGGCGATGACTGCCGCTCTTGAGAAAGTGGAATACAGCCAGTTCCGTGATCACCACATCGACAACCGCCTTTGCGGTGAGGGGCAGCGAACAACGGGGCACCAACTTCGGTGCGCCATTGCGGTCAGTGTGCGTCATCGTCACCACGATTTTCCTTGCGCCCGTGGCGAGGTCCATCGCCCCGCCAACACCGAGCAGTGGTTTGCCGGGCACCGCCCAATTGGCTAGGTTGCCGAGTTCGTCAACCTGGAGACCACCCATGATGGCCACATCCACATGCCCGCCGCGAATCATAGCGAAGGAAGTGGCGCTGTCGAAGTAACTCGCGCCGGGCAACGCCGTCACTGGTGTCTTTCCCGCATTCACCGGGTAGTCCAGCGCACCGCCAGCCGCAGGTTCCGGGCCGACGCCGAGCATCCCGTTCTCCGTGTGAATCACGATGCCCGCCTCGACATCGATGAGATCGGCCACCAGCGTGGGAATGCCGATTCCCAGATTCACCACGTCACCCGGCCGCAATTCGGCGAGCGCCGTGGCTGCAATTAGACGACGGGAATCATCGGCTGACTTGGCGCTTGCGGACACCGATGCCGAAGACCCAAGGTCTTCAGGACGCAGTCGAGCTTCAACGAGGTAGTCCACGTAACAACCCGGCGTGTGAATCGTGTCGGGGTCCAGTGTGCCCGCCGGAACAATTTCCTCCACTTCGGCGATGACCAAGTCAGCGGCCGTGGCTATGGCTTCGTTGAAATTCCGCTCCGTCATGCGGTATTGAAGGTTTCCCGCAGTATCGGCGCGCCATGCGCGCACAAAGCCCACGTCGCCACGAAGACCCTTAACGAACACCATCTCTTTCCCATCGATGGTGCGAATTTCCTTCCCCTCCGACAGGGGCGTGCCTGCGGATGTTGGTGTGTAGAAGCCGCCAATGCCAGCGCCGCCAGCGCGAAGGGCTTCACCCAGCGATCCCTGGGGCAGCAGTTCCACTTCTAGCTCGTTGGATTGCGCGGCCCGCACAGCCTCTGGATTGGAAGTGAAGAAAGACCCGATGGCCCGCTTCAGTTGGCCATTGCGCAGCAGTTTCCCGCCGCCGAGCCCCGGTTCGCCAACATTGTTGCCGACGTAGGTCAGATCGCCGGTTCCGCACGCAGCAAGCGCGTCAAGCAAGTGCACCGGGTTGCCGGTCATGCCGAAGCCGCCAACCAGTAGCACGTCACCCGGCTGCACCATGGCAGCAGCCCGACTCACGTTGATCCGAGTCACCGTCTTCATGCGGGTTGCGATGTCCGCGCGCCCGTTGCAATCGCGGAACCTGAGCCAAGCAGTTGCCCATCGAACGCCCGAACGAGCAGTTCATGCAACTCGTCCGGGGAAACAGGTCTTGCGTTGTCCAAGGGCGCCGCCAGCGCTAGGCGCACGGCTTTTTCGATATCGCTTCGACCCACGCCAATCTCGCTCAAGCTCAGGGGTGCGCCCACTGACTCGGCCAATAGCCGCAGCCCTCCCGCAGCCGAATCACTGCCCAAGGCCTCGGCCACTCGGCTGGTTGCTTTCGGGATGGCGCTCGCGTTGAAGTCCACGCTGTATGGCAGCAACACGGCATGCGTTTCCGCATGGGGCGTATTGAAGGCACCGCCGAATGCGTGGCACAGCCGATGGTGGAGACTGGTGGTTCCGGTGCCGAGCGCAGCCGCAGCGAGGCTTGCGCCATAAAGGGCACCCGTACGCGCCTCCAGATCGTCCCCGTTACGCATGATCAGTGGCAGGTTCTGCGCCAATGTGCGTATGGCATCAGCCGCCATTGCCCCCACCATGGGATTCGGACGATGGGTGGCAACATTCACTACCGCTTGGGCCATCGCGTTCATGCCGCTTGCCGCGGCAAACTTGGGGGGGAGCGAGAGCGTAAGCTTGGGATCGTAGATCGTGAGAGTCGGCACCGCTCGCACATCCCTCTTTGTCACCTTGCGGTCACCTTCGGTCACCGCCCAGATGTCGGTCATTTCAGAACCGGCGTAGGTGGTGGGAATGGCCACGTTGGCAAGACCGTTCTTGACGGCCAAGGCCTTCCCCAAGCCGGTGGTTGAACCGCCGCCCAAAGCGACTGTGCATCGGGCATCGACCGCCTTGGCCATATGCGTGGCCGCGGCCAACGTGCCCGAGGGCACGTGCATGACAGCCTCGCTGAACAACCCGACCGCCCGATGGGCCAGTTGCCGCTTCAGTTGTTCGCCTTGCCGGGCTTGATTTGGCGTCGTCAGCACTAGCGCGCGTTCCAAACCGCGCTGGTCCATTTCGTCAGGCAGGCGCCTGGCCGCGTCAACGCCAAAGACGATATCCCAAGGCAGGCCGCGATAGGCGTAGTTGAGCATCGGCGCGGCGGGTTAGCCTTTCACCTCGCCGATGAACGCGAGAACCTCTTCGCGATTCGCCTCGATCTGTGGCGAGATCATCAGTGCGGTTCCTAGGGAATCCTCCGGCTCGTCACACAAGAAGGAGGGATCGTGAGAAACCGTCGCCTCGAACAAGGCGCCCGACGGCGTTCGCACGTAAATGGAATCGAAATATCCCCGGTCCTTTACGTCTGAGAAATCGGTGTAGCCGAGCCCCTCCACGTAAAACTTGATCGCATCCTGGGTCTCTCGATCCGGACAATCGTAGGCTGTATGGTGGATTGCGCCTTCGCCTACAGTCCAACTGCCTGGTTGCAGATTGGGTTCGATCACGAAGTCGGTGAAGGTTCCGGTGCCTCCGGCGCCCATTTCGTAGCGCATCCGATTGCCGTCGGTATCCACCAGCCGGCTTCCCCACGCCACTTCCAGAAACTCGCTCATCAGTTCCATTTCCCGTGCCGAGACGCCGATGGCATGGGTGCCGCGAATCATGTGTTCGGCGGGAACCGGCCCCGACCAGTGCGCTGTGCGGGGGTCCGCATCCACACCCACTAGATTGTGGCGAATGTTGTGCGGCGAGCGGAATTCCAAGCGACGCTCCCCGAAGTGTTCGGCTTCGTTGACCTCGAAGCCCATGCTGTGGAGCCGGGCCTTCCAGTAGTTCAGAGAGGTTGCGGGCACGGACAGGTCGATGTGGCGAACTTGGCCGGATCCCTCCCTGGCCCTGACGCCCGTGTGGGCCATGGGAAAGGTGGTCAGCAAAGTGCCCTCATCGCCGAGATTGTTGCCGTAGTAAAAGTGATACACGGGCGTGGCGCCATCGTAGAAGAGGGTGCGTTTCACGCAACGCAGCCCTAACGCCTTGGTATGGAAATCGAAATCCTCCTGCGGGTTTCCGGTGCCTGTCGTCACATGATGATGACCGCTCAGCGCCCTGCTGGGACTTTCAGGTGCCTCGAATTTCATGAATGATCTCCCTTGATTCCCGCTTTCTCGATTTCCAGGGGCGGCAACGCCAATGCCGCGGTAGTGGTGCCCTCTATGATTCGCGGGTGGGGCGTGGCGCACAACGCAGGGCAAGGCATATGCACAATTCAGTTATTGAATTTCTCCGCCGGCATGGGTTCTACTTCCCATGGGCTAGGAGTTCCGACCATGGAAATAGATGACTTGGATTTCCGCCACATTCGGTTGTTGGATGCCCTTCTACGCAAACGGAGCGTCAGTGGCGCCGCGCGCCACTTGGACATCCCGCAACCCACCGCCAGCCATGGTCTCGCGCGGCTGCGGGACGCGTTGAACGACCGGCTGCTGGTGCGCGTCCGCGGAGGCATGGAGCCGACGCCAAAGGCTCGCGCCATCGCCAAGGAAGTGGACCAACTCCTCAGGTTGCGTCAACGCTTGGTGGAGGGCGGCCTGGACTTTGATTCCACGGCGTTGGATCGTGAATTCGTGATCGCCGCATCTGACATCGGCCAGTTGATGGCGCTGTCCACCCTCTATGAGGTGCTGCACCCGGAAGCGCCGGGCGTGCGGTTTCGAGGCACCACGCTCGACGCAGACGAGATGCGCAGGGCGCTGGAAAGCGGGGAAGCCGATCTGGTGCTCGGGCCCTATCCTGAGTTGGTGGCGGGGATCCACGCACAGAGCCTGTATGAGGAGCGGTATCGCTGTTTTGCCCGGCCCGATCACCCTTACGTGAAATCCGGCACCGAGGCGGATTTTCTTGACGCGCATCACGTCGTCGCCTCGACGCGCGGGCTGGCGCACGCGCACCGCGTGGCCGAGCGGGCGCTGATTGAAACGATCGACCCGGCACACCGGTACATCATCACAGGCAGTTTTCTGGTGGCCTTGCTTACCGCCCGCCGCACCAACTTGATCGTAACCCTGCCCGGCCGGATCCTGGAGCCGCTCGCCCGCGAACTCGGCCTAGTGTGCGCTGAGCCGCCGTTTGAGTTAGCGGGCTTCGACGTCAAGCAGTACTGGCACGCACGAAACCATCAGGACCCAGCCCACCGGTGGCTGCGGCAGTCACTGTACCGAGCCCTCGATGGCGCGATCGCTCCCAGGCCGGCGATGCCCTCGCATGGGGTCGTTGCCCTCAAAACCTGAAGCCCATGCGCAGGGCGATCTGGCGCGGTGGATTGTAGGTCACCTGTTCCGGGCCTCCGCCGCCGGCAACGTCGAGAAAGCCGATGCCGCGGAAGACATTGCCTTCCTGCTCCTCGTCCGTGAGGTTGGTGGCTGAAAGCTCGACCGTCCAGCGGTCGTCGGCGCTGTACCAGAACATCCTCAGGTTCAGGTTCGAATAGTCATCCGCCAGATCCGAACCGCCCGCCTCTGCGAACCGGGCGTTGCGGTTGAACGCGGTGTAGTAGATTTCGTCGGTGTAGGCGTATTCTAGGCGAACCCTGAGCGCTCCGGCATTGCCCAGTTCCCATTCATTGGCGATCCCCAGCGAGTAGGTGACGTCCGGCGTCCGCTGTACCTGGTTGCCTTCAAGCTGCACGCCGCTGATGAACTGCTCATCGAACTCCGAGTCGGTCAATCCAACTGAAGCATCGATGGTCAGGGTGTCCGACAGCGCCGCCAGCAGTTCGGCCTCAATCCCCTGCACCTTAGCCCCTTCGGCGTTCAGCGCTTGGGGGCCGACCGCGCCGAACACTTGGAACTGCAGGTCTTCGTACTTGTTGTGGTAGGCGCTCAAGTTGAGCTGGAGGCTGCCGTTGAGCAACGTGGACTTCAACCCCACCTCGAACGCATCAACGAACTCCGGATCATAGATTGGATTGTCAACCAGGGGATTGGTCACCTGGTTGACCCCGCCGGACTTGTAGCCGGTGGCGTAGCTGGCGTACAGCAGCACGTCATCGGAAGCGAACCAGTCCGCTGCCAAGCGGTAGGTTGATTCGTTCCAATCATCCCCGAGTGGCCCGGTGTATCCGTTGGTGAAGGTGTAGCCCGTGTTCGTGCCCTTCTTTTCGTCCTTGGTGTGGCGTGCGCCGACGGTGAGGTTCAACCGGTCTGTCAACGAGTAAGTGAGTTGGCCAAACCCGGCGATGGACTCGGACTCCACGTCGCCGCCGACGTCAAACGCCGAGGGCACGCCAAAGGTTCTGGCGATGGCATCGAATCTGCCGCGGAAGAAAAACGAGCGGCGTGTGGCGTCCTGCTTGAAGTAGTAGAGTCCACCGATCCACTGCAGCGGCCCCGTTCCATTGGAGAGAATCTGCAACTCTTGGGAGAACTGTTCGGCCTGTTCGGAAAAGCTGGAACCCGCTAGGTCCACTGGCGACTGGTCGGCATCCTGCAGCGAGGCAAACTCGGTTTCGTTGTAGCCGCTGATCGACTTGATGGTGAACCCATCGAAGTCCATCTCGAAAGTGGCCGACAGCAGCAGAAACTCATCGTCGCTGCTCTCCCGCAGGTTCTTCGATTCCTCCAAGTGATCCAAGTCATTAACCGCCAGCGCGCCATTCAGGAAGTAGTCCCAGCCAGCCGGTATGCCCCTCGCCGGGCCGCCGGACGCGCCGAGAAACCCCGGTGGCCCGGCGAGGTGCTGGCCAGTCGTTGAACCCGGAAAGTCCTCCCGCAACTCTGACTTGCTCCCCGCTCCATCAACCTTGACGTAGGAAGCGGAAAGCAGCAGGGACGCCCGGTCGCTGACATCGAAGTTCAGATGACCTCTGAAGCCATAGTTGTCCAAGTCGTTTGCATCGTTCCCGTCGGGATGCGCGTTGTCGGTGTAGCCGTCGCGCTCCTCCTTGAAGGCCACCAGTCTGGCGCTGACCCGATCGCTGATCGGCAGATTGACGGCGCCTCGAAAACGCATCCAGTCATAGTCCCCGTAAGTGACGTCCATTTCGCCCTCGAACTCACTGCCGGGCTTTCGGGTGACCAGATTGATGGAGCCGCCGGTCGCATTGCGCCCGTACAAGGTGCCCTGCGGTCCGCGCAGGATCTCCACGCGCTCGGCATCGAATGCCGTGAACATCGAGGCGATAGGCCGTCCCATGTAGACCCCGTCGAGGTGCATGGCGACCCCCGGATCGCCGCCTGCCGTGGTGTTCTCGCTGCCGATGCCTCGCATCGTGACGTAGGCGATCGGACCGAAGTTGCTGACCTGCATCGAGGGCGTGGTTAGCGTCAAATCAGAGATCTGGTCGAACCCGGCGTCTTCCAGCCGGCGTTCCCCGTAGGCGGCGATCGCGATTGGCACGTCCTGGGTGCTCTCCGATCGCTTCTGCGCAGTCACAACCACCTCTTCAATCACGGCGGCGGAAGCCTCTTGGACCACAGGCCAAAATAGGACCATGCCGATGAGTCCCCACGCAGCCGACTGTCGCTTTGAACGAGCCATCTGTGCTTTCTCCCATGCGTCGTCGTGGAAGCCGACTATTGCAATCGGGATTGCAACGAGCAACGGAAGGAGGAGCATTCACCTTATTCAGAACCAGAATAGTGCGCAGCCGGACTTTCTGCCCGGCAATGGAAGTCTCCGGCTCCAGTCGAGGGCGCGAACGCCCGCGGTCCGAAGGAAGGCCTAGGCTAGATTGGGCGACAGCCAGCGGCGGGTTTCCTCGACGCTGAACGCCTTGCGCTGCGCGTAGTCCCGCACTTGATCGTCATCAATCTTGCCGACGCCGAAGTAGCGGCTTTCGGGATGGGCGAAGTACCAGCCGGACACCGAGGCGGCGGGATGCATGGCGTAGCTTTCGGTCAGCTCGATGCCGGTGGCTTCCTGGGCGTCGAGCAGTTCGAACAGCTTGCCCTTTTCGGTGTGGTCAGGGCAGGCCGGGTAGCCGGGCGCGGGGCGGATGCCTTGGTAGCGTTCCGCGATCAACTCGGCATTGTCCAGCCGTTCCGCCGCCGCGTAGCCCCAGTGGTCGCGGCGCACTTGCTCGTGCAGGCGTTCCGCCGCCGCTTCGGCCAGGCGGTCGGCTAGGGCCTTGATCAGGATGGATGAGTAGTCGTCGTCCGCATAGGCGCTGAGCGTCTCGTCGATGCCAAGGCCGGCGGTGACGGCGAAGCCGCCCAAGTAGTCGCGTTCGGGCGAGACGAAGTCCGCTAGGCAGAGATTCGGCTTGCCTTCCGGCAGCAGCCGCTGTTGGCGCAGGTGATGGACGACGGCGAGGCTTTCACTGTGCGCCTCATCGACGAACAGGCGGATGTCGTCGTCGCCTTCCCGGCGGCAGGGCCAGATGCCGGTGACCGCTCGGATCTTGAGCGCTTCGCGTTGCGCCAAGGCGGCCAACATCTCTTGGGCATCGGCGAACAGGCTGCGGGCGCTTTCCCCCACCTTGTCGTCGTCCAGTATGGCGGGATACTTGCCCGCCAACTCCCAGGTCATGAAGAACGGGGTCCAATCGATGTAGGGCGCCAGCCCGTCGATGCTGAAGCGGGTGGTGGTGACGCCGGTGCGGGCGGGCGCCGGCGGCGTGAAGCCGGTCCAGTCCAACTGCAGCTTGTTGCCGCGTGCCGCATCGAGGCTGAGCAGCTCGACCTTGCGCTGCCGCAGGACATTGCGCTTGCGGATGGCCGCGTATTCGCAGCGCAGGTCCGCGGCCAGCTCGCTCTGCGCCCCTCGGGACGCCAACTGCGCGGCAACCTGCACCGCCCGGGAGGCGTCGGGGACATAGGCGACTGGAGCGTTGCCGTACTGCGGTTCGATCTTCACGGCGGTGTGGGCCTTGGACGTGGTGGCGCCGCCGATCAGCAGCGGCATCTCAAATGCGAGGCGCTGCATTTCCCCGGCCACATGGGTCATTTCGTCCAGGGATGGGGTGATCAGTCCCGACAGGCCGATCAGGTCTGCGTCCACTTCCTGGGCCTTGGCGAGTATCTGCTCGGCGGGCGCCATCACGCCAAGGTCGTGCACCTCGAAGTTGTTGCACTGCAGCACCACGCCGACGATGTTCTTGCCGATGTCGTGGACGTCGCCCTTCACGGTGGCCATCACGATGACGCCCTTGGCGCTCGCCCGGGCGTCCTTTTCCGCTTCGATGAAGGGGGTCAAATGGGCCACCGCCTGCTTCATCACCCGGGCGCTCTTCACCACCTGCGGGAGAAACATCTTGCCGGAGCCGAACAGGTCGCCGACCCGGTTCATGCCATCCATCAACGGGCCTTCGATGACTTCGATGGGCTTGGCGGCAGCGAGCCGGGCCTCTTCGGTGTCTTCGATGATGTGCTTGGTGATGCCGTTGACCAGGGCGTGGCCGAGCCGCTGCTCAACCGGCAGCGCCCGCCATTCGGAATCCTCCACGGTGGCCGCCTTGGCGCGTCCCCCGTAGCGCTCGGCGATCTCCAGCAGGCGCTCGGTGGCGTCCGGGCGCCGGTTCAGCACCAAGTCCTCGACCCGCTCCCGCAGCTCGGCGGGGAGGTCGGCGTAGATGCCGAGTTGGCCGGCGTTGACGATGCCCATGGTCAGGCCGGCTTCGATGGCGTGGAAGAGGAACACGCTGTGGATGGCCTCGCGCACCGGGTTGTTGCCGCGAAAGGCGAAGGAAACGTTGCTGACCCCGCCGGAGGTCTTGGCCCCGGGCAGGTTGGCGCGAATCCAGCGGCAGGCTTCGATGAAGTCCACGGCGTAGTTGCGGTGCTCGTCGATCCCCGTGCCGATGGCGAAGATGTTGGGATCGAAGATGATGTCCTCCGGGTCGAAGCCCGCCTGCTCGACCAGGACTCGGTAGCTGCGGGCGCAGACTTCGATCTTGCGCTCCAGGGTGTCGGCCTGGCCGGATTCGTCGAACGCCATGACGATGACTGCCGCGCCGTGGGCTTGGCAGCGGCGGGCCGCGTCGAGGAAGGCGGGCTCACCCTCCTTGAGGCTGATGGAGTTGACGACCGACTTGCCCTGCACGCATTCAAGGCCGGCTTCGATGACCTCCCAGCGGCTTGAATCGATCATCACCGGCACCCGGGCGATGTCCGGCTCGGCGGCGATTAGGTTCAGGAAGCGAACCATGGCGGCCTTGGAGTCGAGCATGCCTTCGTCCATGTTGACGTCGATCATCTGGGCGCCGGCCTCGACCTGCTGGCGGGCCACTTCGACGGCGGCTTCAAAGTCGTCGTCGCGAATCAGGCGGGCGAAGCGGGCGGAGCCGGTGACGTTGGTGCGTTCGCCGACATTGACGAACAGCGAATCCTCATCGACGGTCAACGGCTCCAGTCCAGACGCCTTAAGCCCCGGCCTGGTTGCCGGAATCGCCCGCGGCGCTTGGGAAGCGACGGCGTCGCGGATGGCCTTGATGTGGTCGGGCGTGGTGCCGCAGCAGCCACCGACCAGGTTGACGAAGCCGCTGTGCGCGAACTCGCCGAGGGCCGCCGCCATGTCTTCGGGCGTCTGGTCGTAGCCGCCGAAGGCGTTCGGCAGCCCGGCGTTGGGATGGACGGTGATGGGCACGTCCGCCACCTTTCCCAAGCGCTCGACGTAGGGCCGCAGTTGCGCCGCGCCCAAGGCGCAGTTGAAGCCGATGGCGGCGGGCCGGGCATGGGCCAGCGAGTGCCAGAACGCCTCCGCAGTCTGGCCGGACAGGGTGCGTCCGCTGGCGTCGGTGATGGTGCCCGAGACGATGAGCGGCAATTCGTGCCCCTGTCGCCTCATGGCGGCCCGCGCCGCCGTCACCGCGGCCTTGGCGTTCAGGGTGTCGAAGATGGTCTCGATCAGGATCAGGTCAACGCCGCCGCCGATCAGGGCTTCCGCAGCCGCCTCGTAGGCCGCGAACAGTTGCGCAAAGGTTGCGTCGCGCTGCCCCGGATCATTGACGTTCGGCGACAGGCTGGCGGTGACGTTAGTCGGGCCGAGCACGCCCGCGGCGAACCGAGGCCGTTCTTCGGTGGCGTAGGCCTGCGCCGCTTGGCAAGCGATTTCCGCCGCCGCCCGGTTCATGGCCACAGCCTGTTCAGCCAGCCCGTAGTCGGCTTGGGAGATTTCCGTCGCGGTGAA
Source organism: Gammaproteobacteria bacterium (assembly GCA_009843635.1). Classification (GTDB taxonomy): domain Bacteria; phylum Pseudomonadota; class Gammaproteobacteria; order Pseudomonadales; family Azotimanducaceae; genus Azophilus. Next base: position 122,069 of record VYDB01000033.1, read on the forward strand.
GGAGTTGGTCTTGATGATGTCCGCGCCAGCCTCCAGATAGCTCCGGTGGGCTTCGGCTATCAAGTGGGGTTGGGTCAGGCTGAGCGCATCGTAGTTGCCCTTGATGGCGTGGTCATGGGCGCGCAGCCGTTCGCCCCGATAGTCCTCCTCGCTCAAGCCTTGGGCCTGCAGCAAGGTGCCATAGGCGCCGTCGAGCACCAGGATGCGTTGTCGCAACAGCGTTTGCAGTGACGATTGGGACATGGTCGAAGGTGGCCGAGCCGTGGGCGGCCGTGCGGCCATCAAGCGGAATTGCCGAGCGAGTATAGACAGGCCCCGTTGCGGCGCGAGCCGGATTTCAAATTGCCAACCTGAATGGGATTCATGTTGGGCGAGTGGGTGTCTGCGATTGAAGCGTCCGTTACCCAGCGGATTCAATCCCAGAGTGAGCGGGGTGGTCTAGATTCCTAGAACCCAGCTCCCGATGACAGGTTCGTCAAATGTCCTGTAGGGCTCTCAAGCAAGTTCATGACACGCACATGTTGGTCTGCACTGACGATCAAGCGCCACCTGCCGGCGCCATTGCCCAATCGCCCAACGAACCCAGGGTTACCTGCCTCCAACGCTTGCGCCGACAGTGTGCGAGATTTGCCCGCCGGAACGATGAGTCTGACGGTCCCGCCCGGACTCGTGCCCAGGTCGTCCATGCCCGCAATGTTCACCGATGCATCGCTGGTGCTTGGATTTACGATTCGCAACGAACTTACCTGAACTTTGTTGTCGGCCGGATTGAAGATCGGCACAAGGTGTCCGACGGGCGTTTCGGGCACAGTGTCGTGCATGCTCGTCAGGAAACCGTCGGCAGCGCGAACGAAGGTCAGCACGTCGAGGTCGGCGCTGCTCGTCAGGAGCAGCTGCCAGTGTCCCGTGCCCTCTCCGATGCCCCGAAACACACCCTTGGCAGGGTTGCCGAGTTCGAGGTCGTCCGCATTGAAATGCAACGCTCCTCGTGCTGGTACGGACAGTGTGATCTCGTTGAACTTGAATTCAGATTCGTCCCGCGCTGTGACACGAACGACGGCATCTGTCACATCGCGGTTTACGATGCGCAGGAATCCTTGGCGCCTTGGGTCTCCGCCTGCTACGAACAAGGGCACACTGTGAGCGGTTTCCCCGTTTGCGACACGCTGCTTGTTGTTCGGCACCGTGGAGACATTCGTAAGGTGTCCCGATGGGTTCTTTATCAGGCTGGCCACCGCAATGGGGTTGTCCGAGGTGACAAATAAGCGCCACTTCCCGTCACCGTCGCCGAGAGCGCCGCTGAGTCCATGACCGGATTCGAGTTCCTGCGCCGTCACCGTTCGGGTTGCGCCGGTGCCAATGGACAGCGACACCGGAACACCTGGAGACCGCCCGATGGAGTCGATGCCTTCAATGTGAACATCGGCGGTTTTGTCGCCGATGTTGGCGATGCGCAGCAAGCTGACCTGACGAGTGTTGCTGCCTGGGTTGAACGTCTGAACCTCGTGCCGCCCCGCCACCATGGGGACGAGATCATGCATCGCGGTGAGAAATCCGTCGTCCGTGCGCATGTAGGACAGCACCGCATAGTCCAGCTTGCTGTCAAACCGCAGGCGCCAGTCGCTGTTGCCACTGCCCACGCCGTCCACGAGGCTCTTGGATGTGTTGCCCCCTTCGAGGTCATCGGAATTGAAATGCACCGCCTGCTCGGGGGCAATGGTCAGCGATGCCGGGCCAAACTCCACCCCTGTATCGTCGATAGCGGCGATGCTCACCTTGCCGCTGGCATCAGACCGGTTGATCATCCGCACGAAACCCTGCCGCATCGAATCGGATGCGTTGGGGATCAGGTGTACCCGAACGATCCCGCGCACCACCACCGCGAACATGAGTATGGCTTCATCGCCGCTCGCGTCGGTCGCGGTCACTGTAATCTGGACCCTGCCGCCTCGGTGGCCGGGACGAACGGTCATTACCCCGTCCGCCATCCCGACTTCCGCAAAGGAACCGTCTGAGACGGTGGCGGCGCACTCAATGTCGTCGCCAAGGATCGCTGCGAAATAGCCGTTCGTATCGAACCTGATGATTTCACCCCCTGCGTCGGTGGCCAACTTCACCGTCTCTAGCGTGACGTCGACGCCGCGTGCGAGCAGCGCGGGGACGTGTAGGTTAAGCGAATCCTCGCTTAGGGGATTGCCGTTCAAATTTATCCAAGCGCCTTCGTCGAAAGCGGCGTTGCCCACCAGCGGAGACACATCGACGATGCGATTATCGCTCAGGTCGATGCCACGTAATTTGGTCAGGTTTCCCAGAGGCGTCACGTCAACAACCCGATTGGACCCAAGAAACACCAGCGACAATTGCTCCGCCGCCTCAAGCCCGGTCAGGTCCGCTATTCCCGTCCGGTGGGCCCGCAGCGTACTAAGCCAGTACATTGTGTCCTTAGTGATCGGCGTTTCTAGGTATCTATGGCCTGCGGCAACAGTGCGGGCGATTAGAGATTGGAGAGTTCGGTCCGGTACCAGAACCTCGGTGGCTGGTTCATCGTCCTCTTGGAATTGCCTCTTGGTGGCAGATACCCTTACCCCGCAGGAACGCAGCATCGGGATGTGTGTATCAATGGACTCAGGACTCAACGGGTTATCGTCTAGCGTAAGGGATGCATAGTCATCGCTCCACTTGGAGCAGTCCGCCAACGGCTCGATGTCCACTATCTGGTTGTTGGAAAGCGACAGGGACTCGAAACCGGACATCGTTCCGAGGGGCGATAGATCGACGATCGCGTTGGAATCGAGGTACAACGACCGCGGATCCCTCAATGCCGCTAAGGGAGACAGATCCTCGATTCCAAGGCCTTGCAGGCCCAGAGACTGGAGATTGGGGAAGCTCGGCAATTCCGCCAGATCCTTCAATGCGACCGGGTTGTGGCTGACTTCCAGAATCTGCAGGTTTGGATTCGTCAGGGGTGACGGGTCCGAAATCCGGTTGTGGCTCAGATCGATACTCGTCAATTCCGTCAACTCTGCCAGCGGAGCAACATCCTCGATTCGATTGAAGGCCAGTTCTAGGTCCTCAAGCGCCGCCAAGCGGCGAAGGGGCGACAGGTCGGTAATGCCGTTGTGCCGGAGTTGGAGATGCCCAAGTTTCGGCAGACTAGGGAGCGATTGAAGGTCTATGACTGAGTTGCCATTGAGCCCAAGAAACCGCAACGCCTTGTTCCTTGCCAGTGGAGAGAAGTCTCTGACGTCGTTCCAGTCGAGCCAAAGAATTTGGAGAAGGGCTAATCCAGCCAAGGGAGTCAGATCCTTGATACCGTTGCGGCGAAGATCGAGTTCGCGGATCTGCTCCATAGATGACAGCGGCGAGAGGTCCACGATGTTGTTGGACTGCAATTTTAAGTATTGGATCGAGTCCGAACTTGATAGTGGAGACAAGTCCCACATGCCGTTGTACGGCAGACTTAGGGTATTGAGAGCGCTCAAGGTCGCCAGTGGCGACGGGTCGAGGTTTCGGTTGGCGCCCAGTTCTAAGCCCCTGAGTTGTTGCAACTGCATCAGAGGCGATGGATCACTTATGCTGTTACCCCGAAGATCAAGTGTTCCGAGATTTTCTGCTAGCTCAAGGCCGTCTAGATAGCGAATGCCCAGATACCTGCCACTTAGGTAGGTCAGTTCAGCCATGTCTGCCGCATCGATGGGCGCACCGGGTTCCTTGCCGAGCTCTTTTTCCACGGCTTGCCGCAATGCCGCATCCCGAAACGGGCCCAAGTCAGCGATCTCTTCATCCACGTTGTCCCCTACCCCGTCGCCGTCCGCATCGGCCCACTCGAGGGGATCAAGCGGGAAGGCGTCTTCCATATCGGGTACGTTGTCGTTGTCGTCGTCAGGGTCTGCGTTGTCCCCGAGCCCATCGTTGTCCTTGTCGCGCCAGTCACTGGGATCGTCTGGCACGGCGTCAACCGGATCGACGATCCCATCACCGTCCGAGTCAGCCATCGCGGAGCGGCGCGCCGCAATCTGAAAGCGCATCAGGTCCAAGCTCCTGACGGCATCGGCGCCATCCGGTCGGGGGGACGCGACGCCGCAGGGCTGGTTCCTGCAGTCCGCATCCGGGTCGGAGAACACGTCCCAAGCCCGGTCGGGACTTCCGTAGCTCATGATGGTGCCGAGAATGCTCTCGTTACTGATGGGTTCCATCCCGTAGTGGCCTCGAGACCAGAGGAATGCGCCGTGTGTGCTGCCTTGGCGCGCTGAGTGCGCCAATCCCATCAAGTGCCCGAGTTCGTGTGCCGCCAAGTCCACGCTGGTGGATCGGATTCTGATTCTCGCGGTGCCACGAGGGTCCTCCCATCGCCCGCGGCCGTAGGCGCCGCCGACGGGAGCGCAGCCGGGTGCTGCGCCGCATTGCCAGATGGAGTCGGGCGCAACGAACCGGAGCGTGATGTCCGCCCCCACCTGCGCCTCCAACGCATCGAGGTCGTCGGGGACACCGCTTGTATTCGGCACAAACCGTGTCATGCCCACGGCGCGTAGCCGAATGTTCGTTCCGCTGTCTTCGAAGAGCTTTCGGGTTACGACCATAGTGTGATGCATCTTGGTGTATGGGTCGCCTCCGAAAAGCTCAAGTACCGGATCGTCGTAGAGGAGAAGTACGTCGATGGTCGAAACGCCGGGCGCACTGTTGGCGTCGTCGGCTAAGGTGCCCGCTATTTGCTCGTTTGCGTCCCCGACGCCATCATCATCGCTGTCTGTAAGCAGGTCCACGAAGTGAAAGCTGTCAGTGTCAGGCATCGAAGACATCGGCCAAAGCGCTAAGTCCTCCGTCTTCATCCACTGCTCTTCCGAGAGAGTGTCGTCGAATTCCGAACCACGCCGCCCAACCCGCTCGTACATCCGAATCACGATGGGTCGGTTCGATGCGGGTCGGGCAATGCGCAGCGATTCGGTTCGAGCCGCCGACACAGTGCTTGCCGCAACGTTGCCCACCGATGCCCAGATCGCCGGATCGCGTTCAGCCGGTTCAAGGCCGACATCCGGATAGGGGATAGGTACCAGCCGAACCTCGCCGCTACGGGTTGTGCGATGATTGCGTACGGCGAACGTCAGGCGCAATTCGCCAACATCGTCTGCCTCCGTGGGTAGCCACTCCGCTTCGCAAGGGCATTCGAACACGATGTCTCGGTCGGCGTTGGCCAAGGCCACAGGCGACGATGTAAGGAACAAGAGCCAGACCGACAGGATCGACACGAGGCCCCTTGCCGTGAATTGCACGGCGTCGCTAATGGGTGGCCGTTTCATGCGGCAAGCGACCGTGCGCAGCATTCGATCGTTTTCCAAGTTTGACGGAGGCCCTGATGCCTTGGGGACGTCAAACGGTTCTACTCCCACCTCATTGAGCACCACATCCTCGCCATCCGCTCGTGGTCCTAAAGATCTATTAGGAATTGCGAGGGGTTGGCCGTGTGCGTTGATCGTCGGATTCGTCAAAACAGGTGCTTTTGCGGTCAACGGCGCTTGCCCAGATGCTCAGGCAATTGGTAATCCGGTTGGCTGAAGTCTATGCCGGCTACTATGCTCGATCTGGGCAGAAGCCAACCGATCTCCGCATCCGCAAGGAGTTCGTAAGGGCCGTCCGTCGTATCGAGCCAAGCGAAAAGGCCCTGTGGGCCGACAGTGACCACTACGCGTCCGGATCGGCCGCCGGGGAGTGCGATCCTCCCTACCGCCGAACGCACGTGTCCCGGACCTTCGTCGATCTCCTCGATCAGCGGAAAGAAGGTTTCGCCAAGTTGCGGCACCGGAATCGCCAGCCGATCCCCAACTCGCCAATTCCGGGCGGCATCTGATGCTCCCGCTATCGAAACCAGCGCTCGGCCCTCGACTGACCATTCGCTGGCATACGCAGGCAACTTCGTCACTGAGGACTCTTTGATAGGTTGCCAGAGAGGTTCCCTGGAGGGGACGCTCGACGGTAGCCTTTCGTCGAATTCGGAATAACGCACCGACCGCTCCCCTGTGGATTGGCCGACTCCAATAGGCGGGTCTTCCATGCCGGGCCAGAGAGATGCCGCCATCCAGATGGCGATCGCCACGACAACAATCATCATGGTGCCTGCAAAAAACACTCCTCTTCTTCTTCCGAGTCTGATCATCTGTCGATCCTCAAGGGCTTTTCGCCTTTTCATCCCTTACCAGTCGGTCTGTAGAATGGTTGAACCGCAAGCAATTCCAACCTGCAAGGCCGGATATTGACATCAACTCCTTGGTACGACAATGCCAAGCCACTGTGACTCACCACAGTGAATCACCTCGCAGGCGGCGAACAAATGTCCTTGATGTCTGCGCCGGTCTACGGGCACCGCTATCGAGCAAACTGAGTTTCCATTTGCCAACCTGAATGAGATTCATGTTTGGTGGGCGCTGTACTGAGTCGGATTTTGTTGGAGGTGGAGTGGTTCGTCTATATTCGACGGACGGCCGAATCGCCAAATTGGTACGATAAGTCGCTAGAACTGCCAAAGAGCGCAGTTCAATATGGGTTGATGAACGGTTCAGCGGCTTCGGTTTTTGGTGCGAATGTCAGGCGTTGCAGGGCTAGGATAGGGATATCGCAAGAGTCACTGGCGGCGAGGGCCGGGCTTGACCGTTCCTACATCGGTGGCATTGAACGGGGAGAGCGGAATCCTGCGCTAAAGGCAATAGTTGACTTGGCCAACGCGTTGGATGTTGGTCCCGGCCAGCTGTTTTATGGCATTGGCGATCGGACGAGTGGGGAGGATTTGTCCGCCTCACAAGGTGGTCAAGGGGTAACACTGAGATTCCGGTACGATCAGCATGATGCGAAGTTCGATCTTGTGGGAGCAACGCTAGGGGAGCTTGAAGAGGTGATCGGCGTTTTGCGATCAGGCTTGGTCTCCACATCGGGTAGAGCTGACGCCGTGGCGGGTGCCTTCCTAGATGCTGTTCGTCGATGGCCCAATCTAAATCCGTCTGACATTTGGACTTTTTTGATCCATCGTGCGTACTGCGACCGTGGAAGCCACCCCTTGGCAGCAGCCCGCCTCAACCTTGAGCAGAGTTGGAAACGAACAAGCGGATGGGCTCTGGAGCGCGTGCTGGTGCAACACTACGCCCCGTTCTTGGAGAGAGCCGGAATCGTCCTCAAGATAGGTCTGCGGTCGGAAAAGAAGCAGTGGTTTGATTCGATTGGTGACCCCCGATTGCTTCCCGACAAGGCTGATGTGCTGATTGCGCGCAAGCTTTCGGGCACTGAACAGCCTGTCGGAGTTATCCACGTCAAGGCCAGCATAGCTGAAAGGCGAACTGACGACGTTCCCATGAGCCAAGCGCTGATGGAAGCTGGATTGCTTTCCGTGTTCTGGACCATGGACGTCAAGAGTCATCCTTCGGCAACACCGACCAATCGCGGGGAGTTCGGACAAGCGGCCGATGGCCAAGCAAGGAGCGAAAAGAGGATGGACTTTGAGGAGAACGGCCACTTCTCTGCTTGCTTTTCATACAATGGCAATACGATTCCCACGCCCATTAGCCGCAAGGCCCGTTCTCGTATTTTTGTATGCGATTTCCGGAACCCCGACGACCTATTCACGAAGTTTCTGCGTCGCGGGGCGGACCAGATTCACCGTTGAACTCGATTTCTTGCTGAGACTGCATTCCTGCCAAACGATCACTTGCTGCGGCCGCTTGGGCCGCGTCTATTTCCATCCCCAGAAAGCGGCAGCCTAGCTGCAGAGCAGCCATTCCAGTGGAACCGGAACCGGCGAAAGGGTCGAAAACCAGCGTTTCTTTCGATAGTTGCCCGTAGGCCTCTATGCACCTCTTAGGGAGTTCCCTCGGGAACCGGCTACGATGCTGCAGGCCGGGGATGCTTTCATTGGAAAACTGCCACACGCTCGGCACAGGCGGGCTTGAACGAAATGTATGACGCTCACTCTTGGCCAATAGAAAAATAGGTTCGTGCTTGCGATGCGGACGCCGGCAACGGCCTTCTGGCATCGCGTTCTTCTTTGACCAGACCACTTCCCCGCGATAGATATATCCCGAGTCGACCAAATGGATGATGAGTCGTTGTGGCAGCATGAGCATATTGCCGTACTGCAACCAATTGGTCCCCTTTTCCACGAATGCCTTTCGGTTGAACCGAGGTTTGGTATAGGCGGCGTTTTCCGGGTTGAATCCTTTCCGGTCTTGCCCCAGAGAACTATACACATGGTCGTTTCGGGACCAATTTATTGGCGTGTTGTAGGCGTCGCCCAAGTTTATCCACAGAATGCCCTTCTCCTTCAATTTGGGCAGCAGGTCAGCAAAAACGCGTTGCAGAAAACGAAGATACTCTCGGGGGTCTTGTTCTATGCCTACCCCCATTGATTGTCGTTGCCCCCAATAGGGGGGGCTGGTTACCACTACGTCAATGCTCTCGTCGGGGATTAAAGGAATCAGGGATAGACAGTCACCCTCCACGACTTTCGGGCACCCGGAAAGAACATCAATTGCATTGACATTTTTCTGTTGGATGCTGCTTTTCTTTTCGAAGTCGCGAAGTTCCGCCATGGTTTTGTGCCTAGAGCGCTTAGTCGGTGACTATGGTCGTGAGCTGATGATCATACTGCGGTGGCTGCGTTTGCGCGAGACTGATCGAGAAGCAATTTACTGCGAACAGCCTTTCGCTTCCATTCCTGGAGCCGTCAGCCAAGTTCCGTGTAGTCTCGTCCAGTCCAATAGCCCCGTCCAGTCCTTGGTCTTGCAGCCCAGAGCGTTTACTATACCCGACTGAATTGGTCGGGAATTGACATGATCGATATCTCTCAGAAGGCGCAGGAGTATTTGCGGGAGCTGCTGGCCAAGCAGGAGGATGACGACGTGGGCATCCGCGTGTTTGTC
>VYDB01000069.1 GCA_009843635.1 Gammaproteobacteria bacterium
TCTCCAAAAACCCGACCGATCAACGGCAAATCAAGGACTTTTGAATAGGCCTGCGCTGCCTGCACGGTCGAGGACGGCTGTGACGTGCTGACCATCCCCCACAACATCAACTGGGCGGACGGCGGCACGTTCGAGGTCGAAAGAGCTCCCGAAGCGGAGCTGGCCGCCCGCGCGCGATTCGAGCGCCTCGCCGAGATTCACCAAGAGAAGGGCAACAGCGAGTGCTTGCCCGAGGATCGCAACGACACCGACGCGGACTGCGCGTTCGAGCGCTTGGTCACCAATTCGGCCAAGGAGCGCCTGACTGGCCACGAGGATCTGACCGATGCGCAGATCTGGGCCAATGCGCGCTCCAGCTACTACCGCACTCTGCTTGGGCGGGGGCTGGCCGCCTATGAGTCCAGCGGCGGTGAGCGCAACCCGCTGATGCTCGGCGCCATCGGCTCCACCGACACGCATTTCGGCACTGCGGGCAAGGTGAGCAGCGACGACTTCTTTGGCGGCATCTCATCGCTGTGGCTGACGGACGAGGAGCGTTTGGGCGCGCCCGGATACAACCCCGGCGGACTGGTCGCCGTGTGGGCCGAGGAAAACACCCGGGCTGCCATCTTCGATGCGCTCAAGGCGCGCTCCGCCTACGCCACTAGCGGACCGCGCATCAGGCTGCGCTTTGGGGCGAGCGCCGCGAACGCCTGCGAGCAGGCCGCGCCCAAGTTCGCACCCTTCATGGGCGAGCTTCTGAACAGCGCTGAGTCGCCCACATTCACCGTGCAAGCGGCCCGGGACCGGCAACGGTTGGCCCGCGTGGACCTCGTCAAGGGCAGCTTGGTGAATGGCGAATACCAGGAACGGACGGTGGTGCTGGCGGAATTCGCCGAGGGCCGCGACACCTTGTGCGTCTCGTGGCGCGACCGAGACTACGATCCGGCCAGCCCCGCCTTCTGGTATGCCCGAGTGCTGGAGCAGCCAACACCGCGCTGGACCAAGCACCTATGCCAGCGCAGCGGACTGTGTGACCAATTCCCCGACCAGGATGTCATGGTGCAGCAACGCGCTTGGTCCTCACCCATCTGGCGGCTGCCTTGACGGCGATGAAGCTGCCCTTGCTGCCAACGAGCTTGGTCGGCAGCTACGCCCAGCCAAGCTGGCTGATCGACCGCGACCGCCTCGGCCAGCGGCTGCCGCCGCGGGTGCTGCTTGACGAGCTGTGGCGCGTCGGACCGGCCAACCTGCTGGAGGCGCAGAACGACGCCACCCTGATCGCCTTGGAGGACCAGCACAGAGCCGGGGTGGACATCGTCACCGATGGCGAGATGCGGCGGGAAAGCTACTCCAATCGCTTTGCCAACGCACTCGCCGGCGTGGACATCGACAACCCCGGCGAGGCGGTCGACCGCACCGGCAAGGTCGTCCCCGTGCCGCGGGTAACAGGCCCAATCGCCCGCTTGGAACCGGTCGAAGCACCCCACGTGCCCTTCCTCAAGCGCCACACCAACAAGCCTTTGAAGGTCACGCTGCCGGGCCCCTTCACACTCGCTCAACAGGCGCAAAACGACTATTACGGCAGCGAGGCCGAACTCGCCATGGCCTATGCCGGCGCCGTGAACGAGGAGCTTCGCGACCTGTTCGAGGCCGGCGTGGACATCGTTCAGCTCGATGAGCCCTACGTGCAAGCAAGGCCCGAGGCGGCGCGGGACTATGCCGTTGCCAGCATCGACCGCGCCTTGGAAGGGGCCACCGGGCCCACCGTGCTGCACGTGTGTTTCGGCTACGGCAAGCACGTTGCGGACAAGCCGGATGGCTACGCCTTCCTGGGTGAGCTCAACGCCTGCCGTGCCGACGAGGTCTCCATCGAGTGCGCGCAACCGCGCCTGCGGCTGGACCTCGTGCGCGGCCTGCCCGACAAGACCGTCCACATCGGCGTTCTGGACCTACGCGACCAAACGCCTGAGCCGCCGGAGCTGGTTGCCGATAGAATTCACGCGGCGCTTAAGTTCCTGCCGGCGGAGCGCGTGGTGGTGGCGCCGGACTGCGGCATGAAATACCTGCCGCGCGACGTCGCCTTCGCGAAGCTGGCAAACATGGTGAAAGGGCGGGATTTGGTGCGCAGCGAACTGAAGGGAAGTTAGGCCTGCTGCTCGAGTTCGTTGCGAATCTTCGGCAGCGCGCGCCACAGGATGAAGCCGCCCAAGGGACACAGCAGAGCGGCGGACAGCGCGATGGACTTGCCGATCGCCGCATCATAGCCAAACACGTAGTCCGTGGTCGCCGCGACCACCGTGGGGCCCAGACCTAAGCCAATCAGGTTCGCCACGAGCTGATACACCGCCGTGACCTGGCCGCGCATGCGGTTGGGCGTCATGAGCTGCAACGTGCCCCCGGACAGGCCGCCTTGAAACGCCGAGAAGAACACCGCCAGCCCGATCATCACGACGCCCAGCACATCGTTGGTGACGAAGCCCAAGGAGACCGCGCAGGGGATGATGCAGACGATGCTGAGCAGTATCGTGCGCACGTAGGCATCGCGAGTGCCACGCTGCATCCAGGCATCCGCCAAGGTGCCCGCCAGCAGCAACCCGGCCGTGCCGGCAACGATCATGACCACGCCAAACACCCAACCGGCCTCCGGCCGGCTATAGCCGAACGTGCGAATGAGGTAGCTCGGGCCCCACAAGTTCAGGGCATAGACCACCATGATGAAGATGGACACGCCCAGGATGTGGCCCCCGTAGGCCGCACGGCGGTCCCACAGGTAGCGCACCACGTCGGCCAACGCAATGGAGTCCGCATCGTCCGCGGCGACGCCCCGCCGGACCGGTTCGCGAACGGTTGCCAACATGAGGAACGCGACCAGCACGCCCGGCAGCCCGACGATCAGAAACGTCAGCTGCCAGCCATGCAGCGCGCCGACGACGGGCAGTACCAACTGGTCCATGTTCTCCACGTACGCGACCACCGCGCCGCCCAGCATGTAGGCGAACCCGGAGCCCAACGTCACCCCCACCATGTACACGGATAGCGCACGGGCCAGTATGGATCTCGGAAAGTAGTCGGTGATCATCGAGTAGGCGCCGGGCGCGAGCGTCGCCTCCCCAATGCCAACCCCAACCCGCGCCAAAAACAGCGACCAATAGCCCTTGGCGAGCCCGCACAGGGCGGTCATGATGCTCCAGACCGCGATCCCCGCAGCGATCAGGTTGCGCCGGCTCCTGCTGTCGGCAATCCGCGCCAACGGCAACCCCATCACGGCGTAGAACAGCGAAAACGCGAGCCCAGCCAGCAGGCTGAACTGGGTGTCGGAGATCTGGAAGGTCTCCCGAATGGGGCCCACGAGCAGCCCCATGATCATGCGATCGAGAAACGAGAAGGTCTGCGCGATGAGCAGCACGCCCACCACGTACCATGCGTAGCCCAACCGTACGGGCGTAGCAGCGCTCGCTACGCCCACCGGCGCTTGCTCACTCCCGATGTTCAGTCAACGCTGACGGGTGCGATGTTCACGTCGCGCTCGTCGAGGTCCCGGGTCCAAGCCGCGAACTCCAGCAAAATGCCGTCAGGGTCCTTGAAGTAGATCGAGCGCACGAAGGTGCTTTCGGTGATCTCAGGGCTGGCGCCCGCCTCCGAGTCATCGTGGTTCACCACTTCGGTGACATCGACGCCCGCCGCTTTGAGCTGGCGCTGATACGCCTCGATCTTCTCTTCCGGCACGTCAAAGGCAACATGGTTCATCGAGGCGTGCGCGGAGGTGATGTCCCCCCGGCCCACCAAGTCCCGGGCATGGGTGACCCCGGGCTGGCTGTCCCCCGCGTTCGGAAACCAAAAGAACGCCAAGGAGTCGCCCTTGCCGATGTCGAAAAAGAAATGCTGGCCCGCGCCGCCCGGCAGCTCGATGGTCTTGGTCAACGGCATGCCGAGCACGCCGGAATAGAAATCCACGGTGGTTTTCATGTCCCGGCAAACCAGTGCCAGGTGGTTGATGCCGCGGAGGTCGAACTTGTCGTTGGCTGCCATGCCTGCTCTCCTATCAAAGCTCTGCTATCTCGCAGCCAATATCATTGACTTAAGCCCCTGCTGTCAATGCGAACCCGCTGCGCGGGTTCATTGGAGTTTCGCTGGCGCGAAACTCCGCGGCCGCTTAGGCGTCTATTTGGTCGTAAAATACGGACGTGGACCAGGCATTGAGCAACGGCGCGCGGCGATGGGCGCGCGAAGCGGCGCGCTACCGGCGCGAGGGCTTTCTTTCGCCGGTGCGGATCATTGGGCAAGCGGAGGCGGGGGATCACCGCCGTCGGCTCGAAGAGGCGGAGGCGTCGGTGGGCAACCTGCACTACCAGGCCAAGGTGCACACCATCTTGCGCTCACCGCTGGAACTGGCTACCCATCCGTGCGCACTGGATGTGGTCGAAGCGTTGTTGGGGCCGAACATCCTGGTCTGGAACGTGACCTACATCATCAAGGAACCGCGAACCCCGGCCCATGTCAGTTGGCATCAGGACCTCACCTATTGGGGATTGGACGGGGAGGATCAGGTGTCCATGTGGCTAGCGTTGTCGCCGGCCAACGAAACCAGCGGTTGCATGCGGTTGGTGCCCGGCAGCCACCGGGAAGGAAGGCGCGGGCACCGGGCCACCACCGATGACGCCAACGTGTTGTTTCAAGGGCAGACCGTGGATGGCGTCGATGAATCGGCGGCGGCGCTGTGCCCGCTGCGTCCCGGCGAGGCCTCCTTCCACCACGGCTGGACCCTGCACGCCTCCCTGCCGAACCGCAGCGATGACCGCCGCATCGGCCTCAACGTCCAGTACCTGGCCACGCGCATGCGGCAGGTCAAGCACAGCCGAGACACCGCCCTGCTGGCGCGGGGCGTCGACGCGTTTGGCCACTTCGGGCACGACATCCCCGCTGCGGAAGACCTGCATCCCGAGGCCTTGGCGCGGCATCGGGAACTCAATCGCCTGTATCAGGAGACCGTTGGCCGAGGCGCCTAACTGGCATCCTCGTTAAGCAGGCGCTCGATCACGTCGGCCATTTGCGGTTGGTCAGCGTTCTTAAGGTCGGCCATGCGCTCGTAAACCGAAGCTGCGGCCCCATGAAAGCCACCGGGCAAGTCGGCCCCCTCGAAGGTTGCGGCAATCTCAAGCATTTCCCCGGCGAATCGCCAAGCCTTGGGGCTCACCGCCTGCGCGGCGCGCTCCGAGCGCTCCGCCAAGCCGGGCTGGGAGCGGGACCACTCGGCCAACAGCGCGTCGGTCACGCCCTCAGCCTCGGCCAGCGCCCGAATGGCCAGCAGCAGGGCGCTCGCTCCCTTGGTGTAGGCGGCGTAACACATCTTCAGCGCCTTGGCGGCGCCTGGGCGCTCGCCGAGAACCACCGTTTCGACGAATCCCGCAGCAAACCAATCGGCGGCAACGGCTGCGCGGGGGCCGGACAGGAACAGGCGAGTGCTGCCCGGCGAACGGGCCGGCGGGCCGACGATGCCGCCGTCGACGTAGCGCTCGCCCAGCAGGTCCGCCAAGCGGGCACCGGTGTCTGGCGAAACGGCGTTGGCGTCCACGTAGAGGCCGGAGAAGCCGCTCCTTGCCACGCTCGCGGCCACTTCAAGAGCAGCCTCGGGCGGACAGACGCAGATGATGCCGTCCACTGCCCGCGTGAGGCTGGGCAAGGAGCGCCGATCAGCAAATCCGGCGCTCGCGGCGCGTTCTGCAGTGGCTGCGCTGCGCCCTGCGGAAGCCCAATGCACCCGATGCCCGGACTCGGCCAGCGCCATGCCCACGGAAACGCCCATGGCACCGGGATGCAGCAGCCCGATGTCCACAGCTACAAGCGGTAATCCAAGGGTGGCTCTCGTTCGCCCAAAAGCGCTTCGTACTCAAAGTCGGCGCCGCGCTTCTCCCGAAGCTCCGCCCAAGCCCGCTTGATGAGGCCGGCGTCCTGGAACAGGTCAGTGGCCGTCAGCGCCAGCAACCGCGCTGCCAGCAGCATGCCCTTGTGGCCAATGCTGGTGCCTCCCGCGGCCACGGCCTGCCACGAATGGGCGGGGGTTCCGGGCACCCAGGTGGCGGTGCCGAATCCCACGGTCGGGGCTGCCCAACTGACGTCGCCCACGTCCGTGGAGCCCCGCCCTTGCCGCAGGACGAAGGGCTGCACCTCGGACTGCGCGCCGAGCGGCAGGGCCGCTTCGCCGAGGGTTCGATGGACGGCTTCGGCGAAGCGCTGTTCCTCGGGGTTGTAGGCGTAGCCGCCCAATCGGCGCAGGTTGGCGTCCACCAGCCGCGCCAGGGTTTCGTTGGGCAGGACCGGGTAGTTGCCGTGCATGACCTCGTAGGTCATTTGCGTCCCCGTGCCCAGCGCCGCGGCCTCGGCGGCCTTGACCACCCGCTCGAACAACGCCTTGACGGTGGGCAGCTTGGGATGGCGCACGTAGTAATAGACCTCCGCGGATTCCGGCACGATGTTGGGCGCGTCGCCGCCATCGGTGATGACGTAGTGGATGCGGGCGTCCTCCGGGATGTGCTCGCGCATCAGGTTGACCATGAAGTTCATCGCTTCCACGCCGTCCAAGGCCGAGCGGCCCCGTTCCGGAGCGGATGCGGCATGGGCGGCGACGCCCTGAAAGCGAAAGCGGCCGGACTTGTTGGCCGTGCTGCTGGCCGCGGAGGCATCGTTGCGGTCGGCGGGGTGCCAGTGCAGCACCACGTCCACATCGTCGAATAGGCCAGCCCGAACCATGTAGACCTTGCCGGAGCCGCCCTCTTCGGCCGGCGTGCCGTACACGCGCACGGTGCCGGAAGCGCCGGTTGCCGCCAGCCAGCGGGCTACCGCCACGCCCGCCGAAGCCGAGGCGGCGCCAAACAGGTGATGGCCGCAGGCGTGGCCCGGCATCCCTTCGGCTATGGGCTGGCGAACCGGCTTGGCGGCTTGGGAGAGCCCGGGGAGGGCATCGAACTCCGCGAGGATGCCGATCACCGGCGCCCCTTCGCCGTAGGTCGCCACAAAGGCCGTGGGGATGTCGGCGACGCCGCTCTCGACGTCGAATCCGGAGTCGGACAGGTAGCCCTGCAGGCGCTCGGAACTCTTGGCTTCCAGGTAGCCCAGTTCGGCGAACGCCCAGATGTCGTCGGCCAAGGCGATGGACGCCGCGCGCTCCTTTTCCACCTCGGCCAGAACCTGCTGGTCGGCAGCGGCGGCAATCCCGGCGGCGAGCAGCAACGCAGCCAGATATCCTGCGGCTGTAATCCTGTTCATCTAGGACACACAGAGAGCGGCGATGCTGGAAATCGCCACCCCGCGCCGACCTTGGCGAATGGTGTGGCGGTCGTGGGTGCGGGTGCAATAGCCCAACGACAGCCCGGTGGCGGGGTCCGCCCAAGCGAGCTGTCCACCGGCCCCGTTGTGGCCGAAGGCTTCCGGCGAGTTGGTCTTGCCGAAACCGCGGAAGCTGCGCTTTTCATCGCCGGCGACGATGATGCCGAGGCCGCGGTTGGCCACCGTGCCCACGAGGTCCGTCAGGGCACCGGTGCGCACCCGGCGCGCCTCGCTCAGCATGGCGTCGCTCCAGATTCGCTGGCCCCTTAAGCCCCCGTGCAGCAGGCCTTGGTAGAACAGGGCCAGTTCGGCGGCACTCATGAAGGCGCCACCGCCGGGCACGCCCACTGCGCGCACTTCCGGGCGATTGAAGCTCAGGATGGCATCCTCGGTGACCTCGGTGACGGGCGGCGGCGGCAGGCCGAGATCCCGCCAGTCCTGGTCGCTCATGGCCTCCCCGGCGTGCTCGCAGAGCGCCGCCCGGCCTTGGGCGCTGTCCGGCAGGCCCACATGCAGGTCGTCCAAGCCCAATGGCTCGGCGATGCGCTCCCGAACGAAGGCTTGAAAGGGCTGCCCGGCGCGGCGCTCGATAATCTCCGCAATCACCCACATGCTCGACGATGGGTGGTACTCAAACTGGCTGCCCGGCGCCCAGTTGAGCTGCCATTGGGCGTAGCGTTCGCGTCGCCGGGCGGGGTCGTTCCAATCCAAGGGCCGAAAGGGGGCGGCGGGAAAACCGGCGGTGTGGGTGAAGAGCTGTCCTACCCGAATCACGTCTTTGCCGTTGCTGGCGAATTCCGGAATGATGTCGGCCACGATTTCGTCTTCGTCCAAGCGGCCCTCCTCGATGAGAATCCAGGCGGCTGCCGAAGTCACCGCCTTGGTGGCCGAGAACACGCAGAAGAGGCTCTCTTCCAAGGCGTCGCCGAAGCTGGCCAGCAGTGCCAGCTTGCCGTTGCGGGCCAACGCCACCTGGGCCGCCGACAGCAGCCCGGCATCGACCTCCCGGCGCGCCCGGGCCAGCAGTTCGTCCACCTTGGCGGGGTTAAGCCCAGCCTCCGCCATGCTGCACTTGAGCGATTCTGGAACCATGGAACCTTCCGATGTCCTTTGGGGGTGGGGATGTTGGCCCCGCCAAGGAATTAGTTCAAGCGCGTCGCCTGCGGCGACGTGATCGAGTTGCTTCGCAACTCGGCGGGAGACGATACGTTGGTTACAGTTTTACAAAGAGCGGCTCCACCGACGGATTAGTGCGAGCCAAGCAAGTTAAACTTAGCGTTTGGTTTTGCGGAAATTCTCTATGGAGATGAGAGATGGCTTCGCCGGCAGCGTGGGCGACACGCCGCTCATTCGCATGGCGGCTTTGAGCGAAGCCACCGGCTGCGAGATTCTGGGCAAGGCGGAGTTCCTGAATCCCGGCGGCTCGGTCAAGGACCGCGCCGCCCTGTGGATGGTGCGGGAGCACGAGAGGAGCGGAGCGCTGCGACCCGGGGGCACGGTGGTGGAGGGCACCGCCGGCAACACCGGCATCGGCCTCGCCCACGTCTGCAACGAGCGCGGCTACCCCTGCGTCATCTACATGCCGGACAACCAGTCTCCGGAGAAAGTGGCCATCCTGAAAACCCTCGGCGCCGAAGTGCGGGTGGTGCCCACGGTGCCCTACCGGGACGAGATGAACTACCAGAAGCAGGCCGGGCGCTACGCCGATGAGTTGCCCAACGCCGTCTGGGCCAATCAATTCGACAACGTCGCCAACCGGCTGGCGCACTACGAATCCACCGGCCCGGAAATCTGGGCGCAGACCGGCGGCGCCATCGACGCCTTCACCTGCTCGGTGGGCACCGGCGGCACCCTGGCCGGCGTCTCCCGCTACCTGAAGGAGCGCCGTTCGGACATCGAGATCGTGCTGGCGGACCCCCACGGCAGTGCCCTGTACAACTGGGTGACCACCGGCGAGGCCACCATGACGCCGGGGCCGTCGATCACCGAGGGCATCGGCAACAGCCGGGTCACCGACAACCTGGCAGGCACCGAAATCGACGATGCGGTGCAAATCGACGACCAGCAAATGGTGGCGATGGTCTATGACCAGCTACGCAGCCAAGGCTGGTTTTTCGGCTCCAGCACCGGCATCAACCTGTGCGCCGCAGTGGATGTCGCCAAACGCCTCGGCCCCGGCCACACCGTCGTCACGGTGCTCACCGACACCGGCCACAAGTACCAATCGAGCCTCTACAATCCGGAGTTCCTAGCCGAGCGGGGCTTGCGCCCAGACGGGTAGGGAACCCCTGACCAGGCTCAGCGGCCAGAAAACACCGGCTGCTGCTTCTCCACGAAGGCCCGTGCCGCGTTGCGGTGGTCCTCGGTCAGGCCCGTATGGACGTGGTGCGTGGCCTCTAGGTCCAAGCACTCGATCACGTCCGCCCCCATCGCCGCACGGTTGAAGTTCTCCTTCATGTAGCGGTAGGCGACCGGCGGGCCGGACGCCAAGCGGCGGGCCAAGGCCGTGGTCTCGGCCTCAAGTTGATCGGCTGGGACCACGTAGTTGGCGAGGCCCAAGCGCTGGCACTCCTCGGCGCTTACCCGGTCGGACAGGTAGTAGATTTCCTTGGCCTTGGCGGCGCCCACCAAGTGGGACAGGAAATAGGTGCCGCCGTAGTCGCCGCTGAAGCCGACCTTGGCGAAGGCGGAGGTGATGAAGGCGGTGTCGGCCATGATGCGCAGGTCGGCGGCCAACGCCAATGACAAGCCGGCACCCGCAGCCGGCCCGGGCAGGGCGGCGACCACCGGTTTCGGCATCAGGTACATGCGCCCTGCCGTGTTGCGCTGGTTGAGGCGCTGGCCGTGAATGCGCTCATCGAGGGTCGGCCCGGGGACGTCACCCTCCCCACGAGCCGCCATGCCCTTGACGTCGCCGCCCGCGCAGAAGGCGCCACCGGCACCGGTCAGCACGATGCAGCGCACGTTCGGGGCGCCCTCGCCGTACTCCAAGGTCTTGGCCAAGGCATCGTTCATCTCGCCGCTCATGGCGTTGCGGGCGGCGGGCCGGTTCAGGGTGATGGTGAGAACCTGCGCTTCTTCGTGGGCCAGGAGATCGTCGGTGCCGGTCTCGATGGTGGTTTTGGACATGGTTGTTCCTTAACTGTCAGAAGTGTGAATGCTCATACCCGTGGCCCCAACCGGGTTCGCGCCACAGCGACCGGCAGCCCGGCCACATCTGTTCGAGTGCGGAAAACCGCCCCAGCGCGCTCGCCTTGGCTACCCTCGGAACCCGAAACGATGTAAAGATTGCGTCGATCAGCACCGCCAAAGCAGAGGCTGGTGCACATGGGCTGCGGAATCTCAATCAAGTCCTGCTGCACCCCGGAGGGTGAGTAAACACCCACTCCGCTGCCCCCCGCCAAGGCCACCCAAACCGCCCCGTCCTCGGAGACGGCCAAGCCATCCGGCGACCCGCCATCGGTCTTGACGAACTCGCGCTTCTCGCCCAACGAACCGTCAGCGGCAACGCTGTAGCGGAAGACCGTCTGGCGGCGGGAGTCGGAGTGGTACAGGGTGGCCCCGTCAGGGGAAAAGCCGAGGCCGTTGGTGAGCTGCACATCCTGCGCCACCACGCGGGCCGAACCATCTAGGTCAACCAAGTACAGATCGCCCGCCCGCGGCTCGCGACCATCATCGAAAACCGGGCTGGCACCCAAGGCGCCCGCGTAGATGCGCCCCTCGACATCGGTAGTGAGGTCATTGAAGCCCACCACGCCTGCGTCTTCGTCCTGCTCAAGCACAGTCACCGTGGCGCCCCCGGAAAACGGCTTGAAGGACAGGTTCCGACCGCTGACGATCAAGCCGCCGGCCTCGTGAAGCGCCATGCCGCCGATGCCCCGCCGGTGCTCGAACACCGTCTCCACGGCACCGTCGAGATTCAGCCGGAAGACACCGCCGAACAGCACATCGCTGAACAGCAGCCCCTTGCCGTCCTCCCACACCGGCCCCTCGACGAGGCCGTAGCCTTGCGCCAGCTGGTCCATGCCCGCTCCCGTTTCGGGCTAGTTTACTCGACTTGGGGAATGGGTTTGCGGCGCGACACGGTAGCTGTTTGTGAGCGTAGGTAAGGCATGAAGCGCCAGCGTGTTGGCGGTTGGCAAGAGAATTCGAGTGCTGGAATCCAGCGGGCCACCACCGCTGATAGCACTTCACTCGCACTGGATAGTCGAAACGCTGACGACGAGGTAACAGTGGATCTGCCACGAGCTGCCTTCTCTGAACCCGTCCGACCACTGTCAGTCTACGAATCGCTGGCCTACAACAGAAATTTGGTTCCTTAGATTGGTCTTTCACGCTTTCCCTTGATCTCCCTGATAAGGGCTTCTCGCGCTTGCCGGGAAGGCGCGTTGCACAAGGCTTGCATGGGTGAGTTAGCGCGTCCCCCACCGTAGCTGCGAAGTGAGCCATTTGGCGACGAAAGGTCCGCCCAGGAAGGCAGAGACACTCTAGGTGATGACCGTTTGCTTGGCGCTAGGTGATGACGCACTGCCCTACCTGGATGCGTTGCGGCATGTTCCCGAGTCGCACCGGCTGGGTATTGGTCAGCATGACCGCGTCCGCGCAATGGGAAGGCGACTGGGAGGGGCGGATGTTTGCAGAACGCGTGGTGCCGCCGGTTGTGGCCCACGAGGTGGTAGCAAGAGCCACGGTTCGTTGTTCATCGACGTTACGGGGACCGAGCCGGACGGCACCCCGTTCAGGCGGGAGCGCAGGGACTACGAGGGCCGTCACTACTACTGGCTTCACGCTGTGGCCTTGGGGTGTCTACCGATAACGGGCCAGCTGTTGCTAGGCGCGAGCGGGTGACGCTGAACTAGCGTATCCTGTGACTGAACCGCGGGGCGGCACTTTTAGTTGGTACTCAAGCGCAGTGTCAATCAGGGATGACATAAGGCCGGGAGGTGCTGCGACGCTGGCGAAGTAGCGCACCAACACGAACGAAACCCATCGCTCGGCAGCGGATTGCACTAATGCAAGCACGAATCGCTAGCTTGACAGTACATAGGCGGCTTGACAAACTAAATCCCTTGCGCAGCAGTTGACTATCACACTTGTGTGTACGAAGCACCCGAGTGGAGGATTATGCTACGGCACGAATCAATTCAAAGCCCAGCCCTAACTGTGCAAATTTCCATCTAAATCATGAGCCGAAGATGAATATCAATGCGTTGCAGGTTAACGGACTTTTCGACAATTTCGATCACGATCTTAGGTTTCCACCAAACGAACGACTGATGATCATGATCGGTCCGAACGGATACGGTAAAACGATGACCTTACGGATCATCGACGCGCTGTTCAATCATTCAGCATCCCGGCTAGTTCGATTACCTTTTCGACGAGTAGCAGTTTCGTTCGACAATGGGAGTGCGTTGGTGGTGGAGCGTGGCCAACAAGTAGATTCCTTAGAAGACAGTCTGCCCATCAAGATCTCTCTCCTCAAGGAAGACAGAGAGCCAATTGAGTTTTGTCCATCGAAGCCACAAATCGACTCTAGATCACTCGATTTTCCGATTTCGGCCATAGACGACCTAATACCGGTTTTGGACAGGGTGGGCTCGCGCCAATGGCGAAACATCCAAACAGACGAAATACTCGGTCTAGAGGACGTCTTGGTGACGTTCGAGGAAGAGTTGCCCGAGATTGGAGAGAGCATTGCGTCACCAATTCCTGAATGGCTCAGTAACATCAAGGCAGCTATGCCAGTTAGATTGATAGGTACCGAACGGCTGACGAGGGAATCAGGAGGCCGCCCCGATTGGGTGAAATATAGACGACATTCCGGGCTGTCGAGATGGAACCGAAGTAGCTTGACGAAACGTACTGTCCGAGCGTACTCGGAGGAACTGGCAGACCTTGTGAATCAAGCAATGACCGAGTACGGTACGCTATCGCAGTCGTTGGACCGCACATTCCCTGCTCGCGTTGTCGAAGACAGCAATACTGGTAGAGCGTCAATGGAGGAATTGCGACTCAATCTCGACAGTATTGAAAGTCAGCGGCAGAAGCTGGAGGAGGTGGGGTTGTTGGCGAGGGAGCAAGAACCTCGTTTCGAAGTGCCTTCATTAGAGAGCGTGGACGATTCTCGGCATGCAGTTCTGCACGTATATGCGAATGACGCAAGGCAAAAGCTACGCCTTTTCGATGACTTGTACGAGAAGGTTAGTTCGTTTCGGCGAATCGCGAATTCAAGGCTGCGATATAAAAGAGTGGATCCCGGAGCCGACGGACTATGCGTCATATCTAAGGATAGTCAAGAGTTGGAACTGGAGATGCTGTCATCTGGAGAGCAGCACGAACTGGTTATCATATATGAGCTCTTATTCAGAACGGATAGCAACGCCCTTATTCTGATTGACGAACCGGAATTGTCATTGCATGTTGCTTGGCAGGCGAAATTCTTAAGTGATCTTCATGAGATGGCAAAATCGTCCAATTTTCGAGCAATTCTTGCTACTCACTCGCCGGAGATCATAGGGGACAGATGGGATCTCACGGTGCAGTTGAAGGGCCCGGGGGACGATGAGGACGCGTAACCCACAGGAAGTGGCGAATTCCATCCGGATGCGGCGGCAGCAGCATTCGGGTACCTTCTTGGTGGTTGAAGGTCGTGCTGATAGATTGTTCTTCGAGAAGTTCGTGCATCAAGAGCAATGTGTCGTCATCGCTGCGGGGGGGAGGGAACCGGTAGCGGAGATTGTGAGCACCTTAGTCTCTTCGGGATTCGAAGGCATACTCGGAGTGGTCGACGGAGACTCTGCTAGAATCGGTGTAACGCCCAGCGACAATCTTCTGCTGCTCGACGATCCAGACTTGGAAATGATGCTGATCCAGTCAACGGCATTGGACAACGTTCTGTTGGAGTTTGGCAGTAGCGGGAAACTTGCAAAATTGCAGGATGATGTTCGTGACCTTCTCATACAGGCAGCGATTCCGATCGGATGTTTCCGATCCCTCTCATTGGATATGGGGCTTAGTCTGACCTTCGAAGGAATTAGGTATCCTAAGTTTATCAACCTCCAGTCCTTGGAATTGGACCGACATGCGCTGGTTCATGAGGTTAAGCGACGTTCTCAGCAGGCCAATTCAGAATGCGGGCCAGTACTGGCAGCGATTATGTCGGCGGAAGCGGGGGTGATTAGCGCTTGGTCGATTTGTTGCGGGGATGACATTGTGTCAATATTGGGGTTGGGTTTGAGGAAACTGTTTGGATCAAAAAGAGCCGGTGAAGTTTCCTACGATACATTGGTCAGAAGTTTACGGCTCGCGTATAGTGAATCGGAGTTCCGGGGTACTCGGATCTGCCAAACGCTCCTTGACTGGGCAAATCGAAATCAGAAGTTTGTGGTGCTGCGTGTCGGTTGAAATGTGTTCGCTATAGCAGCTCTGTACTCCCCATGATGCCGTAGTGGCGGAGCGTAGTGGGGACTGGGCTCGGTCAACAGGGAGACGGCATTGAGAGAAACTCGCCAATGAGCTGCGTAGAGATTCTGTCGGTGTTCACTGGCTGTCATATGCAGTCGATTCTTATCTGTAACTGGAATCGAAGATCCTAGCGTTGTTGAGTGTGGGAATGTACGGCGATTGTTCGGCATGGGTTTTCGTCCGCTAAGGCACCTAGCATGTATGATTATCTCGTCACTTGGACGTAAGCACGCGCAAGCGCGCTCACGATGTGAAAAAGGGGATTCATCACTGATATTCCTCGCGAAAAGGGAAGCAGCCAGTCTGAGCGTGTGATTCAAAACCACTTCGACTGTCTGCCGACTTAAAATCCATCAGGCTTCAACTGGAGGACTTTCGTTGCAAGTGGCATCCGTCGACACCTGTGCCTGTGCCCCCGAGTCAGTGCTATGTGCATCGACAGCAACTCGATTAATCATCGCTGCTGCAGGCAGCACGCGGCGAACCAGACGGCCTGCGAGTTTTTGTGAGCGGGCTGGCCATGTGTTAATGTGCAACGTCATAGGTAGGTGCGGGATCGGAGTGGGTTCCCATATTGCGCGGCGGTGAACCAACTTCTCGTCAACAAACCATCTGATTTCGCATGGGTCCCATTCAATTGCAAAATCATGCAATGCTTGTGACGCATCGAATCCCAACTTGATTATGGCGGGCGTTCCCCGGAAGCCGTAGTCATATCTCGCACCGTC
Organism: Gammaproteobacteria bacterium; assembly: GCA_009843635.1. Classification (GTDB taxonomy): domain Bacteria; phylum Pseudomonadota; class Gammaproteobacteria; order Pseudomonadales; family Azotimanducaceae; genus Azophilus. The sequence continues at coordinate 15,501 of VYDB01000069.1, forward strand.
TGTGCCTGGGTTGTAGAACACATTGACCAAAAGCTGGTCTGGCCGATTTCCAAGTAGTTCCACGTCGATCTCTTGCCGGGGCGAGTCACGGTGAAGAAAGAAGCCGGTCACCAGACCCGGAACATTCGTGGATTGCAGAGTCGCTTCAAAACGCCCGTAATGGAAGCTGGTGCGGCTTGTGATCGCTGCTGCGCTGAGGTTCCTAACACCAAGTGGCTCTTCGAAGACTGCGAGTGATAGACCTCCGCACGGTACTGAGGTTACATTAGCTGGACGAAAAAGCCCGAGGTTTCCAGGGAAGGTGTCTTTTCGCTGAAACCACCGAGAGGACGGGAATGCAACGAAACCGTCCTCGAAGTAAATCCGCGGGGCAATTGATGATTCTTGCTGCGCGAGAGCATTCACGTTGATTCCGGCCCAACCAGCACGTGGCGTTACTACCCACGGCGAAAGATCGTGCTGGAGTTGCTTTGCAGGAGCGGTAGGTTTCTCGGCGGGCACTACTCGCCGAAGCCTTCGCAGTCCAATGTCGCGGAATGTCGGGTATTGCGCATCAGGCGGCGCTAGTCTCAGATGCTCACAGAGCGGTCTCCAACTGTCGGCGTGTTCGCGATGCAAATGAAGGACGTCGGCCCCTGCTAGGCCGTCCAGTATGCCCGCGTTGGTGCAATCAGCGGTTTTCGCCACGTCACCAACTACAATGTATTTGGCGTCTGGGTAACGCTTAATGAGCACTTGTACCACCGGTCGTAGCGATTCTATGTTGACGTAGGCATCAAATACGCGAGCGTTACCTGCGAGCAGGCTCTCAAATTCACTTTCTGGGATATCATTGAAATCGCTGCAACAACGATAGCCAAGCATCGAGAGGGCCATTGCGAGCGATGACAACCCAGCCCCCAAGGCTCCGAACGCAAAGACCGGAGAATGGGTTGGCCGCCTATGAAACAGGGCTGCGTCGCCGTCATTGAGAATACCAATCCGACTCAACACCGGCAGAATGGAGTATGAATTCGTCGAGTGGAGATCGCGACGTTGGTTGATCACTGAGCACCGTAGCGCTCGTACGTCCAGCTCTCGGAACTTGTGGTTAATCCAGAGGTCGACCGGACCACGGCACGGTAGAAGGTCAAGCAATGCTTGAGCACCCTTCTTCGATAGAACATAGCCAGACAAATACCAAAGACCGCGCTCGGGGCGAAAGATATTCTTTGAAACTAGCTCCTTGGGTGCACCATGGCGTACCTCCCTGTACGACAGGTACAAGACATCGAACCTTGGGTTGTTGCGATCAACATCTTCCATCTCGCGCCACGCCTGATCGAGAATCTGTCCAAAGCTGCGTTTGAACCAGACGTCATCCTCAAGCACAAGGGCATAGGAAGCACTAAACTGGGTGATCGCCTTCCAGACACCAATGTGTGAGTACGCAACGGCGATCTCTGCGTGACTCATCCTAATCGGCCGCGCAAGATCAAACGTATCTGGATTTGCTTGAGGTTGCGGTTCGACGTATAGCTGGTCGCCAAGAGTATAAGTTGGCTCGACATCTGCGTTGTTGCGGAATTCTGGAGGATCGCTTTGGGCGTCGCATGCGGAGTGGCGTACGACGCGCTCCGAGAGTGGCCTGCTAGAGGAATCTAAGATGGAATCGAGCTCGCGCACCATATCGACCCAGCGATTCGATTGTCTGTCTAGGTTGATGACGAAAATCGGACCGATGCCTGACTGCTGAGAGTTTGGGGCTGCTGAAAAAGAACTGCACCGCTGCCGTGGTAAGCGGAGTCGGCATTGCAGAAATAGCCTGTGGAGAAAGAGTGTCGTCCGACGCAGGGGTTTCGAAAGGTTCACTTGGAGACTACTCGTACTGGTGATCGAATCTTTTTTGGTTGGAAAGGCGCCAATTTCTAGCATCGCCACGGTGACTCAATGGCCATTGCGAGACGGCAAGTGACTCCCAATTGCGCAAGACAACCAGACCGTCCTCAATGCCGCCACTGGACGTAGTGCCAAGATCGAAGATCGACTTCGAGAGATTCCCCGGTCCCGTTGTTGCCTGAATCTCGGGCAATGTGTCCTCGCCAGCCAGTTCAAGGAGCCTCGTTGCCTGACTTAGTGCATGATTTATGATCGCATGACCCCGACCTGCAATGAGTGGATTGTTGTTGAAGTAGAAAATCCAGCTTGTTTCGTAGGCACCAGCACAAAGAAACACGGACGGCTTCACCATTGCCTCAGAAGCGATGTCGTAGCAGAGCGGCTGGAGTTTGAGCCGGCCGTCCTCGAACAGCAAGCCGATGTCGGCACCAACACAGACATCATCCGCATCGACATAAAAGCCACCTTCAACTAGCAAGTAGCAGAGCCGAAAATAGTCGGCCTGCATCGCCGGATGGTAGCAGCGTTCAAAGGCGCGCTCGTACCGCTTGCCCAATGAAAGCCTGATGAAAGCCTTGGCAGCGTGCTCGTCGAAAAGGCGATGCGTGAAGCCACTGATCTCCCAACGGGCCCACGAAGCAACGCATTCCCCGACGTCATGTGGCAATTGCCGAAGATCATGCCAAAACTGTACGATCGTTCTGGGTATCGGGTGCCGGTACCGACCAATCGCAGCGTGATGACCGGCAGGCCGTTGAACCAGCTTTCTAATGAACTCCGAGCGCCGCTGATGGTCCTCAGAACTGTCAGGATCTTGCTGCATTTAGATCGAACGCAGTTGAGAGGAGGCTTTCGCTCACTCCCGCGATTTACCCAGTTGTCTCACCAATGTGATTGAAGAGCTGCGAAATGTCCCTGACAATCAGTGTGTTAGCCCAACCAATGAGGAACACCCGCCGTGACGAAAGGATATCACAAAGCTATGCGTTTCACGCCCGCCAAAAGCCGCCGAATGAAGACCGAGATAACGGGCGCTGTGGTTGCTTCGAGCGGCGGCGTCCCACTGCTTACTTAGGGACCGACCGGCGATTTAAGCTGACGCCGGCCGACGCAAAACCGTGGTCCACTCCACTTGGGACATTGTCTGCCAGAACATCTAAGCTTCGGCACTGGACATCGAGAACCCTAATGACGAATGCGCGCTGAGGAGCAACCCGGCATTTCAGGCGACAGCCGAGCAGGACGGTGATGTTACGAACCCTTCCACGCTGCACTGGTTCCAGTACCTGTGATCGCGACCCGAGGCGACGGTGCTGCAGGAAGTGCTGTTCGAGCAGCTCATGCGACGGAGGCCAAGACTAACAACAGTACGCCCACGGCCAATCCCCCTTTGGCTTCTGGAACGTTACAGGTCACGGGGGGCGGCACCGAGATACAATTGAGACAAGCCGCTCAGTTTTCCCGATATGGACTCTACAGACGACTTGCGACTAGGGAGGCTATTAGCAACATGAAGATTCTCTCTTACAACCCGGATCACGACGGCGCCATTGCGTACCTACAGGATGCGCGTTTGGTCGTGTCGGTTGAAGCAGAAAAAAATTCGAACTACCGATACTCACCGATATCCAGTCACGACGTATTCGACGTTCTTGGCGAACTCGATGAAGTGCCAGACGTGATTTGCACCGGTGGCTGGTGGCCACGTGAAGAGCGCCGTCTTGGCTCGCGAGCAATTGCCAAATACCGTGGCGTGTCCACACACGATTTCATCATAGCCCAACGGCGACTGTTTGGGAAACCAGTCCACTATTTCTCCTCGTCCCACGAAAGATCACACTTACTCTGCGCCTATGGTTTATCCAACCTGCCGAAAGGAACTCCGTGCTATGCGCTGGTATGGGAAGGCGCTATTGGCGCCTTCTACGAGATCGATGCTGACCTAAACATAACGCTGCTAGCCGACGTTATGAATCAGCCAGGCAATCGCTATATATTACTCTATGGCCTAGCCGATCCAACCTTCCCTAAGAATGCGCCCTTTTCTCGCTTCTCAGACGCTGGGAAGCTCATGGCCTTAGCATCGTTTTCAAGTCGGACTAAGCCCACAGTTGAGGAAGAGAATCTGATAGCCTTCTTGCTAGATTGTCCATACCTTGAAACTAATCCTTACGAAAGCCTTACGCATTCTAGATACTATAACGTTGGGTTGGATGATCCAGAGTTTCGTAACTTCGCTGGCATATTTAGTGACCGTATATTCGACGTCTTTTATCAGTTTTCGAAGAAAAACATGAAGAAAAAGCTGCCGCTGCTCATTGTCGGCGGTTGTGGCTTGAATTGTGACTGGAATACAAAGTGGAATGAGGCCGGTCTCTTTCCTGAAATCTTCGTTCCACCTGTGGCCAACGATTCTGGCTCTGCGATCGGGACGGCGATCGACGCCCAGTTGCATTTTATCGGGAACCCAAAAGTCGACTGGAACGTTTACTCGGGACTTAACTTCATCGCAACAAACGCATTTGATTTAACCCAATACGACGTGTATGAGACGAGTTATGAACTTGTCGCCGACATGTTGGCCAATGATCTAATCTTGGCATGGGTAAGCGAAAGATATGAAATAGGTCCCCGAGCACTGGGCAACCGATCAATTCTCGCCGCACCATTTCACGATAGCACTAGAGTGCGGCTAAACAAAATCAAGCGGCGCGAGCAATTCCGACCTATAGCGCCCGTTTGCTTGGAAGAAGATGCTGCGACATGGTTTGGCTGTTATGGGCCGAGCCCATTCATGCTCTATACGTATCGTGTAAGAACGAAGGCGCTGCCAGCCGTTACCCACGTGAACGGGACAGCTCGAATTCAGACAGTGTCATCTTCGGACAATAGACAACTGTACGACTTGCTTGTCGCATTCAAAAAACGTACGGGATATGGGGTCTTGTGCAACACCTCGCTCAACTTCGATGGACGGGGATTCATAAACAAGATAGATGATCTTTCCGAATACGCTGTTGAGCGGAAACTAGACGGTTTCTCGGCTGACAGACGGACCTACATTTTGAAGGCGTCGAGTAAGTATCAAGCGTATTTGGGTGCGTCGGATTCTCGGACAATTGACTTGGGAATCGCGAGCTAGCAATGACAACATACCTCGGTCGGGATCCCAAGCGTGAGGCGCACCAACTTAGCAACACTGTCAAGGGACTACACAACTACCCCGCAACGATAGCGCAGTGGATTTAGGAGCCTCGCAACCTGTATGGGACCGGCCGAGGCAGGGCCGGAACAACAAAGGCAGTGACATCACGCCATGCGAAACTTGCAGTCGGCGCTGCGTCGACGCCTGCTGCCTTCTTGGCGGAGACTCATCAGGCAAAGAGAGATTGACAGTCCAAATTTAGGCCAGTGGATGGGGTTTAATGACCAGCCAGTTGTTGGCGGAATCCATGTGACTTCCGTTCTACTTCTCACCAATGGCAGCAATCACCAAAGCTTCCAACTCTTGGGCCAGATCTTCCGCTGTATCCCAGATGATGTGCTTGTATTGTTGTGTGTCGAAGTGCATGTCGTCCTTGTGATCCGAATTCACACTCCAAATGACGGGTAACCCCAAACCCATCGCGTAACCTGCTTCATAGTAGACACCCTGTCTCCCGCCAGTTACGTCGGCAACTAAGAACCGTGAGCGCTTTATCTCCACTTCGATTTTCGCGTCGATGCGGCCCAAGTTAGCAAGATCATTGTCTACCCGATAGGGCATATATCCAGCTCTTTCAAGTGCTGGCTTTATGCCATCGATCCAGGCCGAATCCATGCTCGGGTCGAACCACATGGCAACGAACGCTTGGGAACTATCAAGCGTCCTGCTCTCGACGTTGTCCAAATAGTCCCAGCCCGCCGGCGTGATTTGACAACGGTCGCCTAACTTATGCGTGAACTCTAAGAGCCTGCGATCACATAGGGCCTTGGCCAGGTACCGCACCTCTTCGGCTCCTGAGGCCCATACGCACGGCGACAACGATCGGTAGTCGAGGAACACGGATTCGCCAGGATGCGAGGTCTTTTCGGCCAGAATTTGGATTAACAAACGTTGTTTGTCGGCAACGCTGTAGTTCGGAAAGCTGCTGACAATGGCATCAAACGTATCTTGCGAGATTAGAGGGGCAGCTTGTCCTGCTTCCTTCTTGGCCCGTGTCCAAGCTGACAATTGATGTCGGGTAGCTCGATCAAGGCCCCGGTTGATAACCGATTGCGTGATGGTGAAATCTCCACAAATCGGGCAGCGGACTGTCCAGCGTTCGTTATAGTCGCTTGACTCCACATCCACGCCGTCCGGTAAGCCGCAAATCCGACAAATTTGGTTAACCGTGGTACTCACGAAGACGCGCTCCATTTTCGAGTGCAGTGATTCGGCATCTTTATTGGTCCTGCTCCAAATGCCAACGACGATGTGCGAGTTCCGCCCACACCCTCAATTCGCCCACCCCGCCGACAGCACCTCCGCCTGCTCAATCACCATTCTGGTCGCGCTTTCCTGTTTGTCCGGCGGATACCCATGCTTGCGCAGAATCCGCTTGACCAAGCGCCGAAGGTTTGCCCGCACATTCTCCCGCAGCGTCCAGTCGATGGTGACGTTGGCACGAACTGCGCGGACAAGCTCGCGGGCGATGATGCATAGGGTATCGTCGCCGAGCACCTGCACGGCGCTGTCGTTGGTCTCCAAGGCGTCGTAGAACGCGAGTTCGTCGTCGGTGAGACCAAGCTGTTCGCCGCGGGCACCTGCCTCCCGAATCTCTCTCGCCAGTTCGATTAACTCTTCAATGACCTGTGCCGCAGCCACTGACCGGTTCTGGTACCGGCGAATGGCCACATCCAACATTTCGGCGAACGATCGCGCCTGCACCACGTTGCGGCGGCGACGTGCGGCCACTTCCCCCTTCAGCAGCTTCTGCAGCAGTTCCACAGCCAGGTTGCGGTGCTCCATGCCCCGCACCTCGGCAAGAAATTCCTCTGACAGGATCGAGATGTCAGGCTTAGGGAGCCCCGCCGCAGCAAATATGTCGATGACCCCTTCGGGTGCCACCGCACGGGAAATGATCCCGCGCACCGCGTTGTCAAGTTCCTCCTGCGGTCTGTCCTCGGTCGCAGCGCGCTTGGCGAGGACGGACTGCACGGCCTGAAAGAAGCCCACATCGTCGCGGATGCGGGTGGCTTCGTCGCTTGGCACGGCCAACGCAAAGGCTCGGGTCAGGTCGCGGACGGCGGCGATGAAGCGGTCCTTGCCGTCCTCCTGGGCGAGGATGTGTTCCTGGGCCGCTGGCAGCAGGGCTAGGCGTTCGGCGGGTGTGCCGGTAACCCATGCGCTGAAGTCGAAGCCGTGCAACATGGCCAGGCACACCTCGTGCTTCTCCAGCATGAGCGCGATTGCCTCTCCCTTGTCCACGGCTGTCTGGCCGGTGCCGCCGCTCTCGGTGTAGGTGGCTAGCGCCTGCTTGAGTTCGTGGGATAGACCAAGGTAGTCCACGACCAGGCCGCCGGGCTTGTCGCGGAACACGCGGTTGACGCGGGCGATGGCCTGCATCAGGCCGTGGCCGCGCATGGGCTTGTCCACGTACATGGTGTGCAGGCTCGGCGCATCGAAGCCCGTGAGCCACATGTCGCGCACCAAAACGACCTGGAACGGGTCCGAGGCGTCGCGGAAGCGCTTGGCCAACGCTTCGCGGCGTTGCTTGTTGCGGATGTGCCCTTGCCACTCCGGCGGGTCCGAAGCGGAACCCGTCATTACCACCTTGATGCGCCCGCTCAAGTCATCGTCGTCATGCCAATCGGGGCGCAGGCGGATCAGTTCATCGTAGAGGTCCACGCAGATGCGGCGGCTCATGCACACCACCATCGCTTTGCCTTCCATGGCCTCGGTGCGGTCGTCGAAGTGGGCGACGATGTCTTCGGCGACAAGGCGCAATCGCTGCTCCGCCCCGACGATGGCTTCGAGCTGCGCCCATCGCGTCTTGAGGCGCTCCTTGCGCTCCACCTCCTCGCCCTCGGTCGCGTCCTCAAAGTCGGGGTCGATACTTGGGCGTGCGGATTCGTCCAGCGCCAGTTTGGCAAGGCGGCTTTCGTAGTAGATGGGCACCGTCGCCCCGTCCTCTACGGCGCGCTGGATGTCATAGACGCTGATGTAGTCGCCGAACACGGCCCGCGTGTTGGCGTCCTGAAGTTCGATGGGCGTGCCGGTGAAGCCGATGAACGAGGCGTTTGGCAGCGCGTCGCGCATGTGGCGGGCGTAGCCGTCGATGAAGTCGTACTGGCTGCGGTGCGCCTCGTCTGCGATCACCACGATGTTGCGGCGGCTGGAGAGCAATGGGTAGCGGTCTCCCTTTTCCTCCGGAAAGAACTTCTGGATGGTGGTGAACACCACGCCGCCCTGCGCGACGGAGAGTTTGGCCTTGAGGTCCTCGCGCGACTCAGCCTGCACCGGCGGCTGGCGCAACAACTCGTGGCAGCGGGCGAACGTCCCGAACAGTTGATCGTCCAAGTCGTTGCGGTCGGTGAGCACCACCAGCGTCGGGTTGCCCATGGCGGGCTCACGGATGATGCGCCCGGCGTAGAAGGCCATGGTCAGGCTCTTGCCGGAACCCTGGGTGTGCCAGACCACGCCGATGCGCCGGTCACCCGCTTCTCCCCCGGCTTGGCGCCCGGACTCGTAGCGCCCCCTTTCCTCTCGGGTCCGCAAAGACTGCTGGAGCTCCGTCGCCCGCAAAGTCTCTGCAACGGCGGTTTGGACCGCATGGAATTGATGATAGCCGGCCATTTTCTTGGCCAATGCCCCACCGTCGTCCTCGAAGACGATGAAATCCCGAAGCAGCGAGAGGAAGCGGCCCTTCTCGAACACGCCCTTGATCAAGACTTGAAGCTCTGTGTAGAACACCGGCGCCAGTTCCTGTCCGTCGATGGTGCGCCACGGCTTGAACCACTCGCTGCCTGCGGTCAAGGTGCCGAGCAGTGCCTTCATGCCGTCGGATATCGCCAAGATGGCGTTGCAGGCGAACAAGGTCGGCAACTCGGTCTTGTAGGTCTGCAACTGGTGATACGCGGAAAGGACCGTGGCCGTTTCATCGATGGGGTTCTTCAGTTCAATGACGGCCAAGGGCAGACCGTTGACGAAGATCACGAGGTCTGGCCGGCGCGTGTGCTGGTTCTCGGTGACGGTGAATTGGTTAACGGCAAGCCATGTGTTGGTTTCCGGCTTTTCAAAGTCAATGACGCGCACCTGTGCACCGCGCAGGTCTCCTTCCGGGGTTCGATATTCGACGGGCACGCCATCGACGACCATGCGATGAAAGCTGCGGTTGCGGGCTTCCAACGTGGCGCCGGATGGACTTAGGAGCTTGCGCTGGGCATCGCGAAGTGCGTCTTTCGGAATTTCAGGATTCAATGCACCAAGTGCGCCCCGCAGCGGCGAGTCCAAGACGACCTCCGCATAACTCTTGCGAAGCGCGGTCGGTGCAGGTCCGATTTCCGCACCACCAATTACCTGATAGCCAAGCTCCCGAAACCAATCAAGCGCCACGTCCTCGACGATGGATTCAGTGACGATGGTCACTGACTGGCGTCGCGACCCGGTGGCGGCAAACGGTCGAGGCTAGGCATTCGGTTCGACCAAGAGATTAACGACTAGGCGGACCATAAGATCCTTGGCCGAAGGTGCGCTCTCGGCGATTAGCAGCGTGAGCGCCGTCAGCGCCCGCGGGTCCAGCCGGTGGGCCACGCCTTCCTGCGCGAGGTAGAGAAGGAACAAAAGCGAGCCGATGCGCTTGTTGCCGTCGGTGAACGGGTGGTCCTTTACCACGAAGTAGAGCAGGTTGGCCGCCTTCTCCTCCCGCGAGCGGTAGAGCGGCTCGCCGAACATCGTCTGTTCGATGTTGCCGAGGATCGCCGCAAGGCCATCGCCGCGCAGATTGCCGAACAGCCCCGTCACCTCGCCTCTATCCGCCAAGTCGCGGCGAAGGGTGCTGATCGCTTCGAGAGCGGTATCCAGATCGATGGCGCTGGTGGACGGCTTGGCGCCGGGCGGCGTCTTGAGGCGGTCCTCGTCGTACTCCAGAAGCAGTCGCCAAGTGTCGGCGTAGCCGGAGATGATATCGAGCACCGCGCTGCCAGCATCGGTGACCAACGCTTGGTTCTGCAGCGTCCGGGTGAGTAAATCGATCGTTTGGCGCGCTTCGTGGAGGCCGCGTTCGGCCAGCCGCCGCTCGTGCAGCGTGTAGCCGCGCACCAGATGCTCGCGCAACGTGCCGGTCGCCCAGATGCGGAATTGGGTGCCGCGTGGGGATTTCACCCGGTAGCCGACCGAAATGACGACGTCGAGATTGTAGTGGTCAACCTCCCGTGTGACAGGTCGCCCGTTTTCGGACTGAACCTGTGCAAATTTTGCACAAGTTGACTTAGCGTCCAGTTCGCCTTCCGCGAAAACGTTGCGGATGTGGCGGTTAACGACCGACCGGTCCCGCTCGAAGAGATCGGCCATCTGCCGCTGAGTCAGCCAGACTGTATCCTGGTCTAGCCGCACATCCACCCGCACGCCGCCATCCGCGGCTTCGTAAACCGCGATGGTCGCGCCCGCAGCTTCAGGAGATGCTGCCTCGTTCATTGATGCGTGAGTCATGCGACGGCCCCCACGGCCGTTTCGGCGTCCGCGATGCTGATTTCGCCGGAGATGAGTTTGGGCAGAAGGATATCCCGGATTTGCGCGAGAGTGCGGCTCAAGTGGATGTTGGCCACGATCCGGGCGAGGATGGGTTGCATGGCTTCCTGATAGGCCAAGGCCAGCTGATCGGGTGGAATGCAAATCGGATATTGACCCATGGTTTTCCAGCTTGTCCGCGGCATCCTGGTGCCGTTGGAAGTCTGGTCCGTGTAAAAAACGAATGGGTCCGAGGATACAGTGGCCGATACGAATGCCGACCATTCGGGCGACTTGGGTGCGATGACCACGATGTCCGTTGAGCAGACACCCTCTACCGGTGCGATGCCGACCTTGTGAAAGTACGGCCTGAGTTTGCCGAAGAGGATGTCGCCCTTCTCGAAGCGAGACTTGGCGCTTTTGACGTCTCCCGCAAACCCCCATGTTTCGAGGGCAATGGAGCGCCGGGGCATGTGCTCCAGACCGATATAGGGGGTCTCATCGCCGCAGTCCGCTGGCGCGACGTTTTGCCGACGAGCAATGGCGACTTCCGCGAGGGTGCCTGCACGCCATCCCGGGGGAACGTCTCGGGATTCCACTTGAGTCATCTTCGTAGGTACCAGTTCGAAGTCCACAAACCACGAATTGAACAGCGCCCGTGCCATCGCCTCCAGCGTTTCGTTCAGGCGCTGGTTCAGCTCAATCTTCTCGTCCAACCTACCTAGGATGTCAGCGATGACACGTTGCTGGCTCGCCGGCGGCACCACAAGAGTGAGATTCGCCAAATCGGTACCCGTTATTCCAGCGACAGCCACTTGCCGACGAATCATGTCGAGGCCATGCAGTCCAGCCGGGGATTTGAAGTAGTAGTAGAGAAACAACGGATCTGCTTTGTTGGGGTCCGGTCGGGCGCGTATTATCGATGACTCGAAAGCAGTCGGTTCGGGCACTTCCAAAACCACACAGCACTTCCCTGCCCCTTCTGCAACGAGTGAGCGACGGGCGAAAAGCAAGTCGCCTTTCTGGACGCTGAAACGGCGTATCTCCGATTCGGTAAGTTCAACGCGCCTCATGGGCACGTCGGTTAGTCTCGGATTCGCAAATAGTTCGCCCATGTTGACTATCTTCGCTCCGCGACCGTGGAAGTCCTTCGGCTTATACACCCCGTTGCGGACTGGCTCTGACAAGAAGCTGGCAAACGCAGCCTCGGCCCAACGAGGCTTAACACCGAGTCCAGAAGACATCTCGCGGGTGATTTGCGGCAGGGTAGGATCGCCGTGCGCGTGGTTCTCATGCTGTTCCTCAAGCCGCGCTAGGGACAATCGGTACTTGCTGCAGTCGATCATGATTTACCTACGGAAGTTACCGTCAATGTGAGGTGCGGCGAAAGACTAGAGCTTCTGCAGTCTCCACGTCCGAGTCGGACGCGAGCCGGTCTCGTGGGTTGCTATGCTTGCCCTGCCAAGCATGCGTACCGGTATCGAGGGCGATCTTCGTCCTGAGAATTCGGTCGGGAGTGATGTCATCGTATCCCTCCTCGTAACCGTCCACCACAACACGGAGTGTGGGCGGAAGGCTGCGAAGCAGTTCGATTAGCTCGCCTGCTGTCATTTTCAAAACTCGGTCCCGGTGGATGCCCCCACACCACTCGGCATCGGTACCGGCTCGCCACGTTCGCGCAGGCTTTCTATGTGAAAGATGATGGCGGAACGCATCTCTCGAACCGCCTCGTGTCGGGTGGCTCCAGTGGCGACGCATCCCTGAAGGTCGGGCGCATGTGCCGAAAAGTTCCTAGGCGTTTGCTCGATCACAATGGTGTATTCCATGGTCTCATCGGGTGTCACGGCTATCACTCAGCCGCCGGCTTGGTCGGCAGTGGGAAACCCAACGTCTTGAGGTTCTGGGCGATGGCGGCATCAAGCCGTGCGCCTTCCTCCTGCTGATCGCGCAGTTCGATGACTAGACGCGTCATCTTTTCCGCGAACGGCTCGCCGTCGTCCTCTGCGGGCGGTGCGTCCACGTAGCGGCCGGGTGTCAACACATGGTCGTGCTTGCGGACTTTTTCAAGTGGAGCGCTCAGGCAGAACCCCGGTTCATCCTCGTAGCCGTCCACATCGCTACGCCATCGGTGATAGGTGTCGGCGACCCGGGCGATATCGTCGGCGGTCAGTTCGCGGTGGGTGCGGTCAACCATGCTACCGAGTTCACGGGCATCGATGAACAGCACTTCCCCGCGTCTGTCCCGTAGCTTGCCATCTCTTCTGTCGCGGGCGAGGAACCAGAGGCAGGCCGGAATCTGCGTGGAATAGAAGAGTTGGCCTGGTAAGGCGACCATGCAATCCACAAGGTTAGCTTCAATGAGACTCTTGCGTATCTCGCCCTCCCCCGACTGGTTCGAGGACATGGAGCCGTTGGCGAGAACGAACCCAGCAGTTCCTGTCGGCGCGAGGTGATGGACGATGTGTTGCACCCAGGCGAAGTTGGCGTTGCCCTTCGGCGGGATGCCGTACTGCCAGCGCTGGTCGTCGGCTAGCCTTTCGCCGCCCCAGTCCTTCACGTTGAACGGTGGGTTGGCGAGGATGAAGTCGGCCTTGAGGTCCGGGTGGCGGTCGTTGTGGAAGCTGTCGCCGTGGGCGATCTGACCTTCGATGCCGCGTATGGCTAGGTTCATCCGGGCTAGGCGCCAAGTCGTGTAGTTGGACTCCTGTCCCCAGATCGAGATGTCGGAACGTGCTTTACCGCCGTTGCCGTTGCCCGTCGCGTGGGCTTCGATGAACTCCACGGACTGCACGAACATACCGGAGGAACCACAGCAAGGGTCATACACACGGCCGGAATAGGGTTCGAGCATCTCCACCAGCAGCCGGACCACGCAGCGCGGTGTGTAGAACTCGCCGCCCTTCTTGCCCTCCGCGCCCGCGAACTGGCCCAGGAAGTACTCGTAAACACGCCCCAGCACGTCGTTGGCGCGGGCCTGTTCGTCGCCCACGGCGATGTTGCCGACCATGTCGATCAATTGGCCGAGCCGCTGCTTGTCAAGCGCTGGGCGGGCGTAGTCCTTGGGCAGAACGTCCTTGAGCGCTGGGTTGTCGCGTTCGACGCCAACCATCGCAGCGTCAACGATCTGCCCGATGGTGGGCTGCCGGGCTTGGGCGCTCAAGCTGGCCCACCGAGCCTCAGGCGGCACCCAGAAGATGGCTTCGGCGGTGTATTCGTCCGGGTCTTCTGCGGCCTCCTCGCCCCACTCCGCGAGCACGGCGGCATGACGCTCCTCGAAGGCGTCCGAAATGTACTTCAGGAAGATCAAGCCAAGCACCACGTGCTTGTACTCGGCGGCGTCCATCGAGCCACGCAGCGCGTCGGCCATAGCCCAGAGTTCGGCTTCGTCGATGCCGATGGGCGAGTTGGAGGAGCGCTTCGCCGAATTAGCGGGCGCGGGCTGTTTGGCGGGCATCGGGAGTGCTTTCCCTCCGTGGCGTTGAAGGCGATTCTAGCAACGCGACAGTCAATCGTCGCCCCGCTGCTCCTTTCCTTCCACAAAGGAGCAAGGCGCGTCGCTTTGGCATAGACTGCGTCGAGGGGCCTAAGGCTTGAAGGACAAACGCCATGGCGGCAACGGAGGATTCAACGACGGTCTGGTTTCACCGCCGCTTTCTGCGCCTGACCGGTGGCCACCTCAAGCACGCCCACTACTTCGACCATGTTCGCCGCCTGCCAGAATACGCGCCGCGCATCAGCTTCACCGCCGAACCCGGTGCATCCCACCACCCCGACCAACGACGCCTTTGGCCGCCCCGGAAGGGGGCGTACGCCGAACGTTGGCGGCCCAGCCGCCCTGACATTCTCTTTCTCGCCGGGCTGGACTGGCGGTACCTTATCGACAACGGTCTCGACGCCTTGCCCAACCCGCGCATCAATCTAGTCCAGCACTTTCATGCCCACAAGAACGCTGAGCTGTCCAGCTACCTGAAGCAGAGGGCAGTGCGCATCTGTGTCAGCGAGGAGGTGGCCGAGTCACTGCGCGCCTCCGGCCAGGTCAATGGCCCCGTGTTCACCATCGTCAACGGCATGCGCCTGCCGCCCATGGTCGCTCTGCACCGCGTCGCGGCCGATCTGCTGCCGCGCAGGCGCCGCTCGGTCATCGTGGTCGGTTACAAGCGCCCGGCCCTAGCCAACGCCTTGTCGGAACGCCTTGCCGACGCCAAGGTGCCCCATCAACTGCTGTTGGACTTCCTCCCCCGTGCGCAATTCCTTGCCGCCTTGGCGGGCGCGGAGGTGACGGTCTGCCTCCCCGACGCGGAGGAGGGGTTCTACCTGCCCGCCTTGGAGGCAATGGCCTGCGGCAGCGTCGTGGTGACCCTGGACTGCATCGGCAATCGGAGCTTCTGCCACAGCCACGAAAACTGCCTCATCGCCCCCGAGGACCCCGACACCCTGACCGCCGCCACCATCCACGCCTTGGCGCTCTACCCCAAGGCCCGCAAAGCGCTGCGCGGTCGCGCCGACCAAACGGTCCGCGAGCACAGCCTGGCCAAGGAGCGGCAGCGCTTCCACGAGATTCTCAGCGACATCCACAGCATCTGGTGAGCGGCTCTAGAGCGGTGTCTCGGCACGGACAGCTAGGCTCTGCGGAACGCCCGACACCGAGGAACGCTCTTTCGCAGTCAGCCCACGGGCGCCGACCCCGGTCAGCACGACCTCCACATCGTCAGCGTCCCCGTCCGGCGCACCAGGGCGCCAAGCGCCGTCCGCCATCACGACAAACAGGGAGACCTTGCCCCCGGCCTTGATCAGCAGCCCCCCGGGAATTTGGACCGTCGCATCGTTGTGCGCCACAAGCGTTGTCTCGGCCAAGAGCGAATCCACAGGGCCAAGTCGCCCGTCGCCATTCGCGTCGGCATGGATGCGAACGGCAACGTCCGAAACCGGCGCATTCGAAATCGGCCCTGGGGTGGGAACGCCGAGACGCATCATCAAGCTTTCCAACCTGACGCCGCCGAGATCGCCGACACCCAACTCAAACGCCAAAACACCTGGCCCCCGCACACCGAGCGGCGCGACGCTGACGGATGTCGGCACTGCCGTGTCGTCGAGTTGCTGCAGGTATGCCACCAACTGCGCCTTCTCCGTTGGAGTCAGGTGCGAAGTTCGGCCATGCCGGTCTTCAGCGTTGCGCACGGTGATGACGTCCGGGAGCGTTGCCGCGGAGCCGTCGTGCAGATATGGCGGCGCTTCCCAAACACCCTTCAAGGTAGGCGTGTCCAAGGCGCGCAAGGTGTTCGGCCTGAAATCTCCCGCAGCCTCCGTCAAGGTGCCGACATCATGCATGGTGAACGGCAATGCAAGGTCGTCCGGCGACTGGCTGGCTAGTGGCCGTCGCAACGAACTGTCCGTGAACGCCGCACCGGCATGGCAAACCGCACAGCCGGTCTCGGCACCGTGGAAGATGACCTCGCCAGCCAGCGCAGCGTCCGTCATCACCCCGCCTCGGTCACGGTACGGGCTCGGGTTCACCTTGCTGAACGTGGCCAGATAGGCCGCCAGCGCGTCCAGTTCAGGGCTGAGGCCGGCATTCGACGGCCCAAACACCCAATTGGCGCTTCTGGCGTTGTACACCGAATCCGCCACGAACCCCCTGCCCTGCAACGTTGTCCGCAACAGCATCTCGAAGTCCTGGATCTCGTCCATGTCCGCACGCCAGTGGATGGGGCCAGGGCCGAGCCCGGCGCGGCCGACCAGCGCCGTGGTGTTCCTCAGTCCGCCACCGTGCACGCCGCGCCCGCTGTAGTCCCAGACGCGCCCGTCGCTGCCGCCTTCCACGTGGCAACCCGCGCAACTGACGTAGCCATCGCGCGACATGCGTGGATCAGAAGCGTTGTAGAAGATCTGCTTGCCCAAGAGAACGTCCGCCGGCAGCGGTTCGCGCTCAACGGTCGCAATCCGTGCAAGCAGCGGGACCGCAGCGCCTTGGGCGACTCTCGATACATCGTAAACAGCGACATCGCGGGATAGGAAGTTCTGCACGAACAGGCGGCCACGTTGATCGAGCGCCAACCCCTGAGGCGCAAGTCCGGTTTGCGGAATCGACGCCACCCACTCACCGCTTGCCGCATCCAGCACATCGACGGCATTGCTGCCCTGCAGTGCGACGAACGCATATCGGCCTTGCGGATCGAAGGCAATGGCCACCGCCATCGCCCCAGGGCTATTCAAAAGTCCTGACGGCGGTTGGCTGAGGTTTCCGGTTGGTTTT
>VYDB01000103.1 GCA_009843635.1 Gammaproteobacteria bacterium
TTTCCGCTGGAAATCCGCCCCCTCTTCAGGCTCATTCCTGATTGGACAAGACTCGCGGTGGCAATCACCCACCCCCTTTGGCACACTGCCTGTATCGCCAATCCGACTTACAAAGGGGAGAACCTATGAAGGCAGCGGTGCTGCGGGAAGTCAACAAGCCGCTTGAGATCGAGGACATTCAGCACGGCGACCCCGGCCCTCGGGAGGTGCTGGTGCGCACCGTAGCGGCGGGGGTGTGCCATTCGGACCTGCACTTTCAAAACGGCTCCTACCCTCATCCGATGCCGGCGGTGCTCGGCCACGAATCGGCTGGCGTGGTCGAGGCGGTGGGCAGCATGGTCACCTACGTCAAGCCCGGCGATCACGTCATCACCTGCCTGTCAGCGTTTTGCGGCCACTGCGAGCATTGCCTGACCGGGCACATGTCGCTGTGCATGGAGCCCGAACTGCAGCGCGGCCCCAGCGAAGCGCCGCGCTTGGCCAAGAACGGCGAGGCCGTCGCCCAGTTCCTGAACCTATCGTCGTTCGCGGAGTACATGCTGGTGCATGAGCACGCCATCGCCAAGATTCGCGAAGACATGCCCTTGGACCGGGCGGCGCTGATCGGCTGCGGCGTCACCACCGGCGTTGGCGCGGTGATTCACACGGCAGGCGTGGAGCCAGGCGCCACCGTGGCCGTCATCGGCTGCGGCGGCGTCGGCTTGGCCGCCATCAATGGCGCCGCCATCGCCGGTGCCGGGCGCATCATCGCCGTGGACCAAGTGCCTTCCAAGCTGGACTTGGCGATGAAGTTCGGTGCCACCGACCAAGTCAACGCCAGCGAAGAGGATCCGGTTAAGGCGGTGCGGGAGCTGACCGGCGGCGGGGTGCACTACGCCTTCGAGGCCATCGGCTTGGCCGTGACCGCCCAGCAGGCCTTCAAGATGATTGGCCGCGGCGGCACCGCCACCGTCATCGGCATGATTCCGGTGGGCACCATGGTGGAAATTCACGGGCCGGAGTTTCTGGCCGAGAAGAAGCTGCAGGGTTCGAACATGGGCTCCAACCGCTTCCGGGTGGACATGCCCCGGTTCGTGGACTTCTACCTGCAGGGCAAGCTGCACCTCGACGACCTGATCTCAAGCCGCATTCGCCTGGAGGATGTCAACGACGCCTTCGCCCAACTGGAAACCGGCGAAGTGGCCCGCAACGTGATCATGTTCGAGTAGCTCACGCTAGCGGATCGCGACGTACCCGAAACGTCCTGAACGGTACACCCGCAACAGGATTTGTTGAGCCCCGCTGCCGACGTTCTCCCGCAACTCCTTGAGTTCGCGCACCGTCTTGCGGTTGACCGCCACCAGCACGTCGCCTTGGCGCAGGCCCGCTTCCCAAGCGCGGCAGCCGTTTTCGATGCCGGTGACCAGCACCCCGGCGCTGGCTTCCTCCTCGTCGCGGAAGTTCTGCAGCTCGGTGCCTGCCAAGCGTGGATCAATAAGTTCGCCGGCCACCTTCTCAAGCAGATCCTCCTCGACGGCTATGCGGACATCGCGGCGGCTGCCGGCGCGCAGAATCTCAACCTCCAATTGGTCGCCGACGAACACCGAGGCCGTCTGGCTGTGGAAGTCCCCCACTTCACGGACTTCCCGGTCGCCGATGCGGGTGATGACGTCACCGGTTTCGATGGCGCCAGCGGCGGCACCGCTCGGCGCGACCGCCACCACCACCACGCCCGCCTTGTCGCCAACGCCGAAGGCCTCGGCTAGGTCGGGATTGAGATCCTGCACTTCCAAGCCCAGGTAGCCGCGCCGCACTTCGCCGTATTCGATGATCTGGTCCATCACCGCACGCACTAGGTTGGCGGGTATGGCGAAGCCGATGCCCACGTTGACGCCCGCCGGGGAGTAAAGGGCCGCGTTGATGCCGACCAGTGCGCCGCTGAGATCGACCAAGGCGCCGCCCGAGTTGCCGGGGTTGATCGAGGCGTCGGTTTGAATGAAGTCCTCGAAACCCTCCAACCCCAAGCCGCTGCGCCCGAGGGCGCTGACGATGCCGCTGGTCACGGTCTGGTTGAGGCCGAACGGATTGCCGATGGCCACCACGAAATCGCCCACCCGCAGGGCGTCGGAGTCGCCGAATTCGATTTCGGCCAGTTGCCGGGCATCCACCTTGAGGACGGCCAGATCCACTTCCGGATCGGCGCCGATCAGCTCGGCATTGAGCACCCGACCGTCCGACAAGGTGATGTCAACCTCGTCGGCCCGTGCCACCACATGGTTGTTGGTGACGATATGCCCCTTGCGCCCATCGACGATGACGCCGCTGCCGGCGCTGCGGGTGCGCCGGTAGCGCCGCCGGTCGGGGACGTTGAAGAAGCGGCGGAAGAAAGGGTCTTCCAGCAGCGGATTGCGCACCGCGGTGGTGGTGTGGGTGGCGATGTTGACCACCGCCGGATTCACCTTCGCCAACATCGGTGCCAGGCTGGGCAACGGTTGGCCGTTCGGCAGTTGAGCGGGGAGGGCGGATTGGGCCGCTGGCCCCGCCCAGAGGACCAGGGCGGCAGCGACCAACCATTTTGAGTGGATTCTATTTTTCATGCAGTTGCAGACGTTTGCGATTGGACATGAGGCCCCTAGGAAAATCCCCGGAAGAAAATGGGGCGTTGGAGCGGGAAACGGGACTCGAACCCGCGACAACTTGCTTGGGAAGCAAGAGCTCTACCAACTGAGCTATTCCCGCGCGAACCATGCAGCGGCGATTCACCCCGCCGTTGGGCCGGACGCAGTGATTGTAGCGCATCCAATGGCCGTGGGGCGAAAGCCGCCTCCTAATCTTGGGCCGGCAGCCGCCGTGCCCGCTGTATGACGACCGGCGTGACCGGCACCCCGACCATGCCGTTTTGCACTTCGGTATCCATGAGCTCGATGTCCACCACCGCCTCCATGCCGGCCACCACCTTGCCGAATACGGTGTAGCCGAAGCCGCCGTCCTGGGGGTCGAGATGGGCGTTGTCGTTGACGTTGATGTAGAACTGCGCATCCGCCGAGTGTGGATCGGCCAGCCGGGCCATGGCCACCGTGCCGCGCCGATTGGCCAGCCCGTTGCGGGATTCGTTGGGCACTTGGCGCGGCGGCTCGCGGTACCTGAGCTGGGCGTCATAGCCGCCCGCCTGAATGACGAAGTTGGCCACCACGCGGTGAAAGATCAGGCCGTCGTAGAAGTTGCTGTCCACCAGGTCAAGGAAGTTCGTAACAGATTGGGGCGCCTCGGCCGAGTGGAGCTCGATGTCGATGTTCCCGGCGCTGGTCTCCAAGCGCACGATGGGCGCCTCGGCCGCCGCCGCGCTCATGCAGGCGCACAACAGACAGGCCAACAAGCCGTTTCGCATGACTTCACTCCTTGTGTTTGTTTTGTGGGTCAGGATTCGCCGTCAAGGGCCCGCCGGAAAGCTCGCACCGTGGCGATGAGGCCATCGTCGAGGGCGCGGGCAATCAGCGCGTGGCCGATCGACACTTCACTCACTTCGGCGATGCGGCGGAACAAGGGCAGGTTGTCCACGTCGAGATCATGTCCCGCGTTGACCCCAAGGCCGAGTTCAACAGCGTGCCGAGCCGCTGCCTGGTAGCTGGCCAAGGACGCGTGGCTGCGGGGGTGGTCGATGCCGAATTCGGCGACGGCTTCCGCAAAAGGGCCAGTGAACAGTTCAATGCGGTCGGCGCCAATTTCCCGGGCGAGGGTGATTTGCTCAAGGTCGGGGTCCATGAACAGGCTGACGCGGGCGCCCAAGCCTTGATAGCGCCTGATCTTGCCAATCAGCGCCTCGTTGTCGCCGCGCAGGTCGAAGCCGTGGTCGGAGGTGAGTTGATTGTCGCCATCGGGAACCAAGGTGGCTTGCTGGGGCCGAGCCCGCTCAATGAGTGCGTCGAATCCGGGATAGCCGTTGTCCCGAGGACCGGCAAATGGGTTGCCTTCGATGTTGAACTCCACGTCTGAACGGGATGCCGAACGGCTTTCGAGCAGGCGGGCGAGGGCAAGGACATCGTCGGGACGAATGTGCCGCTGGTCCGGCCGGGGATGCACCGTGATGCCGTCTGCGCCTGCGCCAAGGACGGTTTCGGCGGCGTCGGTCACGCTCGGTGCGTGGCCACCCCGGGCGTTGCGCAGCAACGCCACCTTGTTGAGGTTTATGCTCAAGGCAGTCATTAATGGGCTGACAGGACACTAAGACCAAGCGCTACGCTTGGGACGGAATCTGATGATCAGGCCGATGACTATGCCGAGGACGAAGAAGCCAAAGCCCAGCACGGGCCAGTAATCCCGCAGGGTGCGAATCATCCCCGGCGTCGAATCGGTGCGCCGCAGGTCACTTTGCGCCAAGATGCCCTCAAGGTCCTCAATTTGCTGCCCCAACCGGTCGATTTGCGCTTTCAGCGCCTCATCGGCAGGCGCATCGCTTGGCTCGCCGCCAGCCCCGGCCTCAAGTGCAGCGCGCTGTTCCGCAATGGTTCCCTCCAGTGCCACTATGCGCTCTTCGGCTGCTTGCAAGCGATCGCGGGCAATGGGCGTGGCGACTAGATACTGACCGTGAACCCAACCCTGTCGCCCGTTCTCGGTGACCACTTCCAGAAAGGCGCTGTCCGCGTCCCGGCGCAGCACCTCCACCACATCGCCGCTGGTCAAGCTCGGTGGCAGGACGGCGGCCTCGCTCGAAGGCGCGTCGCGCAGATTCAAGGTGAGCTGGTCGCTGACGTAGCGCGTTTCCGAGTAGGCGACGGCAGTGACCAGCAGCCCGCAAAGGAGAGCGATGCGGCTCACCCGTCCCCCTCCGCGGCATCCCGCTCGGCAACCGGGGGCACCAAGAGCCCCTGCCGATGCAGGTAGTAGATGGTCAGTGCGATGTAGGCGAACGTTAGGCCAAAGCCGCCGACGAGCTTGTAAGTCACCCAGAATTCCATGGAGAAGCCGTAGGCGACCACGAGGTTCAAGGCGCCAGCGAGAAAGAAGCCGGCTGCCCAGCCGAACGACAAACGCGTCCACACGGCCTCCGGCAGGTTGAGTTGGCCGCCGAGCAGCTTCTCGATTAAGTTCCGGCCCATGAAATGGGCGCCGATCAGGGAGGCGGCCAGCAGCCAGTTGACGACCGTTGGCTTCCATTGAATGAAGGTCTCGTCGCGCAGGAAGAGGGTCAAGCCCCCAAAGAGGATGCTGGCCCAGAAGGTTAGCACTAGCTCTCTGCCAATGGGCCGGCCCATGACCTTCATCAAGGCAATCTGCAGCGTCACCGCAGCCATTAGCGCGGCGGTGGCCAAATAGATGTCGGCGGCGAAAAACACGCCGACAAAAACGGCGATCGGCAGGAAGTTCAGCAGTTGCTGCATGTTGGGTTCCTTATAGCAGCGTTTGGCGGCTGTGCCAATTGCCGCACGGTTTCGGTATAAAACGCCGATGAGCCAATACTTCGTCCTGCATCCCTCCCATCCCCAGCGGCGGCTGCTGCAGGGCGCTGCCGAGATCATGCGTTCCGGCGGGCTGGTGGTCTATCCGACTGACACCACCTACGCCTTGGGCTGCCACATCGGCGACAAGACCGCGCTCGACCGCATGCGGCGGTTGCGCCAACTCGGCAACCGGCACTTCTTCACCCTGTGCTGCCGCGATCTGTCGGAAATTGCCAAGTACGCCCGCGTGGACAACCGCAACTATCGAATTCTCAAGCGGCACACGCCGGGGCCGTTCACCTTCCTGCTGCCGGCCACCCGCGAGGCACCGCGGCGGCTGGTGCATCCCAAGCGCAAGACCATTGGCCTGCGGGTGCCCGGCAATCCTGTTGCCTTGGGCCTGATTGAAGCGCTCGGCGAACCCATGATGACCACCACCATGCGCCTGCCGGGGCAGGAGGCGCCCTTTACGGATGCCGAAGCCATTCGCGAGGCGCTTGAGCACGGTGTGGACCTGATCCTCGACGGCGGCCACGCGGGCATCGAACCCACCACGGTGATTGACCTCAATAGCGATCCGCCGACGGTTGTTCGCGAAGGCGCTGGGCAATTGCAATAAGTCAATTCTGTGGCCATACTTCCGTGAACGTGGCGGCTGGCGACCCCTTACCTAGCTCAGCAGAGCTGGCTAACTCCATGATTAACCAAACGAATTTTCGAATTCTGGGCCTAGGCGAGACGCCTTTGGCCCACGGCTCGCCGCATGGGCTCTGAGGACGCAGGCAGCCGGGTCCTTTCCGGCATGCGGCCCACCGGGCGGCTGCATATTGGGCAATACCACGGTGTGGTCAAGAATTGGGTCGCGCTGCAGCACCAGCATCAATGTTACTTTTTCGTTGCCGATTGGCATGCCCTCACCACCGGCTACGACGACACCGGCGAGATTGAGCAGCATACCTTCGACATGGTGGTGGATTGGCTGGCCGCCGGGGTTGACCCTGCGGTGGCGGTCATCTTCATCCAGTCCAAGGTGCCCGAGCACGCCGAACTGCACCTGCTGCTGTCGATGATCACTCCCGTCAGTTGGCTGGAGCGGGCACCGAGCTACAAGGACATGCAGGCGCGGCTAAACGACCGGGAATTGGCCACCCACGGATTTCTGGGCTACCCGGTGCTGCAGTCGGCGGACATCCTGATATACCGGGCCGGCGGCGTGCCGGTCGGCGCGGATCAGGTCGCCCACGTGGAACTCTGCCGGGAAATCGCCCGGCGCTTCAACCACCTTTATGGCCGGGAGCCCAATTTCGAGTCGCACTGCGAAGCCGCCGCGCGCAAGATGGGGCGCAAGGCTTCGCGCCTGTACCGCGACCTGCGCAAGGCCTTCCTGGAGCAGGGCGACGGCGAGGCCGTGGCGCGCGGACGCGCCTTGCTTGCCGAGCAGCGGAATCTGTCGAGCGGCGACCGCGAGCGGCTGCTCGGCTACCTTGAAGGCGGCGGCCGCATCATCTTGCCGGAACCCGAAGCGCTGCTTAACGAACAAGCCAAGGTGCCCGGGCTCGACGGTGAGAAGATGTCGAAATCCTATCGGAACTCCATCTACCTGCGTGAAGCGCCCGATACGGTGGCGCACAAGGTGCGGGGCATGAAAACCGACCCGGCCCGGGTGCGCCGCAGCGACCCCGGAGAGCCGGGCAACTGCCCCGTGTACAGCCTGCACCAGATCTACTCCGATCCCGCCACCCTGGAATGGGCCGCCGACGGCTGCCGCAGCGCCGGCATCGGCTGCGTGGATTGCAAATTGCCTCTCATCGACGCCATAAACGCCGAGCAGGCGGTGATGATCGAAAGGGCCCGGCCGTTCGAGGAGCAGCCGGACTTAGTGCGTTGCGTCCTTCAGGAAGGCTCGGAAAAAGCTCGCGGCGCGGCTCGGGAAACCCTCGACGAGGTGCGCGCCAGCATGGGCATTGCCCACCAATGACCGCCGATTCGAAGCCGACCGAGACGCTTGCCATTGTCGATGGCCAGACGGTGGACAAGCTGCCCGCGGACCTCTACATACCGCCGGACGCCCTGGTGGTGTTCCTGGAGACCTTCGAGGGGCCGCTCGACCTGCTGCTTTACCTGATCCGGCGCCGCAACCTCGACCTGCTCGAACTCAGCGTCGCCGACATCACCGACCAGTACATGAGCTACATCGATCTGATGATGGAACTCAAGCTGGATCTCGCCGGGGAGTATCTGGTGATGGCCGCCACCTTGGCGGAAATCAAGTCGCGCCTGCTGCTGCCGCGCCAGGAGGACGCGGAGGAGGAGGACGACCCGCGCATGGCGCTCATCGAGCGCCTGCAGGAATACGAACGCATCAAGGCGGCGGCGCGCCAAATCGGCGATCTGCCCCGCATGGAGCGAGACACCTTCCCCTTGAGCCCGGAACGCCCGGAGCGGGTCCGCGAGCGGGCCCACCCCGAAGTGGACCTTCGGGAAGTGCTGGTGGCCTTGGTCGATGTCATGCGTCGCTCGGAGGCGTTTCAACACCACGCCGTGCGCCAGGAGCCGCTGTCGGTGCGCGACCGCATGGCCAACGTGCTGGCGACGCTCAACCAAGCCAACGCATTCGTGCCGTTCACGCAGTTGTTCAAGCCCGAGGAAGGCCGGGCCGGGGTGGTGGTCACCTTTTTGGCCATCACCGAACTGCTGCGCGAGGGCATGGCCGACTTGACCCAAGGCGGACCGTTTGCGCCCATCTACCTGCGTGCGGCCAGCGAGCCGGTCTCCGCCGACGAGGTGCCATGAACGAGCAACTCGACGCGGACCAGTTGAAACGGATTGTCGAGGCGGCTTTGATGGCCGCTGCCGAACCGCTGTCGGTGAACCGCATGGCGGGGCTGTTCAGGCCGGGCGAACTCGACCGCCAGGAGGGCCGGAAGCAAATCCGAGACATCTTGGCCACCTTGGCCGAAGAGGCGGAGGGCCGCGGCTACGAACTCAAGCAAGTGGCCACGGGCTACCGCTTTCAGGTTCGCCAGAGCTTAAGCCCTTGGGTCAGCCGCCTGTGGGAGGAGAAGCCGCCGCGCTACAGCCGCGCCCTGCTCGAGACCCTGGCCTTGATCGTGTACCGCCAGCCGGTCACCCGCGCCGACATCGAGTCCGTCCGGGGGGTGGCTGTCAGCCAGAACATTCTGCGCACGCTGCTGGAGCGCGGCTGGATTCGCGTGGTCGGTCAGCGGGAAACGCCGGGGCGCCCGAACCTGTACGGCGCCACCCGGGGCTTCCTCGACTACTTCAACCTGCAGAGCTTCGATGACTTGCCCGCACTTGAGGAAATCGAGCGCAAGATTGAACAGGAGCTCGGGCAGTTGGCCAAGCCCATCCTGAATGAGGAACCGGCGGACGCAAGCGATGGTGGCTTGGAAGCGGGGTCCGGGGAGGGCGAATCCGAGCCGAGCGCCGCCGAAGCGGCTGCGCTCGCTGAAGTGGTGCAGTTGCCGACCGCCCGGGACTGACCAAGATCGCTGCCATGGCCGACGCGCCGCCCCAGCAAGCGCCTAGGTTGCAGAAAGCCCTGGCCGAGATGGGCCACGGCTCGCGGCGCCAAGTCGAGCAGTGGATCGCGGATGGCCGCGTGTTCGTCAATGGCGAGCCGGCGCGGTTGGGGCAGCGCGTCGAGCCGGGCGACGACATCGCCCTCGACGGCAAGCCGCTCTCTGGTCATCGTCCCGGCACCTCCAGGGTGCTGGTCCTCAACAAGCCGGAAGGTCTGGTTTGCACCCGCCGGGATCCCGAAGGCCGGCGCACCGTGTTCGACGGCCTGCCCCGTCTGCGCCAAGGACGCTGGATTGCGGTGGGCCGCCTGGACATCGCCACCACCGGGCTGTTGGTCCTGACCAACGATGGCGCGCTGGCCCACCGCATGATGCACCCCTCCACCGGGCTCGACCGTGAGTACGCCGTGCGCGCCTACGGACGCTTGGATGACGCTTGGATGCAACGGCTCATCGAAGGGGTGGTGATTGACGGCGAGCGCTACGCCTTCACCGATATCCGCTACTACGACGGCAGCGGCCGCAACCACTGGTACCACGTCGCCTTGATGGACGGCAAGAACCGTGCCGTGCGCAAACTGTTTGAACGCGCCGGTCTCACGGTGAGCCGCCTCAAGCGGGTGCGCTTCGGTCCCGTAGTCCTGCCCGCAACACTGTCTCGGGGGCGATTCGCTGAATTGGGCCACGCGGACCTCAAGGCGCTCTACAGCCTGTTGAAGCTGGCCCCTGCGCTCCCCCGCCATCCGCCTCGCCGCAAGGACCAAGCCTCGATGCTGATCCCCTACCCGGAACTGGGAGGTCTTTAGCCCCGCACAACCACGGGTTCCAAGGGTCGGCCGTGGAGGCCTGATTGGCGGCGCTCCTCGCGTGGCGAGCGGCCGAAAAGCTCTTGGTAGCACTTGCTGAAATGGGGGGCGGATGAGAATCCGCAACTGGTGGCGATGTCGATCACCGGCATGTCGGTCTGCAGCAGCAGCAGGCGGGCCCGCTGCAGGCGCAGTTCGAGGTAGTGGCGGGACGGTGTGCAGTCGAGGTGCTTGTGGAACAGGCGTTCGAGCTGGCGCCTGGAGACGCCCACGTAGGCGGCGAGGTCCTCCATGCTCAGGGGCTCCTCGACATTGGATTCCATCAAGGCCACCGCCTCGACGACGCGGGGCTGGCTGGCGCCGAGGTAGTGGTGCAGGGGAATGCGCTGGCTGTCCTGCTGATCGCGAATCCGCTCGCAAATGAACTGTTCGGAGATGTCCCTGGCCAGCCGCCGTCCGTGATGGGCCTCCACGAGGTTGAGCATCAGGTCCAGGGAGCTGATCCCTCCGGAGCAGGTGTAGCGGTTGCGGTCGATGACGAACAGGCTTGGCTGGACCAGAACTTGCGGAAAGGTCTCCCTGAGGCTTGCGATGTTCTCCCAGTGAATGGCGCAGCGGCGGCCGTTGAGCAGGCCGGCGGCGGCTAGTGCGTAGCTTCCGGTACACAAAGCCCCCAACGGAATGCCGCGCTTGGCGACGGCGCGAAGAACGTGCAGCACCTCGGAGTCACAGGCTTTTTCAACCTCGATGCCGCCGCACGCGAACAGCATTTTGGCGCGAACGGTCTCGTCCAGTTTGCCGTCGATTGCCAAGCGCAGGCCATCGCTGGATTCGACCGGTTCGCCATCCACGGAATGCAGGGACCAACTGTAGAGCGGCTGCCCGCTGAGCCGATTGGCCATGCGCAGCACCGAAACGGCGCAGGACAGGGACATGAGGGTATAACGGGGCAGGAGCAGAAAGCCCGCATGCAGGGGTTGGTTGGGCGCGTCCAACGGTGCCATCTCCCCGACAGCAATGCCGCGATTATGGCACCGGGCGGGGCTTGGTCAAGACTTTGCCGTCAACGCCAAGGGAGAGCGGGACCCTGCGGTGAGCGTGGACGCCCTTGCCGCCATCCTGTGGCGCGAAAGCATAAGCTCGGGTCGCAAAGGCGGGATTGCCGCTGGTTTTGGCGTCGCTAGACTGGCGCGGCGGACAGTCGAGGAATGCGGATGAAATCACAGGCGCGGGTGGTGGTGATCGGTGGCGGGGTGGTCGGCGTCGGCACCCTCTACCACTTGGCCAGGAAGGGCTGGGGCGCCGATGCTCTGCTGATTGAGAAGGGCGAGCTCACCTGCGGCTCCACTTGGCATGCGGCGGGGCTGCTGCCGCTGTTCAACATGAGCTATAGCGTCGGCCAGATCCACAAGCACTCGGTCAACCTGTATCAGCAGCTTGAGACGGAAACCGGTCAGGACGTCGGCTTCAGGCAGGTTGGCAACATTCGTTTGGCGATGAGTTCGGAGCGCATGGACGAGTACCGTCAGTACGCGGCCACCGCCCGCACCATCGGCGTGCGGGTCGAGTTTCTTGAACCCGACGAGGTGCGCGATCTTTGGCCCCTGTGCAACATCGACGGCCTGGTGGGCGCCATCCGCCACCCCGATGACGGCTACATTCAACCGGCCGACCTCACCCAGGCCTTGGCCCGTGGTGCCCGTGCCAAGGGGGCGGAAATCGTCCGCAAGACCCGGGTGACGGCCATTGAGCGTCAAGGCGGCGATTGGCTGGTCAAGACCACTGCGGGGGACATTCGCTGCGAGCATGTGGTCTCGGCCACCGGCAGCTATGCCCGCGCCACCGGTGCGATGGTGGGCTTGGACGTGCCGGTGCTGCCGGTGGAGCATCAGTTCATCGTCACCGAGCCCCATCCGGAAGTGGTGGCCCGGCACGAGGCGGGGCTGCCGGAAATGGGCGTGCTGCGCGAGTCCGACGGCTCCTGGTACCTGCGCGAGGAACGTGGCGGCTTCATTCTCGGCCCTTATGAGCAGGGCGCGCCCTGCTGCTACCTGGACGGGCCCGCCGACGACGTGGAGTACGAACTCTTTGCCGAGGATCTCGAGCGCTTGACGCCGCACATCGAGGCCGCCATGACCCGGGTGCCGGCCTTCGCCGAAGCGGGCGTCAAGGAAGTCTACAACGGCGCCATCCCCTACACCCCGGACGGCAGCCCCATCATCGGCCCCGCCTGGGGGCTGCCGAACTTTTGGCTCAACGAAGGCCACAGCTTCGGCATCACCGCCGCTGGCGGCGCTGGCTGGCAGTTGGCGGAGTGGATCGTGGAGGGCGAGCCCACCATCGACATGCTGGGCGTGGAGCCGCGCCGCTTCGGCGGCTATGCCACCAAGGGCTACCTCAAGGCCAAGAACGAGGAGGCCTACGCCAATGTCTTCACCATCCACTACCCTGACGAGGAGCGTCCCGCCGCCCGCCCGCTGCGCACCGCCCCCTGCTACGGGCGCCTCAAGGCCAAGCGCGCCGTATTCGGCCAGAAGTTCGGCTGGGAGCGGGCCAATTGGTTCGCCCCGGAGGGCATGGCCGCAGCGGACCATTGGTCGTTCCGCCGCTCGCGGTGGTTCGAACCCGTGGGTGCGGAGTGCCGCCACGTGCAGGAGCACGTCGGTGTGCTCGACATGACCGCCTTCGCCAAGTGCCGGGTGTCCGGCCCTGGCGCCGCGGCCTTCCTCGACCGCTTGGTCGCCAACCGGCTGCCAACCCGTGACGGCCGCATCGCGCTATGCCACGCCCTCAACAGCCGCGGCGGCGTTCATTCCGAATTCACCATCCTGCGCGAGGCTGCCGACTCGTTCTACCTGGTCTCCGCCGGCGCTTGGCAGCGGCTCGACCACGACATCCTCACCAAGCGCATGCCCGGCGACGGCTCGGTGCGTTTCGAGCCGCTGACCAACGCCACCGGGGTCCTGGTGGTGGCCGGACCGAAGTCGCGCACCCTGTTGCAGCGCGTCTCGGACGCC
Organism: Gammaproteobacteria bacterium; assembly: GCA_009843635.1. Lineage (GTDB taxonomy): Bacteria > Pseudomonadota > Gammaproteobacteria > Pseudomonadales > Azotimanducaceae > Azophilus. Next base: position 12,783 of record VYDB01000103.1, read on the forward strand.
GACTTCGGAAACGCCGCTTTCCCTTGGCTGTCGGCCCGCCCGATCAACATCGGGCTGGCGCAAGCCGTGGCCATGCGGGTCAACTTCGTCGGCGAGCTCGGCTGGGAGCTGCATCACCCGATGGAGTGCCAAAACCTCATTTTCGATGCGTTGTTTGAGGCGGGTGCGGACCTCGACCTCAAGCCCTTCGGCATCCGCGCCATGGACTCGCTGCGCTTGGAGAAGTCCTACCGCATGATCGGCACCGAGCTGTCCATCGAGTACGCCGCCTTGGAATCCGGCCTCGACCGCTTCGTCCGCTTGGACAAGGGCGACTTCATCGGCCGTGACGCGCTGCTCGCCTGGCGTGACCGGGGCTTTGCCAACGCCTTGGTCACCCTGGAGGTGGGCGGGGCGGGGGATGCGGACGCCTTGGGCAACAACCCCTTGTTTCACAACGGGGAATTGGTGGGCCGCGCCACCAGCGGCGGCTACGGATACCGGCTCGGCCAATCCTTGGCCTTGGGCATGGTCAATCCCCAGCTCAGCGCCCCCGGCACTGCGCTGGAAATCGAAATCCTCGGCGAACGCCTCCCCGCCACCGTGGTGCCGGAGAGCCCTTACGACCCCGGCAACGAGCGATTGCGGAGTTAGCGCGGTTCGGGTGGATCGTGCTGGCGAGTTACGGCTCTTTAACAAAACATCCCCCTGTTTTGCATTTGGACAACTGTTGTTTTAGACCATAATGTGGTCCAAAATTGGCCGATCTCTCGTTCTACAGGTGAAGGAAATGCACATTTCCGTCAGTCAAGCCAAGGCCAAATTGACCGATCTCGTTCGCCGGGCAGAGCGGGGTGAGGAAATTGTGCTAACAAGGCACGGTCGAGCGAGCGTCACGCTGACGCCGCTAAGGCACACACCAAGCGCTGAGGGTCGGCGGAAGGTGATTGAATCCGTCATGGAAGCCGTTCGAAACAAAAGGACGGAAGGGCCGAATGCTGCTCGAAGTCAGGACTATCTATATGGTGATGAAGGACTGCCAGAGTGATCGTCATTGACACCTCCGCGTTGATGGCCATCTTGTTGCGGGAGCCGGAAGCGCATGAATGCCGCAAGGTTCTTGCCAGAAATGATCCGCTGCTCATCTCAGCCGTAGCGCTTGCGGAAGCGCTCATTGTTTCCGAGAGGCGCGGTGTCGGCATGGAGATGAGCCAGTTGATCGAGGGCCTCGAACTCGAAATCGACAGTGTCTCGCCAGCCTCGGCGCGTAGAGTGGCCCAAGCCTACGCCAATTGGGGCAAGGGCCAACACCCCGCCGGACTGAACTTTGGCGATTGCTTTACTTACGAGCTTGCCAAACGACATGAGTTCCCACTGCTTTGCGTCGGGAGGGACTTTGTGCGTACTGACGTCTCAACGCTTCCTGACGATTCCGCCTAACCTCATTGCTCCAGCCATGCTCTGACGAGGGAACTGCCGAGCCCCACTCAATCCCCCAACCGCCACAGCGCCGACACCCTGAGGATCTTGTTGTATAGGCTTTGGTCGTTGACGGGTATGCGGTGGCAGCCGGAGATTTCCTGGACCTGCTCTAAGCGGGTCATGTGGTTGGTCTGCACGTTGAAGGCATGCACCTAGGTCCAGGACCAATAGGGGTGGTCGCCGTCGAGCAACTGCTTGCCGCCGATGTCGCGGAGCAAGAAGGTGCCGTCAAACGACTTGAAGAAATCGCCCCGCCGGTCGATGTCATTTGCCTGTGCGTTGCCCTATGCTTCCCACTCCCGATTGTTGGGCAATGAGGTAATCGGATGAGCAATCTCTTTGCGGCTGGGCGCGTGGGATGGCTGTTCGCCTTCAGCGCCGTTCCCAATCTGCTGCGGATGCTCTTGGTGTTCTGCTTGTGCCAGGGCACGGCGGCGTTTGCGCGCGAGCCCGATGTGACGCCGGAAGAAGTCGGGCTGTCGAGCGAGCGCCTGGCTCGATTTGCCGACTACGCGAAGGCAATGGTCGAAGCCGGGAAGATCCCCGGAGCGACCATCGCCGTTTCCCGTTTCAGCAAGCTCGCGTACTTCGAAACCATTGGCTGGGCTGACATCGATGAGCGCAAGCCGACCCGGTCGGACACGCTCTACCGCCTGCATTCCATGACCAAACCCCTGTTCGCCGTGGCGACCATGACACTGGTGGAGGAAGGACGGCTCGGCCTTCAGGATCCGATCTCCAAGTACATTCCGGAATTCGCCGATGTGAAGGTCCTGGCCGGAGGCACGGCGGATGCCCCCGAACTCGAAGACCCTAAAACGGCGCCCAAGGTCGGCCAGTTGCTTTCGCAGACGGCGGGAATCGCCACTGGGGGCGATTTGTTTGCCGAAAAGACCATTGCTGAAATCTACTCAAAGGCCTCGATCCACGAAGGCAATCCAACCGCCGAAGAGGTCGCCCAGCGAATCGCGCGGCTGCCCCTCGCGGGACATCCTGGGGAGGTCTTCGTTTACGGCCTCTCGTTCGACGTGCTCGCGCGGGTGCTGGAGGTCGCTTCCGGCCAGCCGCTCGATGACTTCATTGCGGAGCGGTTGCTGGACCCGCTGGGCATGGAAGACACCTTTTTCGCCGTTCCCGAGGACAAGCTGCATCGTTTCTCGAATTCCTACGACATCACGGGTCCGGGGTCCCTGCAGGCTGTGACCCGCGCTGACCACATCGCTCGTTGGCGGCCCGGCAGGCGCTTTTTGTCCCCGAACGGCGGCATGGTGTCCACTGTTTCCGACTACTTGCGTTTCGCCCAGATGATGCTCGGCGGCGGCCAGTTGGCCGGGGCGCGCATCGTCTCGCGCAAGACCATCGATCTCATCACCGCCACCGTTGTGGGGAACGCTGAGTTGGGGCTTATTCGGGCTGCGTTGCCCGGATACGGCTACTCGCTGGGATTTGGTGTGCTGGAGAGTGTTGCCGAATCAGGGAAGCCGGGCTCGCTGGGCCAGTACGAATGGGCTGGGTGGGGCGACACCTACTTTTTCGTGGACCCCAAAGAGCAGCTCATTGGATTGTTCTTCACCCAAGTCTATCCCGGCGGAACCTACGGCCTGCGCGAGTCGCTTACCAGCTTCACCTACCAAGCATTGATCGACTAAAAGGAGAGAAACGGAGCCTCTCATAGAGTTCTCCCCATGGAAGCTGACTTCGTCATCGTCGGCGCCGGTTCGGCGGGCTGCGCGCTGGCCCATCGTCTGTCCGAGGACGGGTGCAGCAGCGTCATCTTGATTGAGCGCGGCGGCCGCGGTCGCGGCCCCCTGATCCAGATGCCGGGGGCACTCTCCTATCCGATGAACATGAAGCGCTATGACTGGGGGCTGCGCACCGATTCGGAGCCCGTCCTCGGCGGCCGGCGGCTGGCCGTTCCACGCGGAAAGGTGCTGGGCGGCTCTTCGTCGATCAATGGCATGGTCTATGTGCGCGGTCACGCCCGGGACTTCGATCACTGGGCGGCAAGCGGCGCGCAGGGCTGGGGCTATGCCGACGTGCTGCCTTACTTTCAGCGCTTGGAGGACTGGCACGACGGTGGGCACGGCGGCGATGCGCCTTGGCGTGGCTCCGGTGGCCCGGTGCGGGTCACGCGGGCGCGGCGTCTGCATCCATTGGCGGCGGCGTTCATAGAAGCTGGTCAAGAGGCGGGCTACCCGCGGACGCTGGATTGCAACGGCCGCCAACAGGAGGGCTTCGGCCCATTCGACCGAACCATCTGGAAGGGGCGGCGCTGGTCGGCGGCGCAGGCCTACCTGCGCACCGCGTTGGCGCGGCCCAACCTGCAGTTGGTTCGGGGCCTCGCCCGATCATTGCGGATCGCCGATGGTCGGGCTGAAGGCGTCGAACTGCGGCAGGGGCGGCGCATCACCTTGGTCCGCGCGCGCCGGGAAGTGATTCTCGCCGCCTCGGCCATCCACTCGCCCAAACTGCTCCTGCTGTCCGGCATCGGGCCGGCGGACGAGCTGGCCAAGCTGAGGATTCCGGTGGCCGCCGACCGGCCCGGCGTCGGCCGGAACCTGCAGGACCACTTGGAAGTCACCGTGCAGGTGGCTTGCCGGCAACCCATAACCCTGCACCGCCATTGGAGCTTGTTCGGCAAGGCGTGGGCGGGCGCCCAATGGCTTTGCGGACGAACCGGCCCCGGCGCCTCCAACCACTTCGATGCTGGCGCCTTCATCCGCTCCGAGGCAGGTGTGGAGTACCCGGACATACAGCTTCACTTCCTGCCCATCGCCGTGCGCTACGATGGCCGAACGGCTGCCGAAGGTCACGGTTTCCAAGTTCATGTCGGGCCAATGCGCTCACCCTCCCGGGGCACGGTTGCCTTGGGTTCCGCCGACCCTGAATCGCCTCCAGTCATTCGATTCAACTACATGAGCCAAGCGCAAGACTGGGTGGAATTCCGCCGCTGCATCCGGCTGGCTCGGGAAATACTCTCGCAGAAGGCGTTGCGGCCCTATGCGAACGGCGAAATCCAGCCCGGCGAAGCCGTCCGCAGCGATGCACAGATCGATGCCTTCATCGCCGCCAACGCCGAGAGTGCTTACCATCCCTGTGGCACCTGCCGCATGGGCGCTCATGATAATCCGATGGCCGTGGTGGACCCCGACTGCCGCGTTATTGGCGTGCGTGGCCTGCGCGTTGCCGACAGCTCGATCTTTCCCCGAATCACCAACGGCAACCTGAACGCGCCATCCATGATGGTGGGGGAGAAGGCGGCGGATCACATCCTTGAACGGATGCTGCCGCCGTCGCCCGTTGTCGTTGAATCGGCGCACAGCAATCGGATGGAAACGGATGGACAATTGGATGCCGCCAGCTATTCCTCGACCGCCTGCGCCGACACGGAACCCGTGGGAAAAAGCCGGCTACACGGCTAAACGTTGGAATCCGGCATGGCGGCCTTGCGCCGGGCGATGTAGTCGAGCAGGGCCTCATTCACGGCCGGGTCGATGGGCGGCGCTTCGTACTCCTCGAGCATTTGCTGCCAAACCTGATTGGCGCGCTGGCCGGCGTCGAGGCGCCCTTCATCGCGCCACTGCTCGAAGCTGTTGTTGTCGTTGATGCTTGACTGGTAGAAGGCAGTGGCGAAGTTGGCCTGGGTGTGGGCGCAGCCCAGAAAGTGGCTGCCCGGACCGACTTCGCGGATGGCGTCCAGGGCCTGGCCATTTTCCGAGAGATCGATGCCCTCGCTGAAGGTTTGCATCATGCCGAGCTGGTCGAGGTCCATGATGAACTTCTCGTAGCTCATTACCAGCCCGCCTTCCAGCCAGCCTGCGGCGTGCAGGACGAAGTTGACGCCGGCCAGCAAGGTGGGCTGTAGGGTGTTGGCGCTTTCGAAAGCGGCTTGGGCATCGGCAATCTTGGATGCCGATAGGGCGCCGCCGCTACGGTAGGGCAGCCCGAGGCGTCGGGCGAGCTGGCCTGCGCCGTACACCACCAAGGCCCCTTCCGGGGAGCCGAAGGTGGGCGCCCCGGACTGCATGGAGACCGAGCTTGAGAAGGTGCCGAACACGCAGGGCGCGCCGGGTGCGATCAATTGCAGCAGACAGACGCCGGCCAGCACCTCGGCGAGAATCTGCGCCAGCGTGCCTGCCGGTGTGACCGGTGCCATGGCTCCGGAGAGGATGAACGGCGAGACGACGCAGGCTTGGTTGTGGCGGGCATAGACCTTGGCTGCGCCGAGCATGGTGGCATCGAAGGTCATGGGCGAATTGGCGTTGATGAGCGCCGCGATGACGGTGTTATCGCGCACGAAGTCCTCGCCGAACAAGAGCTTCGCCATCGCCACGGTGTCCTCCGCCCGCTCCGGGTGGGTGACCGAGCCCATGAACGCCTTGTCGCTGTAGCGCATGTGGGCGTAGATCATGTCCAGATGGCGCTTGTTTACAGGAATGTCCACTGGCTCGCAGACCGTGCCCCCGGAGTGGTGCATGTAGGGCGATAGATAGGAGAGCTTCACGAAATTCTGAAAGTCCGCCAAGGTGGCGTAGCGCCGCCCGCCCTCGAGGTCGCGCACGAAAGGCGGTCCGTAACCGGGCGCGAACACCGTGTGCGGCCCACCGATGCGAACGTTGCGGCTGGGGTTGCGGGCGTGCTGGACGAATTCCCGAGGCGCATGGGCCTGAATCACGGATCGGCACAGGCCGCGCGGAAAGCGTACCCGCTCATGCTCCACCTCAGCGCCCGCGTCCTTTAGAACCTCCAGCGCTTCGGGATCGTCCCGAAACTCGATGCCGATCTCCTCAAGCAGCAGGTCGGCGTTGTGCTCGATGAGTTCCAAGCCCTCCTCGTCGAGCACCTCCAAGGGCTTGATGCGGCGGGTGATGTAGGCGGCTGTCTCCACCTGCGCCTCCTGGCGGGCCTTGATGCGCGCCGCCCGCCCGCCGCCGCGCCTACGGACCGCCCGCTGACTACTCACTGCCATGCTCTCCGGTTTTGGAACGATTTGGCAGTATGGTGGGAGGGCCACCGCCCTTGTGTGCCGGTTGCGACCCCGGACTGCTAGGTTGCGCCACGGGAAGGCAGCGTCGTGATGGGGTTTGCTCTTGGCTAGTCGTGTTTGCGTAAGCCCGTGTCGCCTTGAAAGCGGCTTGCGCGTCAGGCCAGGCATAGGCTTGCGCCCGCTTGGCGATGGGCTTCTTAGCGGAGTTTGCGCATGTTCGACGGCGACGACCTCGATTTGACCGCGCTCGACGATGTGGCGCTCGTGCGGCAAAAGCGCGAGGGCGAGCCACTGGGCATCATCGCCTGCGGGGCCATCGCCCGGGAGTTGGTTCAGCTCGGCCGCATCAACCGTTGGACCCATTTCAAGCTGTATTGCCTGCCCGCCGAGTTGCACAACCGCCCGGCGGAAATTCCAGCGGCGGTGGCAGCGAAGATCGCGGTGGTCAAGCGCCGCCATGACCGGGTGCTGGTCGGCTACGGCGACTGCGGCACCGGCGGGGCGCTTGATGCGGTGCTCGATGCGGCCGGGGTCGAACGTCTGCCGGGCGCCCACTGCTATGAATTCCTGGCCGGCGCACCGCAGTTCAACGCGCTCATGGACGAGGAGCCCGGCAGCTTTTTCCTGACCGATTTCCTGGTTCGCCAATTCGACCGCTTGATCTACCGAGGGCTAGGTCTCGACCGCTCTCCCGAATTGCGTAGCGACTACTTCGGCAACTACCGGCGGGCAGTGCATCTTGCCCAAAGCGGGGAAGCGGGGCTGCGCGAAGCCGCCGCCCGGCACGCCACGGCATTGAACCTCGCCTTCGAGTACCGTCACACCGGCTTCGCGCCACTTCGCCAAGCGCTCGAAACGCGCAACGCCTTTGCAACCTTGGCTTGGCGAGCAGCCTGAGCGTCATTATGCGGGCGGTGCGCTATTGGTCGGTGTCCCACGCCGGCGCCATGCAGCGGGTCTATCAGGCCTTGGAGCGGCTGCTGATCATGATCGACCCGCTGCTGCGCAAGCTCGGCTACCAACACCTGGAAGCGCCCTTCGCCGCCGTCGAGAGGGTGCTGAAGGGCTGGTTCTTCGACTGCCGCATGTGCGGCCACTGCGTGCTTCAGTCCACCGGCATGTCCTGCCCCATGAATTGCCCCAAGCAACTGCGCAACGGCCCCTGCGGCGGGGTTCGCGCCGATGGCAGCTGCGAACTCGACCCGGCCATGCGCTGCGTTTGGGTGGAGGCGGTGCGCGGCGCGGCGCGCCTGCCCGGCGAGCGCATCCAAGTGATTCAGGCGCCGCTCGACCACAGCTTGGTCGGACGCTCCGCCTGGCTTCGCGAGTTGCGCCTGCGCACGGCTCCTTGAGCCGACCGGTGCCTCGAGCAGACCTCACCATGCGCTTCGACGACGAACCCATCGAGCCGGGCGATCCCCTGCCGATTCTGCCCGGCCACCACTCGGCGGGACGCTTTGAGCGGCTGCTGCGAGCCGGCGTGTTCACTATCACCGCCGAACTGTCGCCGCCCGATTCCGCCAACGCCGAGGATGTGTACGCCCGTGCCCGCATTTTCGATGGCTATGTCGATGGCATCAACGCCACCGACGGTTCCGGAGCCAACTGCCACATGTCCAGTTCGGGCGTCTGTGCCCTGCTCACCCGGGCGGGCTATGCGCCCGTGATGCAAATCTCCTGCCGCGACCGCAACCGCATCGCCATTCAGGGCGACGTGCTCGGCGCTGCCGCCATGGGCGTCAACAACCTGCTGTGCCTCACCGGCGATGGGGTGGCCGTGGGCGACCATCCCGGCGCCAAGCCGGTGTTCGATTTGGACGCCATCGCCCTCCTGAACATTGTCCGCACCATGCGCGAGCAAGCGTGCTTTGAGAGCGGACGCGCTTTGACCACCCCGCCCAAGGTGTTCCTCGGCAGCGCCGCCAATCCGTTCGTCCCGCCCTTGGACTTTCAGGTGGCCAGGCTTGCCAAGAAGGCGCGGGCGGGCGCTGAGTTCGTGCAGACCCAGTACTGCTTCGACGTGTCGCTGCTTGAGCGCTTCATGCAGCAGGTGCGCGACGAGGGCTTGGACAAGCGGCTCTTCATCTTGGTGGGCATCGGTCCGCTGGCCTCGGCGCGAGCCGCCGAATGGATGCGCACCCATGTGCCCGGCGTGCGCATCCCGGATGCCGTCATCGACCGCCTCCGGCGCGCCCGGGGCAAGGGCGCGGCCAAGGCGGAGGGCAAGCGCATCTGCATCGACATCCTCGAGCGGGTGCGGGAGATTCCGGGGGTGTGCGGCGTTCACCTCATGGCCTATCGACAGGAGGAGGCCGTTGCCGAGATCATCGACCGCTCCCGCGCCCTCGACGGCCGCATCCCCTGGTATCCGGGACGCGACCGCCATTCCCGTCCCGCAAGGGAGGTCGATTCACCGACCGAGTTGCCAGAGGAGATGTTGGCATGACCGATACGCTGTTGAGTTCCGCCAGCCGCGAAGTGGCGCTCGGCTTTGAGCGCCCCTTCGTCGTCATCGGCGAGCGCATCAACCCCACGGGCCGCAAGCTGTTGGCGGCGGAAATGAAGGCCGGGAATTTCGCCCGGGTGGAAGCCGATGCCGCAGCCCAAGTGGCCGCTGGCGCGCACATGCTGGACGTCAACGCCGGCATCCCGTTGGCCGATGAGCCCGGCATTCTTGCTGAAGCCATCCGCCGCGTGCAGGCCGTCACCGACGTGCCCCTGTCCATTGACTCCTCCGTGGTGGAGGCCCTGGAGGCCGGGCTCGCCGTCTATCAAGGCAAGCCGCTGCTCAATTCCGTCACCGGCGAGGAAGAGGTTTTGGAGCGGGTGCTGCCGCTCGTCAAGCGGCACGCCTGTGCCGTGGTGGCCATTTCCAATGACGAGACCGGCATTTCCGAGGATATCGACGTGCGCTTCGCGGTGGCGAAGAAGATCGTCGAGCGGGCGGCGGATTACGGCATCCCAGCCACCGACGTGGTGGTCGATCCCTTGGTCATGCCAGTGGGGGCGATCAACAACGCGGGACGCCAGGCGATGAAGCTGATTGGGCGCCTGCGCCGGGAACTGAAGGTCAATACCACCTGCGGGGCATCGAACATCAGCTTCGGCCTGCCCAACCGCAACGGCTTGAACGCTGCCTTCCTGACCATGGCGGCCGGGGCGGGAATGACCTCCGCCATCACCAACCCGTTGCACACCGAGGTGATGGCCGCTGTGAGGGGTGCCGACGTCATGCTCGGTCACGACCCCGACTGCCGCCGCTGGATGGAGGCCTATCGTGAACAGGCACCGGTCGTTGTGGGCCGCGAGCGCCGCCGGGGAAGCCGCCGCCGGGCCCGCGCATGAACGAAGCGCGCGATGCGCTCGTGCTGTTCATGCCCTCCGGCCGGCGGGGTCGCTTTCCCTTGGGTACCGCGCTGCTCCAAGCCGCGCGGCAACTCGGCGTGGACATCGACTCGGTCTGCGGCGGGCGTGGCATCTGCGGGCGCTGCCAGATCGAACTGACCGAGGGCCAGTTCGCTAAGCACGGCATCACCTCGACGGCTGCGCACATCACGCCCCTGAGCGAACCCGAACGGCGCTTTGCGGATCGGCGCGGCTTGGCCGACGGACGGCGGCTCAGTTGTCACGTCAAACTCCAGGGCGACGTGGTGATCGACGTGCCGCCGGACAGCCAGGTCCATCGCCAAGTGGTGCGCAAGGGCGCCCAGGCCTGCGACATACAGATCGATCCCGTGGTGCGGCTCTGCTATGTGGAGGTCGCGCCGCCGCAGTTGGATCGCCCCGCCGGAGACCAAGAGCGGCTGCTCGCTGCCTTGGCCGACCAGTGGGCGTTGCAAAACCTCTCCTGCGATCTCCGCCTGCTGTCCGGCCTGCAGGCGTTGCTCCGTGACGGCCAATGGCGGGTCACGGCGGCGGTGCTGGATGAACGACGGGTTGTGGCGCTGTGGCTAGGCTTCCAGGAGCGCCTCCACGGGGTGGCGTTGGACATCGGCTCAACCACCTTGTCGGCCCACTTGTGCGATCTCGCCACCGGGGAAGTGCTGGCGGAGGCCGGGCGCATGAATCCGCAGATTCGCTTCGGCGAGGACCTGATGAGCCGGGTGTCCTGGGTGATGATGCATCCCGGCGGCGAAGCGGAGTTGACCGCCACGGTGCGCGAGGCCGTGAATGGCTTGATTGCCGATCTCGTCGCTGAAGCCGGCGTCAGCGACGATGCGGTGTTGGCCTTGACCGTCGCTGCCAACCCCATCATGCACCACCTCTTCTTCGGCCTGAGCCCAGTGGAACTCGGCGGCGCCCCTTTCGCGTTGGCGGTGGACGGCGCCTTGCGGGCCTCGGCGGCGGATTTGGGGCTAGCCATCAATCCGGGCGCTACTGTGTACGCCCTGCCCTGCATCGCCGGCCATGTGGGTGCCGATGCGGCGGGCGTGCTGCTCGCCGAAGCCCCGTACCAGCGCTCGGAAGTCAGTCTCATTGTCGATGTGGGCACCAACGCGGAGATCCTGCTCGGCAACCGCGAGCGTCTGTTGGCCGCGTCCAGCCCCACCGGCCCGGCGTTCGAAGGCGCCCAGATCAGCAGCGGCCAGCGGGCCGCGCCGGGAGCCATCGAGCGGGTGCGCATCGACCGCCAAACCTTGGAACCCCGCTTCAAGGTGATCGGTTGCGCGCTCTGGTCCGATGAGCCGGGTTTTGAGGAAGCCGTTGCGGGCACGGGTGTCACCGGCATCTGCGGCTCCGGCATCATCGAAGCCTTGGCGGAGCTCTACCTCTCCGGCGTGATCGACCCGGATGGGGTCATCGACGCCGCCTTGGTGGCCCGCACGCCCCGCATCCGGCAGCAGGGCCGCACCTGCGCCTATCTGCTGCGGGAAGGCGGCGGCGACGCCCCGGACATTGAAATCACGCAGAACGACGTGCGCGCCGTGCAGCTCGCCAAGGCGGCCCTCTACGCCGGCGTCAAGCTGCTGATGGCGCGATTCGGCGCCCAGAGCGTCGATCGCATCCGCCTAGCCGGCGCCTTCGGCAGCTTCATCGACGTGAAGTACGCGATGGTCCTTGGCCTCATCCCCGACTGCGCCCTCGACCAGGTCTCCGCTGCCGGCAACGCCGCCGGCACCGGTGCCCGCATCGCCCTGTTGAACGCCGCTTCGCGCACCGAGATCGAAGCCTTGGTCAAGGGCATCGAGAAAATCGAAACAGCCACCGCAGCGGACTTCCAGGACCAGTTCGTCAACGCCATGGCCATCCCCCACAAAACCGACGCCTTCCCGAACCTCAGCCAAACCATCACCCTGCCACCGCCCAAGAAGAGCCAAGCCACCACCCCCAAGCGCCGCCGCCGAAGGTAGAGCAACGCGCTGGCACGGAGTTTCCTCGACTAAAGGCGAGGGCGGGACGCCCTCGAGCCAAAGGGTGGTTCCGACCGGGACTTGGCGGAATGATCTACAATCGGCGTTTCCGCAACTACCGACGAACTAGCCATGGTTGACAATCCGCCTACCGGCAACCAGCGAATCATTCCCTATTTGGCCTACGCCGATGCCCCGGCAGCGGTGGAGTTTCTGTGCAACGCTTACGGCTTTGAAGAGGGTCTGCTGATGGAGATGGGCGAGGGTGTACTGGGCCACGCCGAGCTTCACCTTGGCGACAACGTCGTGTTTCTTGCCACGGCGTTCGAGGAAATGGGCCACGCGAGCCCGAAGGATCTCGGCAGCGTGCACGCCCAAGTGATGGTCTACGTTGACGATGTCGATGCGCACTATGAGCGCGCCAAGGGCGCTGGCGCCGAAATCACCGAGGCGATCGCCGATCAGTTCTACGGCGACCGCACCTATCGCACAGTGGACTTGGAAGGTCATCACTGGACCTTCTCGCAGCACATCCGCGATGTGTCACCCGAGGAGATGAAGGCGGCGGCTGCGGCAATGGCGCAACCCTAGTCACCGTGATCGAATCGCCGACCACCCGCGCCCAGTTTGGGGCGGTCGGAACAGGTGCGGCGGTTGAGCATTGGGTACAGAATCCGAGTTCGGCGTTAGCGTCTGCACATGACCTCAGCATCCGACCAAGACAGCCAGGCGCTTCACGGCGCGATCGTTCCCACCTTCTTCAAGTACCTGGGGCTCGACGTGCTCGGGCTCATCGCCATGACCTCGGCCATGCTGGTCGACGGGCTGTTCATCGGCAACTACGTCGGCGTCGAGGCGCTGGCCGCCGTCAACCTGATCATCCCGATCTCAACCCTGTTGTTCGGCGTCGGCATGATGCTCTCCATTGGCGGCTCGGTGCGGGCTGGCAAGTACTTGGGGGAGGAGGACAAGCCAGCCGCTTCGGCCATCTTCAGCAAGACCCTGATGTTCATGGCGCTCTACGGAGCGGCCGCAATCTCGCTGGCGCTCATCTTCGAGGAGGCGCTTTTCACCGGGCTCGGCGCAAGCCGGGAGCTTTTCCCGGTCATGAGCGAGTACTACCGCATCATCATGCCGTTTCTGCTGGCGCAGCTCATCGTCCTCGCCCTGTACTACTTCATCCGCTTGGACGGCTATCCGAATCTGGTTGCCACCGCGCTAACCATCGGCGCCCTGGTCAACATCCTGCTCGACTACCTGTTCATTGGCCGGTTCGGCTGGGGGCTGACCGGGGCGGCCTTGGCCACCGGGATATCCCAGGCGCTGCCGCTGCCGGTGATGATGATTTATTGGCGCAAGCCCGGCCGCAGGCTGCGCTTCGGCCTTCGCCAACGCAACTGGAAGGAGGTGTTCCAAGCCGCCTACAACGGCGTTTCCGAGTTCATCAACGAAGTCGCCGGGGGGATTGTCGTGCTGATCCTCAATTGGATGCTGCTGCAGCGCATCGGCGTGCATGGCGTCGCGGCGATGACCGTGGTCAACTACACCATGCTGCTGGGCTACATGATGTTCTTTGCCATCTCGGACACCATTCAGGTGATGATTTCGCAGAACTTCGGCGCCCGCAACGCGGTGCGCATGACCGCCTTCCTGAAGACGGCCGCCAGCACCATCGCCATGCTGAGCGCCTTCTTCATCACGGTGCTGTTGACCGTCAGCGAGCCGATCATCCGGTTGTTCGTCGATGATCGGGACAGCGCCGCCACGGTGGCCATGGCCACCGAGTTCGTCACCTACATCTGGCCCCTGTTCCTGTTCGCTGGCGTCAACATCCTGCTATCGGGCTACCTGACGGCGATCCACCGCCCGCTTCAATCCGGGACCGTGGCGCTCTGCCATAGCCTGATCCTGCCGGCGGCGTTTCTGGCTCTCGCCTATTGGTTGCTCGCCGACCAACGCTTTGTGGTGGCCCTGCCGGCGGCGGAAGCGGCCACCTGCATACTCGCCGTGGCCCTGTTCCTGTGGCACTTGCCTGCCAAGGCCGTGCGTGCCTAAGGCCTGATGAACAAGCGGTGGCCTCAGCCCCCCACGATCGCTTGATAGGTTAGCCGCCGGGACAATGAACGCACGTCGGGCCGGTTTTCGCCGAATTGCTGGATCATGCCGACGAAGATGAGGTCCTCCAGAGGGTCGATCCAGAACCAGGTGCCGGCGGCGCCGCCCCAGTAGTATTCGCCTTGGGAGATGCTGTCGGCTTCCACCGGATCATTTATCACGGCGAAGTTGAGGCCGAAGCCTTGGCCAGGGGAGAACTCGGGAACGCCCCTGGGCGTCTGGTCGCGGTGCATCAGTTCCACCGTCGAAGGGGCCAGCAGGCGCACGCCATCCAGCTCGCCGCCGTTGAGCAGCATTTGGCAGAAGCGGGCGTAGTCCATGGTGGTGGAGACCAGGCCGCCGCCGCCGGAGAGGAAATTCACGGGGGACAGGAAGTCGCGGTTGCGCAGCGGCTCATCGTCAGGCAGCTTCAAGGCACCATCTTCATCGTAAACATACACTTGGGCGAAGCGGTCCACCTTTTCCGGCGGCACCCAGAAGCTGGTGTCGTCCATGCCCAAGGGGCCGAAGATGCGCTCGTTGAGGAACTCATCGAACGGCTGGCCGGAAAGCACCTCCACCAAGTAGCCCTGAACGTCCACGGCGACGCTGTAATGCCAGACGGTGCCGGGCTGCTGGCGCAGGGGGATGGCGGCGAGGTCTTCGATCATGTCGCGCAGGGTGGAGTCCGGATGCAGGACTTCGGCCTCCCGGTAGAGCTCGTCCACCGGGGATTCGGAGAAGGCGCCGTAGCTTAGGCCCGCGGTGTGGCTCATCAGTTCGCGGATGGTCATGGGGTGGTCGGCGGGTTCGGTGACGATGCCGTTTTCGTCCTCGCCAACCGCCACGGGCAGGTCCTTGAATTCCGGTATGTACTTCTCCACCGGGTCGCTGAGGCGGAACCGGCCTTCCTCGTAGAGCAGCATCAGGGCGACGCTAGTGATCGGCTTGGTCATGGAGTAGATGCGGAAAATGGTGTCCTCGGCCATCGCCTTGCTGGCCTCCATGTCCTGGGCGCCGAAGGTGCCGAAGTGCGCCACCTTGCCGTGCCGGGCGATGAGCGTGGTGATGCCGGCTAGGCGGCCCTCATCCACCAAGCCCTGCATGGCCGCCGAAAGGCGTTCCAAGCGCTCGCCCGACAGGCCGACGGCTTCGGGCGCGGCGCGGGAGAGATCGGCGACAACCGCCGGGGCGGGGCTCGAGGCGGGTTGGTTCGTTGGCGAACAGGCCGTCAGCGCCAAGCTGACCAGAACGGTGGCAAGGGTGCGTGCTAGGGCAAAGCGTTTATGCATGCTGGGGTCTCTCGTGGGTTGTGTTTGGCGTTGGATCAGGAAGCCACGTTGCCGCCTGACCCGAGTTAAATGCCGAGGTCCAACAGGTTGTAATCCTTGATCTCGGTTTTGGTGGAAGGGGACCAGCGCCACTGGTGCGCCTCGGCCGCGAGGGGTTGGTAGCTGTAGGGCTGCTCGTCCGGAAAGCGCTGCTGCCGTGCGTCGATGGCGTAGGCGATCAGGCGGGAGCGGCGGCGAATGCGCTCGTCGTCATACACCGCCACCTCGTTGTGGACGCCGCCACTGGTCACGCCGAGCACCGAGGCGCGGCGGTGGAAGCCGAAGTTGATGCTCACGCGGACATCCGCGCTGGTGTTGGCGAAGGAGCCGTGAATGGCCTGGCGGTTGCACATGGCCACGTCGCCGGGGCCGCAGACCAAGGGCAGGGCGTCCGGCAGCCGGTCCGAGCCCGCGTCGGCCACCATCGCCTTGATGTCCGACCTGCCCGTGGCGTGGGAGCCGGGCACCACCCAAAGCCCGTTGGCCGGGGTGCATCCGTAGAGCTGGGCCATGAAGTTGAAGCCGTGGGTGCCCGCGTCCAGCGCCGGGCTGTCCCAGTGGGTCCAGCCGTCCTGGTGCCAGGACACGGAGCCGCCGAGGCCGGGATACTTGACCCACACCGATTCGTTGAAGGGGGTGAAGTCCGGGCCGTTGATCGACTCGGCCACCTGGAGCAGTTGCGGGTGCCCGTAGAGGCGCAGGCAGGCGTCGGAGAACTGCAGGGAGCCGAGCACCACTTGAGGAACGTAGGCCGGTGCGTCTGGCGGCGGCACGGGCTCGGCCATTTTCGCTGGATGCCGCCCATTGGCGAAGTCGGTGCCGCCGTAGGCGTCGCTCAGCGGCTTCACCAGGAACACGTTGCGCGCCTTGCAGTCCGTGCCGAGGGCGGGCCGCCCGTGGCGGTCCAGCTTGGAGCCGCGCTCGGCCGGCGCCCGTTCCAGCAGGTCGGCGACGTCCTGCTCGATGTCGTCGAGCTCATCCTGCTTCAGCACCCCTTCAAAGACGTAGAAGCCGCAACGCCAGTAGGCCTCCACGATGTCGGGGTGCAGGTCGCCCTGGTCATCGAAGCGGATGGGGCCGCGGTTGCCGAGCGCCATCGCCCGTTCGTGGCCTTCGGCACGGTAGCGGACCATCGCCGCCTCGTCCGGGCCGTAGTCAACCATCGTCACCTTGGGCAGTGGCAGCGGCATGGGCGTCAGGTCGTCCGGCAGAAGTCGGCGATGGAGACCGCCGTGTCGCGGCTGATGTCAGGCGCTGCCATGGGGAAGATCTCGGTGCCGTGAATGGTGCCCATCACCTGCCGGCAACGGGCGCTGACCCCGGCCCGCAGCAGCTTTCGGTAGAAGTTGACGCCCTCGTCGCGCAGCGGGTCGCATTCGTTGACGCTGATGATGGTGGGCGGATAGCCCACCAAGTCCGCTTCGCTGGCGAAGCCGGGCCAAGCGAGCGGGTTTTGGTTGTTCAACTCCTCGATGCCATAGGCCATCGCCCCGCGATTGTTGTGCAGGTCGAGCAGAACGCCGTTGTTCTCGACGGAGGAGGGGTTGTCCGGATGGGGCCAGACGCCGGCGATGTAGGGGCACAGGGCATAGAGGCCGCGAACCACGCCGATGTCGCCGTCGCGCAGCAGCTTGAGCCCCGTGGCGAGCGTCAGGTTGCCGCCGCCGCTCTCCCCCGCGATGATGATGTGGTCCGCGTCGATGCCGAGTTTACCGGCGTGGGCGGCCACCCACTTCACGCCGGAGACACAGTCGTTCAGCCCGGCCGGAAAGGGCGCCACTTCGGGCACCGAGGAGGGCGTTAGGCAGTTGCGGAAATCGACCATGGCCACCGCCACCCCGCAGGCGGCGATGATGCGGCCCCAAGCGCGGTAGTTGCCGAGGGTGCAGGACATCGACTGCATGCCGCCGCCGTGGATGTAGTAAACGCAGGGCTTGGCTTCGTCGCCGTCGGGGCGAGTGAACTGGATGTTGGCTTGGTTGCCGTCCGGCTCGGAGGTGAAGTGCAAGTCTTGAACGGTCAGCCCGGTGGAGGGGGCGACCTCCTCGGTGTCGGACAGCGCTAGGAACTGCTCCATCATCGCCGCTCCGGCCTGCGCTTCGGCGCTGTTGCTTTCCGCGAGCAGCTCCTCGCGGCTGGCCACGTCCCCACCGCCTAACGCGGCTAGGTCCATGGCGCCGAACACGGCCTTGATGCGCGGGTCGATTCTGGGGTCTTCGGTGATCTTTGACATGGGTTCGACTAGCTGAAATTCAGGCCTTCGAGGCTGCCTTCTTCCCGCCATTCCTTAATCAGTTGAAAAAACGCTTCCGGCCCGCCGCCGTACTGGCTGCCCAACAGGGAGTTGCCCTCATCCACATGGCCCTCGTTGTTGTAGTAGCCGGGCGTGCACTCCTTGAGAAACTGGGCGTTGAACATGGACATGGCCTTGATGGTTTGCAGCCAGGCCTCTTCCGCCTGGGTTGATGCTTCCAAGCAGTGGTAGTTGTTGTTGCGGGCGTGACCGATCATGTAGGCGATGTGGTTGCTTTGTTCATTGAGCATGTGCGGGAAGTTGGCGGTGAAGCCGCCCTGCACGACGCCCATGAAGAAGCAGTTGGGAAAGCCGTGGGTCTGGAAACCGTGCAGGGTGCGGATGCCGCCGCCCCACTTGTCGCTGAGGGTCTGCCCGTTGCGTCCGGTGATCTCGTAGCCGGCCCGGCGGGTGTAGGCGGTGCCGACCTCGAAGCCGGTGGCGAAGATCAGGCAATCGATTTCATGTTCGACCCCATCGACCACCACGCCCTTAGGGGTGATGCGCTCAACCCCCCGGCCTTCGGTGTCCACCAACTGCACGTTGGGGCGGTTGAAGGACGGCAGGTAGTCGTCGTGGAAGCAGGGGCGCTTGCAGAACTGGCGATACCACGGCTTGAGCGCCGCGGCGGTGTCCGGGTCGTCCACCAGTTCGTCCACTCGGGCGCGAATCTGCTCCATCTTCTTGAAGTCAGCCAGTTCCACCCGGGCGTTCATCTCCTCCAAGGTCAGGTTGCCGTCGTTGGCCCGAGCGGCGGTGATGGTGGCGAGGTTGCGGATGATGTCCGTCCAGCCGTCGTTGACCAAGTCCTCATCCTGCATGCCGCCAGTGACCAGGATGTTGAAGTTCTGCATGCGCCGCTTCTGCCAGCCGCTTTCCAAGCTGCTTGCCCATTCAGAATCGGTGGGCTTGTTGCCGCGCACGTCGATCGAGGAGGGCGTGCGCTGAAAGACGTAGAGCTGCTTGGCGGTCTCGGCTAGGTGCGGCACGCACTGCACGGCGGTGGCGCCGGTGCCGATGATGCCCACCCGCTTGTCGCTCAAGCGGTGCAGGTTGCCCTCCGGGTCGCCGCCGGTGTAGCCGTAGTCCCACCGGCTGGTGTGAAAGCAATGGCCCGCGAAGGATTCGACACCCGGAATGCCCGGCAGCTTCGGGCGATTGAGCGGCCCGTTGGACATGACCACGTAGCGGGCGGTCATGCGGTCGCCGCGGTTGGTCTCCACCAGCCAGTGCTTGGCGGCCTCGTCCCAGCGCATGGCGGTGACTTCGGTTTGGAAGCAGGCGTTGCGATACAGGTCGTAGTGCTCGCCGATGGCGCGGCTGTGGGCGAGGATTTCCGGGGCGAAGCTGTACTTCTCCTTGGGCGTGTAGCCAATCTCCTCCAGCAGCGGCAGATAGATGTAGGACTCGATGTCGCACTGGGCACCGGGATAGCGGTTCCAGTACCAGGTGCCGCCGAAGTCGCCGCCCTTTTCGATGATGCGCAGGTCCTCCACCCCGGCCTCCCGCAGGCGCGCCCCGGCCAGCAGCCCGCCGAAGCCGCCGCCGATGATGAGGATCTCCACGCTGTCGCTCAACGGCGCCCGCTCAAAGCCGGGCTCGACGTAGGGGTCATCCAAAAAGTGCGCGAACTTGCCGGTGACTTCGACGTACTGCTCGTTGCCGTCCTGCCGCACCCGCTTGTCACGCTCCGTGCGATAACGGTCGCGCAGGGCGTCTGGGTCGAATCCTAGGTCGGAATGTGCGTGTGTGTGTGCCGCTTCGGCCATCTCGCCCCCAAATTGCTTTCAGCCGTGCAAGAGGACAATTTAAGGCGGGAGTGGCTACTGATTTCAAGTCCCAGCTTTGTCGAGGGACTTGCGCTGTAGGGTTTTTGGGTTGAGTTCGGGGGCGGCCGGGG
>VYDB01000106.1 GCA_009843635.1 Gammaproteobacteria bacterium
TTTTCCGCTGGAAATCCGCCCCCTCTTCAGGCTCATTCCTGATTGGACAAGACTACCCTGTGCCGCTAGTCGACAACAATGCCTGCTGTCTGCACCGGAACCGGCTAGATGTCCCGCTCGGAACCCATACGCGCTGCGGCAACGCCTCCCTTGGCGGGCGTCTCCGCCATGCCCGACGCGCCCTCCATTCTCCCGTCGCCATCGCCGTCGCATGGACGTTAACCGCAACCGCCGCCTCCCTATTTGTACGCTTGGTAAAACCGGAGTTATACTTGGGTCATGAAGACAGCCATCTCAATTCGCGACGAGGTGTTTGATGCTGCGGAACGTGCAGCGAAGGAGTTGGGAATCTCCAGGAGCGAACTCTATACAACTGCGGTTAGGGAGTTTGTGGCGCGTTTCCGAAAGCAGCGGGTCACGGAAAGGCTCGATGCCGTTTACGCAGAAGATGTTCCTTCCGGGCTCGACCAAGGTCTCGTTGCGATGCAGTCGCTGTCCCTTCCCGAAGAACGCTGGTAGCGAGTCCAGTGAGGCGCGGCGAAATCTGGTGGGCCAACCTCCCAGTTCCCACCGGTTCCGAACCGGGGTACAGGCGTCCTGTGCTGGTGGTGCAATCGGATGACTTCAACAAGAGCCAAATCGCCACCGTTCTCGTGGTGGCCATCACCTCGAACCAGCGGTTGGCGGCAGCGCCTGGCAATGTGCCCCTGCCACGACGCGGCACTGGCTTGACCCGGCGGTCGGTGGTCAATGTCTCGCAGGTCGTTACGCTGGACCGGCGATTTCTTACCGAACGAAGCGGTCGGGCATCGAGCGCGACCATGCACCAAGTGGACGACGGGCTGCGATTGGTGCTGCAACTGAATTGAACAGTGCGATCTTCCCTTCGTCCCATGTCTTTGCCGTCAGGTCACCGCATGGTCGGCCGTTGGCAACGATTCAAACCCGGCTTGCCGAAAATGCCGATCGGTCGTCAGCGCCTTCTTGAGCCCTAGTTCGTCCATCACCACGAAACTCGTGCAGTCCGTGAATGAGAAGGTCTTGTCAGCCCAGCCGAAGAACCATGCCCGTGCCTTTTCGGCGCGGGTGGGGTCGATCCACTCCCACCGGATCCGTGTGCTGGCATCGACCTGCGCCCACCACTGGGCAGCGGCTCGCAGACCCAGGCGCATTCTGATCAGCGTTAGGGTCTCGTCGGCCACATAGTCGGTTGTGATCAGAACGCCTCCGTCGTGCAAGTGAGCGTCTCTGACTTGCCTGGCGTTGGCATGGGCGTGATCTCCGGCGTCGGCCAACGCCATCCAGCCTGCAGTATCTACGAACAGACGGTCGGTTCCGGTTGGGCGGAATTCCTGCACCTAGGGCAACCCTATTGAGGCTTAGACTTTCAGCCCTCGGCCTTTGGGCTGCCATAAAGAAGCTGGTCATGATCGGCTGCCGACCGACTGTCGGTGGACCTGCCGACAGCATCGGCCTGATAGAGCGGGTCGTCCTCCACGGGGCCAAGCGCTAGGGAGCCGTCAATAGGAACGATGCGGAATGCGGGGCGGCTGCGATAGAGCACCATGAAGCCTTCACCTTTTCCGACGCGCTCGACAATGTGGCCCAATTCCTGCCGAAGGGTTTTGACATTGATGGTGGTCAGCATTGGCCTCGCCTCGGTTGCTAGCGCGCAAGATCAACTTAAGATGATCTATTGAATATGTCAATGTCGGCGCTACGGTCCGGCCTCCTTCCGCAAACCACGCAATTGAAGCGCCCTTCGCGCCCAGAACGGTGCGTTATACTCCCCCCGCTCAAGCAGAGGCTTGAGTTCGGATTTTCCGTGAGGGGGCTTGATGCTGGATCCAGTCGCCATCCATGAGATCGCCGGGGCGGCGTTCCTTGGCGGCGCGATCATTCTCTTTGGCGCCGGTTACGCCCTGTTCCTTGCCCTTTCCCGCCTGCACGGCTCCGCCCTGTTTTCGCGCATCTCGCTTGCCTGCTACGCTGCGCTTGCGGCAAGCGCCGGGGGATTGACCGTGCTGCTCAATCTTTGGGGCTGGTGGCTGGCGCTGGTGGGCGCCCTGCTCGCCGGATACTTCGTTGCGCCGCGGTTCATCTGGCGGTTGTCCGAAGCGGTCCACGGCGGTGCTTCGTCCGACTTGGAGGGTCATGGTGGCTGAGGGCGCGGACGAGCCCCGCAGGGAGTGGTGGGCCAGCGAGGACTTTTGGCGCAAGTGCGCGATCTTCGTCACCGGCTTCATGGCCCTCGTGCTGGTGATGCTGACCTTCCACACGCTCACCGTCATCGAGGCGGGGTCGGAAGCGGGGCGGGTGCCGGCTTACTCCGTCATCAACCACCGCATCGGTTACGAATTCGACGAGCAGCGCAACTTCGCCGTGCCCGTGATCGGGCCGCCAGCGCCCCTGTTCGGCGAGATGCTGAGCGAGGAGGAGGCGCGCCGCTTGGTTGATCACGGCAAGCTGACGGTGCAGGCGCGCAACTGCATGAACTGCCACACGCTGCTCGGCAACGGCGCCTACTACGCCCCGGATCTCACCAAGGCTTGGCTGGATCCGGGCTGGGGCAATGAATCGGCGCGGGAGATCCTGATGACGCGCTTCCTCGACGATCCCATCGCCAACGCCCGCACCTTCGGAACCGGACGCCGGATGCCCGATCCGAACCTCACCGAGGCGGAGCTGCGGGGCGTAATCGCCTATCTGAAGTGGATGTCCGCCATCGACACCAACGGCTTCCCCCACGGCTTCACGCCGCTGCCCCAAGGGCCGCTGACCGGAGGCGGGCGATGACCTTCGGCCGGCTTGAATTCGCTTCGCTGCGCATCGGCCAGAAATTGGCGGTGCACTACTTCGCCGTGGCCATGGTGCTGTTCCTGGCGCAGATGCTGTTCGGGCTGCTGGCGGCTTGGCAGTTCCTTGACCCGGCGTTCCTGTTCGGCGTCCTTGATTTCAACGTGAACCGCATGGTGCACATCAACGCCATGGTGGTGTGGATGCTGTACGGCTTCATCGGCTCCATTTACTGGCTGGTGGAGGACGAGGCCGGCGTGCCGCTGGTGGGCCCGCGCATTGCCAAGGCCGCCTTCTGGGTGTTTACAGTGGCGGTGACCATTGTCGTCGTCGTGTACCTGTTCGTGCAAAGCGGCCCCGGGGACGCTTGGACGCTCTGGCTCATCAACGAGGGCCGGGAGTACATCGAGGCGCCCCGGTGGGCGGACATCGGCATCGTCGTTTGCATGCTTGCCATCTTCTACAACGTGGCCGGCACCTTCCTGGCGGGGCGCTGGAGCGGCATATCCGGTGTGTTGGTGCTCGACCTGGTGGCGTTGGCGGGCCTCTACCTGGCCGGCATGTTCTACACCACCAACCTGCCCATGGACCAGTACTGGTGGTGGTGGGTGATCCACCTGTGGGTGGAGGCCACTTGGGAGGTGCTGGTCGGCTGCATCATGGCCTGGGGGCTGATCAAGACCCTCGGCGCCCGGCGCCGCATCGTAACCACTTGGCTCTACATCGAGGTGGCGCTGATGTTCGGCTCGGGCATCCTGGGGCTCGGCCATCACTATTTCTGGATCGGCACGCCGGAATACTGGCTTGGCGTTGGCGGCTTCTTCTCGGCGCTCGAGCCCATACCCCTGGTGGCGATGGTGGTGCATGCCGTTTACGACGCCGGCCGGCACGCCTTCCGGGCCAACAACCACCCGGCGCTCGCTTGGCTGATCGCGCACGCCTTCGGCAACTTCCTGGGCGCTGGCGTTTGGGGATTCATGCAGACGCTGCCGCAGATCAACCTCTACACCCACGGCACGCAGTGGTCGTCCTCCCACGGGCACCTGGCCTTCTTTGGCGCCTACGTCACCATCATCGTGGCGATGATCTACGTCGCCGTGCAGCGGCTGCGGGGCAATGTCTGGATGTCCGCCGGACTGCAGGGCGGCTGGCGCTGGAAGTGGGCGCTTGGGCTCACCCATCTCGGCATGATGGGCATGACCGTCGCCCTCCTGATCGCCGGCTACGAGCAGTCATTCGTGGAGCGTGCCATCGGCGGCTCCACTTGGCAGGCCTATTTCGAGGGCCAGACCCAACCTTGGTTCGTGGAGGCGATGTGGTGGCGCATGGCGTTCGGGGTGCTGATGACCTTCGGAGTGGTCCTGCTGCTGTGGGACTTGGTGCGGATCGGCGTCGGGGAGAAACGGCCGATGAAGGTCGTGGGTGGCTTGGACGATGTGGAAGAGACTGGCAGCGGGCCGGTGCCTGAGGGCTCTGCAGCGGGTTGATGGCGAGGATTTTTCGATGAACGGCAAGCGCATGTGGCACAGGGTGCCGACCTTGATTCTGGCGGCGGGCATCACGGCGATGAGCCTTGCTGGCCCCGCCGTTGCCCAGTCCGCCGGGGATGCGGCGGCGGGCAAGACGAAGGCGGGATTGTGCTCGGCCTGCCATGGACTGGCGGGCATATCCGCCAATCCGTTGTGGCCCAATCTGGCCGGACAGCACCAAGCCTACCTTGCGGTTCAGATTCGCGCTTACCGGGACGGCGAACGGGAGGAGATCACGATGCAGCCCTTCGTGCAGGATCTCACCGACCAGGACATCGAGGACTTGGCCGCTTGGTACGCGAGCCTCTCCCCCTGTCCTTAACGCCGTCGCTTGGCGCCTAGCCCGCGAAGGGAAATCGGTTGAATGGCGGAACCGCTCGAGCCCCAAGCGGCGTTCAACCACGCCATTCACCTGATCAACTCGGGTCGGGTCAGCGCCGCCGCGGCCTTCTGCCGCGATGCGGTGGAGCGGGATCCGCAGGACGTCAACATGACGGCGCTGCTGGGCGCCATCCTCCTGAAGCTGCGCGAGTTCGAAGCGGCTGAGAAGCATCTGCGGAGCGCCATCGAGCTGGCGCCCACCTTCGCCAAACCCCACGAGGATCTCGGCCGCCTGCTGGTGGAACTGGGTCGGCCGGAGGAGGCCGTCGAGGTGCTGAGGGTGGCCACCCGGCTGGATCCCAAGTCGGAAACGGCCTTCTTCACGCTGGGCCGGGCGCTGTCCATGGCCGGGGACGGCGACCAGGCGGACGCCGCCTTCGAGGCCTCCTTCGAACTCAACCCGCAGCGCCGAAAGCTTGCCTTGGCGGCCGAGCACCACAAGGCGGGGCGGCACGAGGAGGCGAGCCGCCAGTACCGGGCGCTGCTGGCGGAATCACCCAACGACGTGGATGCCATGCGCCTGCTGGCGGGCATTCTGGCCAGCCAATCCGATGTGGAGGAGGCGGAAGCGCTGCTCAGGAAGGCCGTTTCGCTGGCCCCGGACTATGCCCTTGCCTTTCTCGACTTGGGCCGGCTCTTTCAGGAGCAGCACCGCTACGCTGAGGCCATCGAGTGCTTTCAGCGCACCATTCGGCTGCAGCCGAGCGCCGCCAAGCCGCGCCACCTGCTGGCCTCGACCTTGGCGCCGGTGGGCCGCACCGAGGATGCCTTGGACGCCTACCGCCAAGTGCTGGAACTGCAGCCGCGCCATGCCGGCGCTTGGCTGGGGCTCGGCCATACGCTCAAGACCGTTGGACGGCAGCGAGAGGCCATCGACGCGTACCGGGAATGCATCCGGGTGCGGCCGGACAACGGCGAGACCTATTGGAGCCTGGCCAACCTGAAGACCTATCGGCTCACCGCCGACGACATGGGGGCCATGGAGTCGGCCCTGGCGCGAGCCGATGAACTGACCGATCAATCCGCGGTCAACTTCCTGTTTGCCTTGGCCAAGGCGCACGAGGATGCAGGCGACTTCGACACGGCCTGGGATTACTACCAACGTGGCAACGCCAAGCAGCGAATGCTTGAGCACTATGATCCGGTGCAGACCGAGACGGCCAACGACGAGATCATCGAGACGTTCGATGCCTCGTTCCTGCAAAGCGCTGCGGGCCAAGGCCATCCGGATGCGGCGCCGATATTCGTCCTTGGGCTGCCCCGCTCCGGCTCCACCCTGATCGAACAGATACTGGCCAGCCACAGCCAGGTTGAAGGCACCTCGGAACTGCCCTACCTGGGCCGAGTGGCCACCTCCCTGAACCGGAACCGCGCCGATGGCGTCAACTACCCGCAGGCGGTGCGCGAGCTACGGGCCGCCCACTTCAAGGCCTTGGGCCACGACTACCTGCAGCGCGCCCAGGTGCATCGGCGCTCCGAGAAGTCCCGCTTCGTGGACAAGATGCCCAACAACTTCCCCTCGATCGGCTTTCTGCACCTGGTTCTGCCCAATGCCAAGATCATCGACGCCCGCCGCTACCCCTTGGACGCCACCCTAAGCTGCTACCGTCAACTGTTCGCCAAGGGCCAGACCTTTGTGTATGACCTCACGGAGATCGGCGAGTACTTCCTGGAGTACCAGCGGCTGATGGACCACTGGCACGAGGTGCTGCCGGGCCGCGTCCTGACCGTGCAGTACGAAGACTTGGTAACGGATTTCGACCGCCAGTTGCGGCGCCTGCTCGACTACTGCGAGCTGCCTTGGGAGGACGCCTGCGCCAACTTCCACGAGACTGACCGCCCGGTTCGCACGGCCAGCTCCGAACAGGTGCGCCAACCCATCTACGTCAAGTCGATCCACTTCTGGCGCAACTACGAAGCCCATCTTGGCGAGTTGATCGAAGTGCTGGAGCCAGTGCTGCCCCGCTACGCCCAATACGAGGCGATCAACCGCTGAGTCTTGCCTTCACCTTGGCGCTAACTGTGCCCATGTCTGCCCGGCCGGCGACTTTGCCTTTTAGCTGCCCCATCACCTTGCCCATGTCCCGCATGCCGGCCGCGTCGGTGGTGGCGATGGCGGCGTCGATCAGCGCGTCTACCTCCGCCTCGCTAAGGGGCGTGGGCATGAACGAGCGCACCACGTCGATTTCGAAGGCCTCCTGCTCGGCTAAGTCGGTGCGGCCCGCGGCTTCGTACTGGGAGCGGCTGTCGTTGCGCTGCTTGACCATGCGCGTCAGCACCGCGATCACGTCGGCATCAGCCAGCGCCTTGCGCTCATCCACCTCCACCCGCTTGAGTTCCGCGTTGACCAGGCGCAGCGCCGCCACGAGGCGCTTGTCCCGGGCCTTCATGGCCGTACGGGTGGCCGTCTGGATGCGGTCCTGTAGGTCGCTCATGGGGTGCCTCGGGTCCGGTGCCCGCGCGAACCTTTGGTTCGCGTTGGAGTTTCGCTGGCGCGAAACTCCCGTTCAACTAGGGTAAGACTAGTGGGTCTTCTCGAACCGCCGCGCCTCGCGCTGCAGCTTCTTCAAGTGGCGCTTCACGGCGGCGGCCGCCTTGCGCTTGCGCATGGAGGTGGGCTTTTCATAGAACTCCCGGCGGCGCACCTCGGAGAGGATGCCGGCCTTTTCGCAAGAGCGCTTGAAGCGCCGCAGGGCGACATCGAAGGGTTCGTTCTCCCGAATTTTGACATGGGGCATGTCGAGTTGGCCTGTTCGGCGAAAAAGGGCCGCGATTGTAATGGAAAAGGTGGAAGGCGCAAAATGCACCTCTTGCCCTATGGGCGAGAGGCGTTTGGAGTTTGGCTGGCGCCAAACTCCGCGCCATCTGAACTTGGACAACTTGCTTATGCTTGTGCTTGGCATCGAAACGTCCTGTGACGAGACCGGCGTGGCGCTGTGCGATTCCCGCTTGGGCCTGCTCGCCAACCTGCTGCACAGCCAGGCGGACCTGCACGCCGCCTACGGCGGGGTGGTGCCGGAACTGGCCTCAAGGGACCACGTTCGCAAGATCACGCCCTTGGTTAGGGAGGCGCTAGGCCAGGCTGGGGTTAGATTGCCGGACATCGATGGCGTCGCTTACGCCGCTGGCCCCGGCCTCATGGGCGCGCTCCTGGTGGGCGCTGCCTTTGGCCGCTCGTTGGCTTGGAGCTTGAACAAGCCTGCAATCGGCGTGCACCACATGGAGGCGCATCTGCTCGCGCCGCTGATGGAGGCCGACCAACCGCCGTTGCCATTCGTCGCCTTGCTGGTGTCCGGAGGCCACACCCAACTGGTGAAGGTGGCAGGCATCGGGGCCTATGAGATGCTTGGCGAATCCTTGGACGACGCCGTGGGCGAGGCCTTCGACAAGGTGGGCAAAATGCTCGGCCTCGGCTACCCCGGCGGTCCGGCGGTCGCCGCCTGCGCCGAGGGCGGGGATGCCGCACGCTTTCGTTTCCCCCGCCCGATGACCGACCGGCCCGGATTGGATTTCAGCTTCAGCGGCCTAAAGACCTTCGCCCTGAATACCGTCAACGCGCACGAGCCCTTGACCGACCAGGACCGGGCCGACATCGCCCGGGCCTTCGAGGAGGCGGCGGTGGACACCCTGCTGATCAAGTGCCGGCGGGCGTTGGCGGCTTGCGAATGCGAACACCTGGTCATGGCCGGTGGCGTCAGCGCCAATCGGCGCCTGCGCCAGCGGCTCGAGGCGCAACTCGATGCCAAGGTGCACTATGCCGAGCCCGCGCTTTGCACCGACAATGGCGCTATGATTGCCTACGCGGGGTGCCAACGGCTGAGCGCCGGCGAACGAACGCCGCTCAGCATCGTCACCCGGCCCCGTTGGCCAATAACGGAGTTGTTGCCGCCTGCGGCAGGGAGCGGTGCTTAGGTGTTGCAAGGAGCGTTTATTATGTTGAGCAGGCCCTAAACTTGGGGCCGAGAGGGAGGTGCCATCCATGATTAACCGCATGATTCGTGTGTCGGTTCTGTTGGGGTTTTGGGTTCTGGGTGCGCAGTCCGCGCTGGCCCAGCAGGCTGGGTCAAGCCAAGCGCCGGAATCCGAAGCGATCGAGGAGCAGACTTTGCCAGTGGAGGCCACGGAGGAGTCGGCTAACGACGCCGGGCCAGTGGAGGAGATCGTGGTCACCGGGTCGCGCATCCGGCGCAACACCTTCACCAGCACGTCGCCGGTAACGGTCATCACCAGTGAGCGGTCGGCCTTGGCAGGGCTGCTTGACACGACGGACATTCTGCAGTCGTCCACTATCGCCTCCGGGCAGCAAATTGACGATTCCTTTTCCGGATTCGTGACCGATGGCGGCCCTGGCGCCAATACACTGTCGCTACGCGGCTTGGGTGCCCAGCGCACCCTGATCCTGGTGAACGGCAAACGCTGGGGCTCCTCCGGCGTACGGGGCTCGACCAATTCGGTGGACCTCACTGCCATCCCCTCGTCGATCGTTTCCCGCATTGAAATCCTCAAGGACGGCGCCTCTTCGGTGTATGGCGCAGACGCGGTGGCCGGGGTGGTCAACGTGATCACCAAGACTCGCCAAGACGGCCTGCAGGTCAATGTGGCCGGAGGCTTTCCCGGCGAGGGCGGCGGCGAGCAGTACGGCATCGACGCCGTCTGGGGCAAAATCGGCAGCGATTGGTCGTTCCACGTTGCCGCCGACTACAGCAAGCAGCGGGAGTTGCGGCAATCGCAGCGGGATTGGGCAGCCTGCAATCGGCGCCCGCGGCTGACCGACCAAGACGGCGGCGGCGATATCGACAACCGCGACCCGGCCACTGGCGAGGAGCTTTGCTTTGGCGCGGTTTACGGCTTTGCGGTTTCGCCGTTCGGCTGGGTGCACTACAACCCCGACCTTGGCCCGGGTGCCGACCCCGCCTCACCGTTCTTCGACCCCTTGTTGAACGGCGCGCTGGGCATTCCTTGGTTCACGCGGGAACCTGCTGGCCCGTTGGATAACCAAGGCGACTTCTACCGGGACACGCGCAGTCCGCAAATCGCGCAGATGATCTCGGAATCGGATCGGTTCTCGGTCACCGCCTATGCCGACAAGGATTTGACGCTTTTTGGGAACAACGCCAACGCTTTCCTGGAGTTCTACTACAACCAGCGCGACACCCGCGCCAACGGCGGCCACCGGCAGTTGTTCGAGGCGGTTCCCGCCAGCAATCCGACCAATCCCTTTGGAGATCACGGCCCGCTGCCTGCCGCTTTCGGACGAGGCTTCGCCGCTCTGCCGGTGCTGATGAGCTACGGCCTCCAGGATCCAGACACCCATGTGGACGTTTGGAGATACAACCTGTTCGGGGGGATCGAGGGGGAGCTTTCCAGCACTTGGTCCTACAACGGCCACTTGGGCTACAGCTACTCAAAGGGAAGCTACGAGTCGGACAACTGGTTGGATGACCGCGTCGTCGCGTCGCTGGACGCCACGCTGGACGATAACGGCAACTTGGTGTGCCGGCAATTGGACCGTTACCCCGGCTGCATCGCCCCAAACATGTTCACGGGCGGGGCCCTGCTCGAAGGCACCCTGCCAGCGGACTACGTCGACTACATCTCCAAGGTCACTAGGGGCGAGACCATCTACAAGGGCTGGCAAGCCTCCGGCTACGTCACGGGGACGCTGTTTTCGCTGTGGGACGACGAAGCGGTAAGCCTGGTGGTTGGCGGTGAGGTGCGCCGCGAGGAGATCGACGATGAGCCCGACCCGGAGTCGCAGAACGACAACGTCTGGGGTTCAACCTCGGCCCTGATCACCGCCGGCAAGGATACGGTGCGGGAATTGTTTGTCGAGCTGGAGTTGCCGCTGCTTCCGCCCAACACGCCCTTGGCCGAAGAGGTGCTGCTCAATCTGTCCAGCCGCTACACCGACTACAACTCCTACGGGGACGACTGGACGGAGCGGGCGCAGCTCAGTTGGCAGTTCAACCCCTGGCTGCGGCTCAGGGGCACCTACGGCACCTCGTTCCGCGCACCGGACCTGTTCGAGCAGTTTCTGGGCGACGAGACCGGATTTTTAGGCTTGCTGGTCGATCCCTGCGTCCAATACGGTGAGAACAACGATCCCGGCGACCCCATCTACGACAACTGCGCAAGCCTCGGTCTGCCGCCAGACCACGGCAGCGACGGTGGTCCTGGCGTGCGCGCCATCACTGGCGGCAACCCGGATCTGCAGGCGGAGACTTCAAAGTCCTGGACCGCTGGCTTGGTCCTCTCGCCCGAGCAACTGGGCGCTTCCTTGGCGTTGAACTTCTTCGAAATCGAACTCAAGAACACGGTCGCCAGCCCGAGTGTGGGCTATGTGCTGTTCCAATGCCTTAACTCCGCCGGCCTCAGCCACCCGTTCTGCGATCGCATCGCGCCGCGCGACGTGGATGGTTTTCTGACCGATGTGGACGCCTCCCTGCTGAACGTCGGCATCCAGCGCACCAAGGGCCTTGATGTGGACCTCCTGTACGAGCGGGCCTTCTCACGCTTCGACCTGGCGGTGGACCTCTCCGTCACACACCTCAGGGAGCAGTACGAACAATTGCTTGGCGAGGAATACGAGTTGGCTGGCCGCTGGGGCTTTCCCAAGTGGACGGCGGAACTCGACATCTACGTGGACTGGCGTGAGTGGCGTTTCCTATACAGCGTGGGCTACGTCGGCCACAGCCGGGAGGAGCGCCAATTCGACCCCGGCACGACCAACGTGGACCGCATTCGCAGAACGCCGTCCAAGGACTACCATACCCTGTCGGCTCGCTACACCAGCCCCAACGATTGGCAGGTCATCGCCAGCGTGCGCAACCTGTTTGATTCCGACCCGCCCATCGTTTCCGACGGCCAAGGATCGAATTCCGCTGGCCGAATCTTCAACACGATACCGGGGGCCGGCTACGACCTGCTCGGCCGCACCTTCGTGCTGCAGATATCAAAGGGTTTCTGATCCATGCGCAGAGGAACCCGCTCACAGGGCGCCATGGGGCTTGCCTTGGCGCTGGCGCTGATTTCCGGGACGGCTCTGGCCACCACCCAGGAGGACGTTTGGATCCCGCTTCAAGCCTGGGTTCACGATCCGGTCATTGCCAGCGTCGACGTCAGTCCGGACGGCAAGCGTTTGGCGGCGTTGACGCTGCGGAATGTCAACGAAGCGGCGCAGGTGACGGTTTGGAACACGACCGAACTCCACGCCGAGCCATCGGGCCGCTTCGCGCCCAAAGATGCCAAGGCGCTTTTCGTGACTTGGCTCAGCAACAAGACTTTGGCGGTCGTGGGCCGTCAGAAGTTCGATTTCCGAACCGGCGGCAAGCCAACCCGCTGGTTTCGGGACCTGCTCTACATCTACGCCCTCGGGCCGGACAACGAGGTGGTGCGTGAGCTTCGGCTGCTCGACAAGGAGGAGGTCATCGCCTTCGACGTCGAAAACCGTCTGCGGCTTAAGCCGGACAAGGCGCTGCTCAGCGTCATTTCAACGGAGTTCATCACGGACCTGTATGAGCTTGATCTGAACAGCTTCCGAACCCAACGCGTTTATCGAGGATCGCCTAAAGCCGCTGCGATCACCAATTTCCGTGGCGAAGTGATGGCCAAAACGGAGTTTGAAGGCGGCGGCGAGCGCGGGCCCCACATCCGGTACTCCTACCGGCACCCGGAAACTGGCAAGTGGGAGCACCATCACAGCCTTTACGCCAAGGAACGGGAAGGCTTGACGCCGGTGGCCCAGGACCGGGACGGCCGAACCCTGTACATGCTGGACAACACCGGCCGGGACAAAAGCGTGTTGCGCAAGTACGACCTTGCCACCCGTGAGCTCAGCGAGCCGATTTTTGGGGAACCGGGGTTCGAAGTTAGTGACGTCATGCAAAGTCAACTGCCGGACTCCTATGGCGAAGTCACTGGCTTCGTTTACGCTGATGACCGGGTGCGGCGCAAATGGGTGCATCCGCAATGGAAAAGCCTGTATGAGATGGTGGAAAGCGCCTTGCCGGCCGGTCAGACGCATCTGATTGTCTCAAGGTCCGATGATGGGAATCAGCAGGTGATCCGCTCCACCGGCGACCGGGAGGCGGGCAGCTACTACCTGCTGAGCAACGGCAAGGAGCTGATGCCCTTGGGCCGTGCCTACCCGCATCTCGAC
Organism: Gammaproteobacteria bacterium; assembly: GCA_009843635.1. GTDB lineage: Bacteria > Pseudomonadota > Gammaproteobacteria > Pseudomonadales > Azotimanducaceae > Azophilus. The sequence continues at coordinate 12,865 of VYDB01000106.1, forward strand.
CCGGCCAAGCTGAGCGACATGCGCTACGTGGAATATGCCGCTCGGGACGGGCTGACCGTTCCGGGCTACCTGACCCTGCCGCGCTATGGCGAGGCGCCCTATCCAGCCGTGGTGCTGCCCCACGGCGGCCCTTGGGCGCGGGACTACTGGGGTTGGGATGCGTGGGTGCAGTTTCTGGCCAACCGCGGCTATGCCGTCCTGCAGCCCAACTACCGCGGCTCCTCGGGTTTCGGGCAAAAGCTGTGGCGGGCTGGCGACCGCGAATGGGGCCAAAAAATGCAGGACGACAAGGACGACGGCGCCGCTTGGCTGGTGGACCAAGGCATTGCCCATGCCGACCGCATTGCGATCTTCGGCTATTCCTACGGCGGCTACGCAGCCATGGCCGCAGCCGTGCGTCCGAATTCGCCCTTTCAGTGCGCCATTGCCGGAGCTGGCCTGTCTGAACTGAGAACCTTCGACAAGATCACCTTTGAAAATCCCTTCACCCGCGAATACCAAAATCCCACCGTCGCCGGGCTGTCACCCTTGGATCACGTGAAGTCCGCCAACATTCCCATCTACTTGTTTCACGGCGACCGCGATCAGCGGGTGCCGGTGGACCAGTCGCGCAAGTTCCATAGAGCCCTGCGGCGAGCCGGTGCGGCTGTGGAGTACAACGAGATCATTGATCTCTGGCACAGCCTCCCTTGGTGGCCCACGCACCACATGAGCCTGTTCGAGAACCTGGAGGACTACCTGGCCAACCGTTGCGGGCCGGGGGGCCTGTAGGGCCGGACGTTCCCGCGACTAACGTTGCGCTTGGGCGAGCCGTCGCAGCCGCGACTCGCGCAGGCGCTTGCCCATTTCTGGGCCGCTTAGCTTGGGCCAGCGCTGGCGCTCCGCTGCGAGTTCGTTCTCCATGCGGACCAGCGCGGCATCGAGCGGGTCGAGGTTGACGCCTGCCTTGAATCCGGCAACGGTCAGCGCTGCGCGGCGCCGGACGGGGTCGCGCAAGCCGTTGATGGCGGTCAGTGCGGTGAGCAGCGCCTCGGCATCGGCGCCCCGCCAGGCGCTTAAGGTGCGTCCATGGCCGGCGATGTCATCAGCGAGCCGGGCGAAGGCGTTGGGCGGCTTCAGCCGTTTGCTGAGCGCGGCCGCGGCGGCAGGCGTCAAGGACCAGCCGATGGCGCCGTAGCGGGCCTCGGCGTCTTCAAGCCCGTCGTCGAGGCGGATGTCCTTAAGTTCCGGGAACCAGGGCGACAGGCAGCCGCAGTCCAGGAGCACCTCGATGAATCGTTGCGGGGCCGGCGCGGCCAAGGCCTTGCGGAACTCGCCCCAGACGCGCTCGGCGGGCAGCTCACTTAAGGATTCGGCCATGCCGGCCATGAAGGCCCGGGTGTCTCGATGGACGCTGAACCCCTGGAGCTGTGCTGCGAAGCGCGCCACGCGGAACACCCGCAGCGGGTCTTCGGCGAAGGCCTCGGTCACGTGGCGGAGAATGCGGCGCTCCAAGTCCTGGCGGCCATTGAAGGGGTCGATCACGCGCCCGCGCCCGTCCTTGGCCAGTGCGTTGATGGTGAGGTCGCGCCGCGCGAGATCCTCCTCCAGGGTCACTTCAGGGTTGGCGTCGGTGTCAAACCCGGCGTGGCCGGCGGCGGTCTTGCGCTCGGTGCGGGCCAAGGCGTATTCCTCGTGGGTGTCCGGGTGCAGGAACACCGGGAAGTCCTTGCCCACTTGGCGGTAGCCTTGGGCGAGCAGGGCCTCGGCGCTGCCGCCCACCACCAGCCAGTCGCGCTCGCCCAGGTCCCGCCCGAGCAGTTCGTCGCGCACCGCGCCGCCGACCAAGTAGATTTCCACCGCGTCAAACCTTAGCGTTCAGGGCTTGGATGACAATGCGTTCGCCGCTTTCCAAGCACAGGGCGGTTAGGCTGCGGCCCCAGACGCAGCCGGTGTCCAAGGCAATCAGGTTGTCCTTGCCGGTGTGTCCGTTCAGTGCCGCCCAGTGGCCGAACAGCAGACGTTGCCCATCGAGCGCGTCCGCGGCCAGTTCGTACCAGGGCCGGCAATCCGGCGGCGCTTCGTCCAATGCGCCCTTGTGTTTGAAGTCCAACCTCCCCTTGGCGTCCACCAAGCGGATGCGGGTGAAGCCGTTGGTTAGGATGCGCCAGCGGTCCATGCCGACATGTTTTTTCTTCAGCCTGCGCGGCCGGTCGCCGTAGAGGTCGCGGAAGTAGCCCTTGAATTCCGGTCCCTCCAGCACGCCCATCAGCTCATCCGAAGCGGCTTGGGCGTCAGCGAATGTCCAGCCCGGCAGAATGCCAGCGTGAACCATCGCGTAGCCCAAGCTCGGGTCCTGGTGAAAGAAAGGTTGCCGCCGCAGCCAATTAGCGATGGCGGGGGCCTCCTGCGCTGCGAGCAGGTCGGTGAAGGTGTCGGTGGCGCGAACGGGATGGCCGCCGTACCAGATGGCAAGGAAGTGCAGATCGTGGTTGCCGAGCACGGTCGTCACGCGGTCGCCGAGCGCCATGACGCGCTCCATCACCGCCAGCGAGTCCGGTCCGCGGTTGACGAGGTCGCCCAGCAGCCAGAGCGCGTCGTGCCGCTCGTCGAAGGCGACTTCGTCCAGCAGCGCGGCGAATTCGGCGTGGCAGCCTTGGATGTCGCCAACGGCGTAGGTGGCCATCGCTCAATCCTCCGCGACGGCGTTGGCGATGGTCACGAACTCGGCCACCGAAAGATCCGCGGGCCGCAGGTGCTCATCGATGCCGAGCGCCGCCCAATCCAGCCCCAGCGGCTTGAGGGCGTTGCCGAGTCGCTTGCGGCGCGATGCGAAAGCGAGACGGACAACCGCCTCGAGCTGTTCCGGTGCGGCTGATTGGGCGGACGCCGGATGGGGCGTCAGCCGCACCACCGTGGAGAACACCTTGGGCGGCGGCGCGAAGCTCTGGGGAGGCACGTCGAACAGCGTCTCGACGGCAAAGCGGTGCTGAATGCCCACCGACAGCCGGCCCCGCGCCTTGGTGCTGGGCTCGGCGGCGAGCCGTTCGGCCACTTCCCTTTGCAGCATGAAATGCATGTCCTGAATGTGCGCGGCGCAGACGATCAACTTGAACAGCAGCGGGGAGGCGATGTTATAGGGCAGGTTGCCGACCAAGCGCCAAGGGCGGCCTTGGCAATGCGCGTTGAAATCGAAGGCCAAGGCGTCGGCGTTGAAGAGTTCAATCCCGGGAAAGCGGCTGCGCAGGCCAGGAATCAGGTCACGGTCGATCTCGACGGCCGTGTAGCGGTCCACCGAGCCGTGCAGGCAGCGGGTGAGGGCGCCACGGCCGGGGCCGATTTCGAGCAGCGCATCCTTAGGCCCCAGCCCAATGCAGTCCGCCAAGCGGGTCAGCACGCCCTCGTCGATCAGGAAGTGCTGGCCGAAACGCTTGCGCGGCTGCCGGGCGCCTTGGCCTCGGGAGGGTTGGGAACCTGACCGGGTCAGACCATGTCCCCGTAGGGATTGGCCAAGTCCAAGCTGACCGGCAGGTCGAATCCGGGCAGCCGGATGCCTTCGGCGCTGATCGACAGGTCCTCGCCCTCCAATACGCCTTCCCCGAACTGGTAGATGGGCGCCAGCGTCTCTCGGCACATGGCCGCGTCATATTCAAGGCGGGCACCGCGCACCGCTTCATTGCGTTTCTGGTAATCCGCGAACGCCGCCTTGCCCCAGCGCTTGGCCAGCATGCCGGCAGTGAATTGCGGCGCGAGGAACAGCCCCGACGCGTTGTTGCCGCCAAAGCCCTTGGAGTTGATGATCGCGCCGGGCATGGCTTGCGGATCGAAGGGCACGTGCTGCATGGGCAGGCGCAGATGGCTGGCATGCACGTCGTCGGCGATGTGGTCGATGGTGGTGATGCCGGGGATGAAGCCGTGTTGCCAAGCGCCGAGAACCGAGGCGAGCTGGTCGCCCCCCGCTGGTGCCATGGAATGGCCGACGTAGGCCTTCACGGCGCTCACCGGCCAATCCTCGATGCCGAAGAGCTTGGCCAACTCGTTGAGAATGTGAGACTCGGTCACCCGGTTCTGGGGGGTGCCGGTGCCGTGGGCCTGCACATAGGTGCCCTGGCGCAGCCCCTGCTCGCCGAGCAGGCTGCGCGCCACCGCCAAGGCCTTGCCCATGGTCAGGTAGTTGCCGATGCCGGGGCCGGGGATGGATTTCTTGTAGCCGTCGGCGTTGACGAACACATCGGCCACTGCGCCTAGAACCTCGGCGCCGAGTTCCACGGCCAGCGCGTCGTCCATCAACAGCGCGTAGATCGCCGATTCGCCAACGGTGAAGCCGGAATTGCTGGAGAAGGGACGGCAGGCCCGGCGATGGTCAGGCGCTTCCGAGCCATCCAAGGCCATGAGGGAGTCATCTTCGGCGAGCGCGCCCATCGTGCCGTAGGCTTCGAGCACCTCCGGCAGCACCGGCGCTTCGGCGTTGCCGACCATCACCACCCGCTTGGCGCCGGAGCGGATGTCGTCCAGGCCTTGCTTGACGTTGTAGAGGAAGGTGGCGCAGGCGCCAATGATGCCGGCCGTGCCGCCCGCCGAGCCGAGCACGTAGGCGTTGATGAAGTCGCCGGTCATCTCCGGCAGGCCGAGGGCGCCGTTCTTGGATGTGGGGCGCTTGCCCAGCATCCGATTCTGCATCATGCCGCCGTAGCCGTCGGTGTCCAGTTGGCAGATGGCACTGCCGGAGTACACGGCGAATTGATCGGGTGCCACCTGTTGCTTGAGCAGGTCGAGCGGCAGCCCGGAGGAGCGCAACGCATCGGATGCGCCGAAAATAGCCAATTGCAGGCCCCGCGGATGGCTGCGAGAGGCGTAGATTGCCCCGGGGTCGAAGCCAGTTGGCACCTGCGCGGCGCTCGACACCTTGGAGACGCGCCGATCGGGCACCAATGCCTTAAACTGCTCATCCACCGTGATCTTGAATTCGCCCTTCCCCTCCGGCACGGCCTGCCAACCCTCGGGCAAGCGATCCGGCATCTGCCGTGCCCGCACCCGAAACTCCATGGGTGCGCCCGGCGCCTTGAGATTGACCTCCCGATTCCAGCGGATGTCCTCTGGATCGAACAGCTCGACTCTGCGGATCAGCGTATGGGCGTCGATATGGCGGCGCACAGCCTCGGTGGCCGGATCGCCATCCAGGTTCATCAGCGTTGCCAGGCTCTGGTAGGCCAGCAAGCGCTCCGCCTCGGGCAACGCGTCGATCACCAATCGCCGATAGGCATGGTCAAAGGAAACCCGCCCGGCGGAGTTAACGCCGCCAAAGCCGACAATAACGGGAAGTGGCTTCATTTCGCTGGGCCGTTTCCTTCTGCTCTATGAACCGGTGCGTAAGATGAAGTGCGGCGGATTGTAGGGTAGTTGGGTTCGAAGTGCGATGCTGGATTGGGCGGGATCACGACTCCCGAAAACGGGCGTAGAGTTCCGCGAAGTTGCAGGGGCGGTTGTTGATGTCGAGTTGCTTGCTGATGATCTTCTCCCAGCCGGTGCGCACGGCGTTGCCGGAGCCGGGCAGGGCGAAGATGAGGGTGGCGTTGGCGAGGCCGCCGATGGCCCGGGACTGAATGGTGGAGGAGCCGATCTCATCATAGGAGAGTTGGCGGAACAGTTCGCCGAAGCCGTCGATGGTCTTGTCGAACAGGGCGGATAGCGCTTCCGGGGTGCTGTCGCGGCCAGTGAAGCCGGTGCCGCCGGTGGTGAGTATGACTTGGATTTCAGAGTCTGCGATCCAGCGGGAGACGGTGGCGCGGATGGCGTAGATGTCGTCCGGGTTGATCGTCCGCTCCACCAGCCGGTGGCCGGCTCCGGTCAGCAATTCCACCAACAGGTCGCCGGAGGTGTCGTCCGCTGCGGTGCGGGTGTCGGATATGGTGAGCACCGCGCAGGCCAAAGCGGTCATCTGGATTCCCTCGAAATGCGAGTTGCTAGCCGGTGCATGGAGGCTTCGCAGCGGCTGAGTTGGCCGTCGGCAGGCGGTTTGCCGGTCGTTGCCATGACTTTGTCAACTAGCTAGAGTACGCGCCAATTCTACTACTTGCGCCCCGTCCCTGCGTACCAGCCTAAGTGCCATCCCGAGTGCAAAAGCGAGCCGCCGAAGGCGACCGGCTCTACTTGATCGCCGAGCGCCTCGCACAGGAGTTCTCGCTGTTTCCAAGCGTGGCCAGCGAAGAAGCCCTGCCTGGGTTGCTGCGCCGCGCCACCATTGCCCGCCGCACCCAGCGGCTGCAGAGCTTGGACATCGATTCCTACATCGAGGCGGTGGTAGCCCCGGCCGAAGACAAGAGCCGCACCCCGGCCCCGGAGGTGATCCGCCAGCTCGGCAGGGTGCAAAGCGAGGTGTCGAAAGGGCCTTTCTACGCGGCCACGCTGGAGATGGACTTTGACGGCGATGCGCGGCTGATCGGCTTCATCGCCCAGGACCGATCGGTGGAGAACGGTGTTTGGGGGCCCGAGCATCATCTTGACGCGGCGCGTTTCCTGGAGGGTTCGGCCAAGCAGCGCCTCCCCGTCGTGACCTTCATGGACACGCCCGGTGCCGACGCCCGTGAGGACGCCAACCGCAGCAACCAGGCGCACAGCATCTCCCGGCTCATCACCGAGGCGAGCAACGTCGATGTGCCCAATGTCGGCGTCATCTACGGCCTCGGCTATTCCGGCGGGGCCATTCCCTTGGCCGCCAGCAACATGATCCTGTCGGTCGCCGACGGGGTGTTCAGCACCATCCAGCCGCCGTCGCTGGCCAACATCGCCCGGCGCCTGAACCTGTCTTGGCAGGAGTGCGCCAAGTACGTAGGGCTGTCGCCGTTCGAGCTGTTCATGCAGGGGAACATCGACGGCGTGATCGACTACACGCCTTCGGAGCCGGACAAGCTGCCCAACCTGCGTTCGGCCATCGTGGCTGGCCTGCAGTCGGTGGAGGAGCGCGCCAAGCAGTTCGTTGCCCAGAATCCATACATCATCAACCACTATCAGCAAAGCCTGCAGCGTTACCTCAACCCCTCGCCGCAACTGCAGAAGATGCAGGACAGCGCCTCGCTCACCCTGACCAAGAACCCCACCGAGTACCTGAACGTCTTCGGCGTCGCCTTCCGCTACCTGCGCTACCTGAAGGTGCGCCAGCGCATCAAGGCCACCAGCACCCATCAATACGGACGGCTGGCGGACCGCGACCTGCCCAAGGGCGAACTCGCCCAGCGTGCCGACCGGGAACGGCGGCGCACCTTCCTGAAGTGGATGCAGGATCCGGACAAGGTGGTCTATGACGACGGCCTGTCCAAGGCGTGGCGCAACTACAACGAGAAGAAGCAGGCGCTGCAGGATGAAAGGGGCCGCTTGGCGACCATGATCCTTGGCGAGCCGAGGCGCAACTACCAACGCGCCCGCGCCAACTTGATCTCCACCTTGGGCGCTTACCTTTACAATCGCTGGAAGGGAGAGGTTTCGGGCAACCTGCAGGGGCTTCGGGAGCTGCTGGCCGACCCGGAGGACACCCGCTACATTCTGCGCGTCGCCGAGGTGCGCAATCCGGTCGGACTGATCCGGGCGATTCGACGGGACCGCGAGTTCTTCAGCACCGCCTATGAGCACTTCAGCCACGAGGGCAAGAAGCTGCTGCGCGTCGGGGGCACGGCCAACAAGTCCGAAACCTACCTATCCACCCAACTGACCGCCGAGCTGAACTTGGCGCTGACCGGGGTTTCGCTAGGCAATGGCGGGAACCCTTCAGCGGGCGGCGGGCGAACGTCCATCCGCGCCAACCGTGAGGTCCTTGACGGGCGCTACGCCGAGTTCATCGACCGGGCTGGCGTCGCCGGCTCGCCGGTGCAGCTCAGCGAGCTGACCGTGCTCGACGTGCTGATCGCCGATGATCTGCGCCAAGACTTCCTTAAGGAGTGCGAGAACCTGCTGCTATTCGACGTGGTGTACGACCACATCGTGGCCAATCTCGACAGCATCGCCGAAGAGGCGCAGTCGGCGCAGGCGCTGTCCCGAAGCACCGTGGGACAGTTGCTGGAATCGTCGTTGGCGGCCGGCGCCTTGACCCTTGATGCATCCGACGATGGATCGAAAGGCATTTCCAATCGGTTGCGGGCGCAAGTGCTTGATTGGTACTTGAGGGTGCAGGATTTGCCCAAAACCAAGAGCCCCGCCTTCTTCCGCGCCGTTGAGGAGTGGAAGCGCACCCGCTTTCCCGACTTGGCCGATGCGCTGTTCGTGGTGGTGACCTACCTGTTCGAGCACCTGCTGGAGTCCTACGTGCACTCCGAGCGCACCGGCAAGGCCTACAACGGCCGCATCGCGCCCAAGAACATCGGCCGGCGCAAGGACTTCTGGTACCGCCTGAACGTGGCCTACCAAGACCTGCTGATGCAGAACGTGCTGCGCCGCGCCAAGGGTGCCCATCGCTTTAGCCATCAAGACATCATCGACGCCTTCTTCACGGGCTGGCGCGAACGTTTCGGGGATCTCATCAGCTCGGATCCCTGCACCTTCCCGGGGTTCCGCCACTCCATCGAGGCGGCGTTGAACCAAGACCTCCCGCCCTGCGGCGTGGTGACCGGCACGGCCCGCTTCAAGGCGGGGGCGGAGGAAATTCCCTGCGGCCTGGTGCTGTCCAATGTCGCCTTCCAGGCGGGGGCGTTCGACATGGCCAGCGCGGAGAAATTCTGCAAGCTGCTGGTGGTCTGCGCGACCCGGCACCTGCCGGTGATCTGCTTCATCTCGTCGGGCGGCATGCAGACCAAGGAAGGGGCGGGGGCGCTGTTCTCCATGGCCGCCGTCAACGACCGCATCACCCGCTTCGTGCGCGACCACGACCTGCCGATCATCGTGTTCGGCTACGGTGATTGCACCGGCGGCGCCCAAGCCAGCTTCGTCACCCACCCCTTGGTGCAGACCTACTACTTCTCCGGGGCCAGCATCCCCTTCGCGGGGCAGATCGTGGTGCCGAGCAACCTGCCGCTGAATTCAATTCTCGCCAACTATTTGTCAACCAATCCGGAGTCCATGCAAGGCTTGGTGGAACACCCCTTCCACCTCGAACTCGACAACGACCTGCGCCGGGTTGACCCGGACATTCCGCTGCCCAAGGAATCGATTGATGCGGTGATTCGGCGAGTGCTGTCGGGCGTGCTCGACCAGGAAGCCCCGGAAGTTGCCGCCCCGCCCCGTTACACCGACGCCGACCTGATCCGGCCCATCAAGCGGCTGCTGATCCACGCCCGCGGCTGCACGGCGGCCAAGCTGGTGCGGGTGGCCCAACGCCATCGCTTGCAAGTGGTCCTGGTGCAATCAGACCCGGACATGGAGTCGGCGGTGGCCGATCAGCTCGGCAAGCGGGACACGCTGGTCTGCATCGGCGGCAACACCCCGGACGAGAGCTACCTGAACGCCCGAAGCGTGCTCAGCATCGCCGAGCAGGAGCGGGCGGACGCGCTGCATCCAGGCATCGGCTTCCTGTCCGAAAGCGCCCAATTCGCGGAACTGACCCGCAGCCGGGGCTTAAACTTCATCGGGCCGCCCGTCGCCAGCATGGAAACCATGGGCAACAAGTCCAACGCCATCAACACCGCGCTGCGCTTGGGCGTGCCGGTGGTTCCGGGCAGCCACGGCATTTTGACCAACGCGGAACGGGCCGCCGAGGTGGCCGAGGAAATTGGCTACCCGGTGCTCATCAAGGCGGTTCACGGGGGCGGCGGCAAGGGCATTCAGGTGGTGGAAAGCGGCGCTGAGTTCTTTGAACTCTTCCATCGGGTCACCGCCGAGGCGCAAAGCGCCTTCGGCAACGGCGACGTCTACCTGGAGAAGTACGTCACGTCGCTGCGGCACATCGAGGTGCAGTTGCTGCGCGACACCTTGGGCAACACCCTGGTGCTGGGCCTGCGCGATTGCAGCGTGCAACGGGACAAGCAGAAGGTGTTCGAGGAGTCCGGGTCCACGATGCTGCCGGAGGATCTGCGCCGGGACGTGCTGACCTACTCGGCGGCCATTGCGGACGAAGTGGGCTACGTCGGGGCCGGCACGGTGGAATTCATCTTCGACCTCGCCGCCGGCGCGGTGTACTTCATGGAGATGAACACCCGCCTGCAGGTGGAGCACCCGGTCACCGAATGGGTGTCGGGCATCGACATCGTTGGCGAGCAGTTCCGCATCGCCGCCGGCGAGTCCATTGCCGAGCTTGAGCCGAAGTTCGAGGGCTACGCCATCGAGGCGCGCATCAATGCCGAGCGGGTGCAGTTGGACGGCGAGGGGGCGCTGTCCTTCCGTCCCCATCCAGGCACCATCGAGGATGCGCTGTTTCCCGCCGAAGAGGATGTTGACGTCATCACCATCGCGGCGCCCGGCAAGTTCATCTCGCCCTACTACGACAGCATGGTCGCCCAGGTCATCGTGCATGCGAAGGACCGTCAGGCCGCCATCGCGCGGCTGGCCGACATCTTAAGCCGGGTGCGCATCACGGGTATCTGCACCAACATTCCGCTGTTGAGGCGTGTGCTCGCCGATGAGGTGTTCCGCCAAGGTGACTACGACACCGGCTTTTTGCCGGAATTCCTGCGCCGCACCGATGTTGAAGGATTGATCGAGGAGATCGAAGCGGGGGCTGGCGAGTCCGCCTCGGCCTTCAACTTGGAGAGCATCGGCATTGACGGCAGCGACGAGCTGAAGGTGCTCTCCCCGGCGGCGGCGATCTTCTACACCAGCCCGTCGCCGTCGGAACCGGAGTTCGTCTCCGTCGGCGACCGGATTGCGGTCGATGCCACGCTCTGCCAACTTGAGGCGATGAAGATCTTCACCCCCTTGGCCCTCAAGGACTTCAACGGCGAAGCCAGCCTCTATGATCCGGCCCTGCAGTTTGAAGTCACGCGCATCAACATGGGCAACGGGCAGCAGGTGAATGCGGGCGACCTGCTGTTCGTGGTGCGCCCCCTCGAGGCCGCCTAGTCGCACTGAACCCTGTCCGCATGCTCTTCTACACCCACGACGACTGCCTGCGCCACGAGATGCAGCGGGGCCACCCGGAGCGCCCGGATCGGCTGCGGGCCGTCAACCAAAGCCTGTCCGCCAGCGGCCTCACCGACAGTTTCGACTGCCGCACCGCCCAGCCCATCGATGCCGATGGCTTGGCTGCGATCCATGGCCCGTCTTACTTGGACAAGCTGAATGTGGCGAGCCCCGCTTCGGGCCTGGTGCGGCTCGATCCAGACACGGCGATGAGCCCGGGCACCCTGCGGGCCGCGGCCCTAGCCGCCGGGGCGGTGACCGGGGCAGTGCGCGAGGTGCTGAGCGGCGTGGACAAGCGGGCCTTCTGCGCCGTCCGCCCGCCCGGCCACCATGCCGAGATGGGTGCGGCGATGGGCTTTTGCTACTACAACAGCATCGCGCTGGGCGCGGCTTTGGCGCTTGAGCAGGTCGATCGCGTGGCGGTCCTCGACTTTGACGTGCATCACGGCAACGGCACCGTCGATGCCTTCAAGGACCGCCCCGAGGCGCTGGTTTGCTCCAGCTTCCAGCACCCCTTCTACCCCTACCGCTATGTTGACGTCGATGCGCGGAACATCGTCAACACGCCCCTGCCAGCCGCAACCGACGGCGCCGCGTTTCGCCGCGCCATCGAACGGGATTGGGCCACCGCCATCAACGCCCACCGCCCGGATCTCATCCTGGTGTCAGCAGGCTTCGACGCCCACCGCGACGACCCCTTGGGCGGCTTGCTGCTCGATGACGAGGATTTCCGCTGGGTCACCGAGTTCATCGTTGATCTTGCCGAAATCCACGCAGGTGGCCGCGTGGTTTCCGCCTTGGAGGGCGGCTACGACTTGGCTGCGCTCGGTCGCTGCGCGGCGCTGCACGCCGAGGCGCTGTCCGCGTTCGAGCCACTACTCCCCCTCAAGGGGGAGTAGTGGACGATTCTGCCTCGTCGGTCTGAGGCGATGATGTGCATCTCGTTTCAATCGCTGAAGTCTTGGCGCGCGACCGTGCTTCTAGGTGTTGTGTGCGTCGCGTCTTCGGCATGTGGGTCGGAGAAGATGGACTCGGCGGCGCATTCAACGGGAATGGATGAGCACGGCGGGACGCCGCGTCTGCCGCCGCCCGCAGCGACAATCAATGGCGATGCTGAAATGGTTGCTGGCCGAAAGGCCTACTTCGGCGACCTCCACGTCCACACCACCTATTCACTCGATGCCTTTCAGTTCGGCACGCTGGCGACGCCTGACGATGCCTACCGCTTCGCTCGAGGCGCAGCTATCCAGCATCCGGCTGGCTTCGAAATGCAGCTCGGCCGGCCCCTGGACTTTTACGCGGTAACGGACCACGGCTTCTATCTTGGCGTGGTCCGAGCGGGGGCCGACACTTCAACCGAGATCTCCGCCTACGCGGCCATGAAGTCGATCCACAATCTGAATGCCGCCGAAAACCTGACCCTCGAGAGCATCCCTGGGCGGAACTTTCGCGCTTGGATCGGGGGCTTGAGAAATGCAATGGCGGGCTCCGAGCCGCTAAGGGCGGAGGTGGCGCGCATCATGCGCTCGACCTGGGCAGACTCGGTGCGGGCTGCGGACCGCCATTACGAGCCTGGAAAGTTCACCACCTTCGCCGCCTATGAGTTCTCAACGACCAAGGAGGACGGTGGCAGCATGCACCGGAATGTCGTCTTCCGCGGCACCGAGAACATGCCGGCGATGCCGTTCAATCGACTCAATTCACTTGATCCAGAGGATCTATGGAACTGGATGGACGAACTGAGGAAAAAGGGCGTTGAGAGCCTGGCCATCCCGCACAACTCCAACAAGTCCAATGGACAGATGTTCGAACTGGCCACCTGGGCAGGTGACCCGATGACGCTGGCGCACAACGAAAAGCGCATGCGCAACGAACCGCTGGTTGAAATCACCCAAGTCAAAGGCACCTCTGAAACGCACCCGGCGCTCTCCATGAATGACGAATGGGCTGGCTTCGAAATCGACCCCTACGTGGCTGGCGGCGGACCTTTGACCATCGCCAAGACCGCAGGTGGCTATGTGCGAGATGCGATGAAGAAGGGATTGCTGCTGGAGGCGGAAGGGTTGGGCAACCCGTTCGAGTACGGCTTTATCGGATCTTCCGACACGCATACCGGCGCGGGTTCTTACGATGAAACGAATTTCTTCGCGAAGGTGGGTCTCCTCGACTCAACCGCCGCCCTTCGTGGTTCGGTGCCGATCAGCGACGACGACCTGACAACCCTGGGCCTAAGCGATGCAGAAGACTCGGCGTTCTATGTCGCGTCGGATGGCAGGCGCTATCTGTCGCGCAATGCATCGGTCTATGGCGCGTCAGGCTTGGCGGCTGTGTGGGCTGAGGAGAACACCAGGGAATCCATCTATGACGCCTTCCGCCGCAAGGAAGCTTTTGCAACTTCTGGGCCGCGGATGCAAGTGCGCTTCTTTGCGGGACATGGCCTCGACAGCACGATGCTGGAAACAGCAGATGGGATTTCCCGCGCGTACATCCAAGGTGTGTCGATGGGTGGAGACCTAGTGGCGAAGCCCGGCGATGCACCGGCCTTTGTTGTGTGGGCTGCCCGAGATGCGCAATCGGCGCCATTGCAACGTGTGCAGATCATCAAGGGCTGGCTTGAGGACGGCGAAACCCACGAGCGCGTGTTTGATGTTGCCTGCTCGGACGGATTGGCGGTTGACCCGGCAACGCACCGCTGCCCGGATAATGGCGCCAAAGTGAACCTATCTGATTGTGCCATTTCCGCCGACCGGGGCGCGGTAGAGCTGAAGGCGCTTTGGCATGACCCGGAATTTGACGGACAACAAAGAGCGTTCTACTACGCTCGCGTCCTGGAAAACCCAACCTGTCGATGGTCCACCTGGGATGCCCTTCGCGCCGGCGTGGCACCTCGCGAGGATCTTGGGTTGGTTATTCAGGAACGGGCTTGGTCTTCCCCGATTTGGATGATTCCGCATGGTGCCAAGGCTTTGTGATTTTCAAGCAGCTTTTCGAGCAGCCCGTGCGTGAACCCTTTGTTCAGTCATAAAGGCCTAAGTCGCCACCAGTTCGTACGCGCCGCGGGCCACGCACACCGCCGCAATGACCAGGATCACCCGGCCGCTGACTGTGCGGAAGCGCTCGTCGTTCCAGCGATGGAGCAGCGCCACCCCGGACCGAGCGCCGGCCACCGCCAGCATGGCCGCTAGGACGAAGAACCAGCCGGGCAGTTCCTCGGCCACCCCGATGATGAGGCCGTAGTAGAAGAGCTTGACCAAGTGGCCGAGGGTTTGGGTGATGGCCTTGGAAGCGACCACCTGCTGGCGGCTGAGGGGCGTGTTCAAGTAGAACGCATCCAGCAAGGGGCCGGAGGCTCCGGCGAGTAGCTGCGCGGCGGTGACGGTGAACCCGCAAGCCAGGGTGGTGGCGGGCCGCGTGACATCGAGCCCCGAAAGCCGGGCGTTCCAGCGTGCGGCGAAGGGAAAGGCGCCCACCAGGATAAGCACGACGCCGGCGTTTGGCACCAGGCTCAACGCCGCAAACCCGGCCAGGGCGGCGGCTGCCCCGAGCGTGTAGGCAGGCAGGATGCGCCATTGGATGTGATGGTGCAGAAACCAGGCACGCGAGCCGTTGGAAACCGCCTGCACCACCCCGTGCACGATCATGGCCCCCGCCACGCTCAGGGTGGAGACCAGGATCGCCATCAGGATCATGCCCCCGGCCATGCCCAGCACACCGGAGAGCACTGCCGTGGCGAACACCGTGGCGAGGATAAAGGTCAGCAGCATCAGGAGTGCGTCTCGAACAACGGGCAATCGTGTACCATCGGCGCTCAGCCCTCAATACACAAGGCTCGAATCGTCCATGTCAACTGCCACAGCCCATCCGCCGGTCGCCTACATGGCGCGCACCAAGCGCTATTACGAGGCCCAAGGCTATGCCAAGCCCTATGTGTGGGCGCACTTTGATGAAGTTCCCTTCACCAAGCCAGCCAAGCCGCTGGCGGAATCGACCCTTGCCATCATCACCACCTCGGCCCTCCACGACCGCCGAGCCACGGACCCCCGGGCCGTTGCCTCCGCTGCCACGGCGGCAGCGCCGCCGCTGTTCGCCAATGACTTGGCCTGGGACAAGAAAGCCACCCATCTTGATGACCGCGAGACCTTCCTGCCCCTTGCGCCGTTGCGGGCGATGGTGGATGAGGGCCGATTGGGCGCGCTCGCCAAACGGTTCCACTGCGTGCCCACGGAATACAGCCAGCGCCGCACCCGCACTGAGGATGCGCCGGAGATTCTTCGCCGCTGCCGGGAGGATGGCGCCGACATCGCCTTGCTGGTACCGCTATGACCGGTCTGCCACCAGACCGTGAGTCTGGTCGCGCGCGGCCTGGAGGCGGACGGCATCGCCACCGTGGTGCTCGGCTCCGCCCTCGACATCGTGGAGCACTGCGGGGTGCCGCGCTTCGCCTTTGCGGACTTTCCGCTCGGCAACCCCTGCGGCCGGCCTTGGGATGGCGTCATGCAGAGACAGGTGGTGGCGTCCGCGATGGCATTGTTTGAGACGGCCGCCGGCCCGCGCACCACGGCGCGCCTGCCCTACCGTTGGGGCGGGGACGAAAGCTGGCGGGACAACTACATGGCCATCCGCGAAGCCGACCTAGACGTCTTGCGCCGGCAAGGCGACGAACGCCGAGCGCTGCGGCGCAAGCGAGCGGCGGGAACGCAAACTCCGGCTCACTCCACGCCCATGAGCTTTCTGACAAGCCGGTAGTTGACCTTTCCGTTTGCGTGGCGAAAACCACCATCTACGAATTCGATCCGTTTCGGGTGCTTGTACCTAGCCAGCTTGCCACTCAAGTGTGATTGGACGTCTTGCATGGCTAGGCTCCGGTGCTTTTCCGAGTTCACCACGGCCGCGACGGCCTGCCCCCAACGTTCATCGGGGATGCCGATCACCGCGACATCATGAATCAGTGGGTGCAGTTTCAGCGCTTCCTCGACTTCCTCCGGGTAGATTTTCTCACCACCGGAGTTGATGCAGTTGTTGCCCCGGCCCAACAGGGTAATGCTGCCGTCACTCTCGACTCGACACCAGTCGCCGGCTATGGAGTACCTGACGCCATTGATGGTAGGGAAGGTCTTTGCTGTGCCTTCATCATCCTTGTAGTAACCAAGCGGTATTGGGCCCGCCGTGGCAATCAGCCCAGCCTCACCGGAGCCCGCTTCCACTTCTCGGAAGTCTTCCGTGAACACCTTGGCGTGAGGGCCGAGCTGAAAGCGCGCGGTTTCAACCTCATCGCCGTTCTTGGATGATCTTGATCCGAGCCTGGAGCCTTCGCTGGACCCCAGCGAATCGTTCATCGATGCGTTGGGAAAGTGCGCCATGAGTTGTTGCTTGCGTTCAGCGCTCCACATGGCCCCAGCCGAGGTGATCACCCTGACGGAAGAGAGATCGTAATCCGCGCTTCGATCGGTCAAGTGCTCCAGAATAGGCACGGAAAATGCGTCGCCGACGATCGCAACCGTCTGCACTCTGTGGTCTTCGATGGCCCGCAGGCAAACCTCGGCGTCGAATGACTTGGTGGGCAGCAGGACCGTGGTGCCGCCGCTCAGGAGACTGGCGACCGCGGTGGTGAATCCGGTTGAGTGCATGAGCGGGCATGCGGGCAGCAGAACAGAGACTGGGCTTGCCGCGACGGCTTCAGCATGCCTTGCCGCATCGTCCCCTCTTGCCATGCCGATCACGGCAATCCTGTGCTTGTGCGGCCACATGACCGCCTTGGGATAGCCGGTCGTACCGCCGGTGTACATGAAGTAGAGATCATCCCCAGACCGCTCTATCCCGAGCGGCGCCGCATCTCCTTCAGAACACGCCTTCTCAAAGCTCTCGGCAGGCTCGCCTTTTGCTTCGTCACCGACTGCAAGATACAGCCGAACCTTGGGCAAACGGGGCGCCAGGGTTTCAACATGCCCGCCGAACTCAGCGTCATAAACGACAGCTTCCGCATCCGAATTGTCGAGCACATGGAAAAGTTCGTTGTCGACGTAGAGGTAGTTGACATTGGCATGGGTCAGACGTGCCTTCGAGCAGGCGACGAACAGCTCAAGATAAGCAGGGCTGTTCCGTAGATAGAATGCCACTTTGCTACCGGGCCGAAGCCCTGCCTCCATCAGCTTCCTGGCCAGGCGATTGGATCGCTCGTCGAGCTCCCGCCATGTCAGCTCGGCATCGCCGTAGATGATCGCCGTTCGCTGAGGGATGGCTTGTGCGAGCGCCTCGAACAGATCGCCAAAGTTCAAATCGGGAATGTTCAAAGCAAACCTCTCACTTAACTGGCGATCACCTATTTCCTCCTATTGCGGTGCAAAGACCAGAAGGAGGTTGCCGGGTTCGTGGAAGTAGAGTCCGTAACCGGAATTGACGATGAGATGACCTGCGGCCACGGTGGGACCTGCTCCACTCATACCGCCACCTCGGCCGATCAATCCGTTTGTACCCTCATGTTCTTGGGTGGTGTCATAGGACCAAAGGACTTCACCCGATTCAGCATCGTACGCCTGCAGGTACCCATCTAAGTGACCGGCATAGATCACGCCATCCGAGACGGATAAGGGTGCGGAAACACCTGGATCACAAAAAGGGCGGTCGTCGCCGCACCGATCCTGCTGTACGTGTTGCCAAATAACGGCTTGTTCATCGAGGTCGATGGCGGAGACGCCAGGCCGTGCGAGTTCAGGATCGAGAAAATCCCCGTTGCGGGTGTCGTTCATGTCGTTGATCGGCACATAGACGGCATCCCCCGACGCGGCCATGCCGAAGTGTACGCCGCCCTGGATGCTGCCGCGCCCCAATCTTTCGGTCCACAGCAGGGCTCCTTTGTTGTTGGGGTCTAGGATGAAGACGGTGCCGTCCTTGTGTCCAGCGGCGAGCACTTCTTTGCCGCTTTTAACTTGTGCCAGCAGTATGCTTGAGCCGTGATCGAAATCCGGGCCGTCTTCCTCAGGGCAGTTTGGGTTGTCTGCCATCATGCAGGCGACGTTCCACGCATCTCCAGCGGTGCTTTGTCGCTGCCAAGCGCGCTCCCCCGTGTCGAGATCGATGGCCAGAATGGCATCGCTGTTTTCATCCGCAGGGGAGGAGTAGTTCTCACCGGTACCAACGTACAAGAGGTTACGGCGAACATCGATGGTGGGGCTGCTCCAGACGGGAGCGCCGGAGGGGGCGAACTTGGCGGTACCCATAGGCGTGCGACCGATTTCCTTGGGTGCGGAAGGAATTGTGTAGTGCCGCCAAACTTCTTCCCCTGAATTGGCTTGCAGTGCGAGGACGCTGCCGCGGAACGTACAGCACGCATAACTGGGATCCGCTGCAGGCACCACTTCCAGTGAAGAGACGGGAACGTACAGCCGTCCTTCATGATAAGCGGGGGTGCCGGTAAGGGTGGCACTGGGGTGGTCGTCTGCCTTTTCCTGCCAGACCAGTTCACCGGTCTTGGCGTTTAACGCATAAACCTTCGCGAGAATGTCACCAAAGAACGCCATGCCGCCTGGTGTCAGCACAATGCCGGTGCGGACTTCGGCCGCTGCTTGGAAGGTCCATTTAACGCAGCCGGTGTCTAGATCGAACGCGTAAACCGTCCCGTCCTGGGAACCCGTGAATAAGGTATCCCAGCCGACCGAAGGTTGGGAACGTGTCCGTAAGGCCCCGGGATAGGTGAAACTCCATTTGAGGGTAAGGCCTGCAACTTGGTCCTTGGGGATGCCGCCTTGGCTGACGGGTGTGGACCGATTGGTGTCATGCCCCCAACCGATCAACTCGGGGGGTGTGTCGCCAAGGTCTCGTGATTCACACCAAGGGATCGCGGTCGCCAAATCCTGATCGGCAGGGGTTCGGGTCACGTACTCAGTGATGTGTCGTTTTTGTTCATCGGAGAGGTGCGCCGCTTGCGGCGCCATGATGCCTTCGTTCATGGACGACATGAAGGTTTTCGGCGTCATCAACTCAAGCCAGGTGAAGTGCGGTGCCTTTGGCACTGAGCCGTTGTGACAATGGGCGCAGTGTTGTGCGTAGAGCGGTGCGCCTGGCATTTCCTCGCGCGGGCCGAAGTCGCTGCTTGTAGCCTGAAAGTCATCTGTGGACTGTAAGGTGGCGGGCTCATCGTTGGTGCAAGCCAGCAGCCCTAGCCCGACTTCCGCAACTCGACCGGACTCAAGCGATTTTCGCCGTGATTTGA
>VYDB01000119.1 GCA_009843635.1 Gammaproteobacteria bacterium
GCGCAGGGGAGCGGTAAGGGGGGTGAGGCAGTTGAGTTGCTTCGGGGTTGGAGGAGCGGCGCTTCGCGCCGTTTCGAGGGCAGGATGCCCTCGGTCCGGGGAACCGCCGTCGGTTCGGGATTCCCCTTGGGGCGGGCGTGGACCATTGGAAGGAGGGCATCTTGCCCTCGCACGGTGGGTTCGCCAAGATGCCAGTGCTCCTGCTTAGGTTTAAACCGAGATTCGCTCAGGCACATTGATGAGGCTGGCATCACTCATTCTCGCGATTGCGCTCTGCGTTTGGTCGCAGTTCGGCCAGGGGCAGGTTCCCGGCCCGCCCAACGTGATCCTGGTGTTGGTTGACGACATGGGGTGGTCTGACGTGGGGGCGTTCGGCGGCGAGATCGAGACGCCGCACATCGACCGGCTCGCCGCGGGCGGGCTGCGCTTCACGCAGTTTCACACCACCGCCAAGTGCTTCCCTTCGAGGGCTGCCCTGCTGACCGGTCGATATCCCGAGCAGGTGGGCATGGACGAATCGCCAACCGGCGTCATTCGCGACAGCATCACCATCGCCCAAGCGCTCAGCGCGGCGGGCTATCGGACCCTCATGGTGGGCAAGCACCATGGCGGCGACCATCCCTTGGACCTTGGGTTCGAGCGCTACGCAGGGCTGCGCGGCGGGGCCTCCAATCACTTCAATCCGGGGGTCGCCGCACGGCCCGGCGAACCTGAGCCGGCGCGCAAGACCTACATGGCGCCAAAGGGGCGCTGGTGGTGTTTCGACCGGCAGTGCGTTCAGGGCTATGCGCCGCAGCGGGAGGACTTCCACACCACCGACGCCTATACGGATTGGGCGCTCGACTTGCTGACGGAACATGCGCGCGACCCATCGCCCTTCTTCCTCTACCTCGCCTACCAGGCTCCCCACGACCCGCTCCAAGCGTGGCCAGCCGATATCGAGCGGTACTTGGAGCGTTACGAAGCGGGCTACGCGGCGGTCGCCGATGCCCGCTACCGGCGCATGCTTGAGATCGGCCTGATCGACGCCCGCTACCCTCGCTCGACTCCGACCTACAGGGATTGGACCAGCTTGGCCCTAGATGAACAACGGGAGCAAGCAAGACGCATGGCGGTCTATGCCGCCATGATCGACCACGTTGACCGGAGCCTGGGCCGGCTCATCGCCCACTTCGAACGCTCGGGGAAGCTCGACCAGACCCTGATCCTGTTCACCTCCGACAATGGCGCTTCGGCGGAGTTCGTGCCCTCCGCAACGGGGGAAGGCGAGATCGGCGAGCAGCACCTGATCGGCTCGGTGGGGCGCTGGGCGACCCTAGGCGGTGATTGGGCGAATGTGGCCAACACGCCCTTCCGGTACTTCAAGAACCACAGCTTCGAGGGCGGCGCGGCTTCTCCGCTCATCGTGCATTGGCCCGATGGCATACGAGAACCCGGCCGGGTGGTCTCGGCCAATGCGCACCTGATCGACCTCTTCCCCACGCTCCTGTCCGTGACCGGCGCGGGCGATGGCCGAGCGGCCAGACTGCTTGCTGAAAGCCCGCGGCTGGAAGGCATCGACCTCAGCGCGTATCTCCAGTCCTCCAACCCAATCGAACGCACCCAACCGGTGTTCCAACGGTGGGGCCTCGGACGTTCCGTGCGCACTGACCAATGGAAGCTGCTCTCACAGGCCACAGCAAGGGAAAGCAGTTTGCAACTGTTTCTACGCTGGCGGGCGCAGCAAGCCGAGGCGTCGGAACCATCGAAGCGGCCCGCAACGCCGCCAGTGGAACACGGCGATTGGCAGCTCTACGACATGAGCGTCGATCGCACGGAAACCACCGACGTCGCCAAGCGCCATCCGCAAGTCGTCGCCCGGTTGACCGCCGCCTACGACGATTGGCTGAAGCGGGTCAAACCCGATTCCGAGTAGCGGAGTCGCGGCCAAGCCCCCTCAGGGCTCGCTGCCAAAGTGCCTCGCGGCGGCCTCGGTGGCGGCGATCAGGTGGGCGCGCATGGCCTTTCGAGCGGCGTCCGCGCTGCGAACCTTGAGCGCGTCGAGAATTTCCTTGTGCTGATCCACGGCGGGGTAGATGCCCTCCTCCAGAATGCGGCTGTGGAAGCCGCTCGACAGCACGCTCTGGTTGCGCAGCGTCCACAGCCACTGCACCGCCTGGGTGATGGCGGCGTTTTCGGTCGCTTCGGCGATGGCCACGTGAAATCGCGCATCGACTTCCTCGATGCGCGGCGTGCCGGCAAACTTGCGCATCTCCTCAAAGATGTCCTGCAGCGCTGCAAGCTGTGAGTCGGTGATGCGCTCCGCCGCCAAGGCGCTGGCTTCGGGTTCCAAGATGAGCCGCAGTTCGAGCAGCTCAAAGGGCCCGATGCCCTCATCATCCAACGTGACGCGCTGCCGATGGCCCTGCTGGGTGACGTAGATGCCCGACCCGGTGCGCACGTCGATCAGGCCGGACACTTCAAGCGCAATCATGGCCTCACGAATGGTCGGGCGGGAAACCTGCAGCATCTCCGCAAGGCGCCGCTCGGCGGGCAGCTTCTCGCCCGGCTTCACCTCGCCATTGGCCACCAGTTCCGCGATGCGCTGCGCCACCCGCACATAGAGCCGCTGCTGGCTCTCGATGGGTGCCAGCTTCATGGTTCGCTTATCCGCCGGCGCTGATCCGCCAGCGCCTGCGCCCGCATGCTGAGCTCAGCCGCCCGAAACGTGTGCGCCTGGGTCATGGCGGTCTCCGTTCCGTTCAGGGCGTCGAGAATCAGCCGCCCGAAGAACGGAAAGCCCACCTTGCCGAGGCAGTCGATCGCTTCAACCGACTGGCCGTCCGCCCGCAGGATCATGGAGGCAGGAGCCTGGCGCGCCGGGTCCAAGTACTTGCGCAATTCCAGGGTTCCGGCCGTCCCGGTGATGAAGGTGCGTCCATCGCCCCATACGGGCAGCCCGTCCGGGGTGAACCAGTCGAGCCGCGCGTAACAGGATGCGCCATTGTCCCCCACCAGGGCGAACTCGCCGAAGTCCTCCAGGCCCGGCATATCCGGGTGATTGAGATTGCAGGCCCGCGCATGTTCCACCGTTGCGTTGTCACAGCCCGCGTAAGCGAGGAACTGCTCCACCTGGTGCGAACCGATGTCGGTGATGATGCCGCCGTAGCGGGCCTTGTCGAAGAACCACTCCGGACGCGTCTCCTTGGATAATCGATGCGGCGCCAGGATCAGCACGTGCAGCACGCGGCCAACCGCCCCTTGGGCGATCAACTCACCGGCATGCCAAGCCGCCTCGTTGTGCAGGCGTTCGGAGTAATAGACAAAGTAGCGGCGCTGATGTTCCGCAACGAGGCCGCGCAATGCCTCCAATTGTTCCAAGGTGGTGAAGGGCGACTTGTCGGTGAAGTAGTGCTTGCCCGCCTCGACCACGCGGGCGCCGATCGCTGCTCGTTGGTCTGGGATGGCGGCTGCGGCGATGAGTTGCAAGCGGTCGTTTTCCAGCAGGTCCGTGAAGCTGGCGACGGCTTGGGCCTGGGGATACCGCGCTTGGTAGGCACGAAGGCGCTCCGGGCGTGGATCGTAAACGTGCGTCAAGGTTGCCCCGGCTTCGATCAGGCCATTGGTCTGGCCGTAGATATGGCCGTGGTCCAAGTAGGCCGCGGCAAACTCGAACTCACCCGGCGCGACCACGGGCGCCGGCTTCCCCTGGGGCGCATAGGTTGCTCCCTCGCCGATGCTCACAGCCATCCCAAGCCGACCAATGTGCTATACAGGGCGCTGGCCACGACGGTCAGGATGCAAAGCACCATGGCGCTGTTGTACAGCGCCGCTTTGCGGCCCTGCGGCCGGTCCTCCCCCAAGTACGACGAACGGTTGTTCAGGGCCAGCCAGCCCACGTAGGCAATGGGCAGCAGAAGCCCGCAGAACGCGGAGGTCGGCAGGATCACGTAGGGCCCCATGGTGGTCCACAGGAAGACGCCGAGCACCGCTGGCGTCGGTGCGAGGCAGGCCAGCCGATAGGCCGTGGAGCCTTCCCTGAGATCGAACATTTCCCGGGCCGCGGCGCCGCAGGTGAGCATGTGCATCACCAACGACCCCACGGCCATGCCCAGCACGCCGAGGGGAAACACCAAGTGCGCAACGATGTCGCCGAAGCCCGCCGCGCTGAACATTTGCCCGGCCCTTGCTGGGCTAAGGCGGGTTTGCAGATCGCCATCGCCGCCGTGCAGGGCCGCTGCGGCAGCGATGGATATGAGCATGGTGACCAGCAGATAGGGCACCACCAAGCCAATGACGATGTCGGTGCGCGCTAGGCTGCGGTGCTCTCGTTGCCAGCCCCGGCGCAGCAGCGTGTAGCCGTACACGAAGGTCATGTTGATGCCCACCGCGGTGCCTAGGGCGGCCATCATGGTGGTGACGCCGAATGCATCGCCCGGCAGGGAATGGGGCACGAAACCCCACAGCACCGCGGCCCAGTTCACATTGCCCTGCAGGCTGGCCATGACGACCACCCAGGCGAAGCTTAGCACCACCAGGGCGCTCAGCACCTTGATGCCATTCTCAAAGAGCCGCACCGCGCGCTGCCCCTTGTCGTAGTTCCAGACTGTGTAGGCGCAACCCGCCCAGACCAGCACCGCCAACGTGAACAGGTAGAGCTCGCGGGCCACTGCGGACCCCTCGTTGGCCAGCCCGAACCCGGTCACCACGAGAATCGCCTCCTCAAGCATCCCGGCGCTTAAGGGGTAGTGCGAGAACCCCCAGATGATGCTCGAGCCCAAGGCGGCGATCGCCCACAGCCAAGCCAGCAGCGGCGAAAAGTGCTGCCTCATGGCCGCGAAGGGCCGCTCGCCGGTGGACAGCGTCTGGTGCGCCAAGGCAAAGAGCATGATGCAGCCGACCAGCATGGAAACCGGCTGCACCCAGAGGAACTCGTAGCCGAACACCGAACCGATGGTCAGCGAGGTGACGGCCGACCCACCGCCTAGGGTCATGGCACCCTGCAGCCACCCCGGGCCACCCTCGCGGATTTGCGCGAGCAACCTCATCGGTACGACTTCGCCATGTCGATGTTGGCCTCGATCGCAGCCGGTTGCCGCAGGCTGGTCGAGGCGATCTTCCGTTGCAAGGTTGCCTCATAGGCTTCTGCGTCCAAGGGCAGGGCAACAGCCTGGCCGCGCCAAGCCGACAGCAGCATGGCGTTGGCCAGTTCGATGGAAGGCAGCCCGGCGGCCGCCGGCGTAGCCAGCGGCTCGCCCCGGGCAATGGCATCCACGAAGTTCCGCAGCACGGCCGCATGCTGATCCACGGGCTCCGCCGGCGTGATCGGATGTTCGGTGAATTCAGGCATGCCGAACATGTCCAGCGTGTTGGCACAATGATCGGCCACGCTCTGCGCCGACGCGTATAGCCGAATCCGCTCGCCGTCGAAGCGGAGGGTGCCGAGATCGCCCACCAAGTCGAGCTGATTGATGCCGGGGGCTTCGCCGCTGGAGGCGGTGACCGTGCCAGTCAACCCGTTGGCAAAACGCAGCGTGGCCGTGACCTCGTCTTCCACGTCGATCTCGTGGTATCTGCCGAACCCGGCGACGGCGAAAATATCGTCGGGCTGGCCGACGAGCCACTGCAGCACGTCCAGGTTGTGGATGCATTGGTTGATCAGCAGGCCGCCGCCCTCACCCGGCCAAGTGCCGCGCCATTTGCTCACCTTGTAATACACATCCGGGCGATACCAACTGGTCATGGTCCAAGCGAATCGTTGCAGGGGCCCGAGACGCCCTTCATCGACAAGCGTCTTGATCCGGGCATAGGCCGGATGAAATCGCTGGTTGAGCATCACCGCAAAGCGGCTCCGTTCGGGGGTGGCCGAGACCAAGCCTTGAGCCTCACCGATGGACATGGCAAGCGGCTTCTCCATCAGCACGTGCAGACCTTGTTTGAGGGCTGCCAAGCCGATTTCAGGATGGCTTTGGGTCGGCGTAGCGATGAGCACCGCATCGGCCAGGCCGCTGTCGATCAGTGCCTGGTGGTCCGGGAAGCTGGGCACGCCGAAGGGCGCCCCGAGATCGTCGCCGCGCCCACAGACCGCGCTCAGCGCCGCGCCCTCGATGGCGCCGCCGCTCAGCAGCTTGGCGTGCTGCTGGCCAATGTTGCCGAGGCCAATGATGCCGACTCTGACGGCGCTCACGGATCGCCTGCCTTCGGCAGCAACACGCCGCCCTCCGGCGTGGCCATGCGCACGCCGGTCACGCTGCCGTCGTCCGCCAGCACAAACTCCAGCCGCAGCTCACGCGGCTCAAAAATGAAATGATCCTCCCGCTCTTCGCGCAACGGGCCGTTGAATATCCCGCTTTTCACTTCCAGGTCACCACCCCCGTAGACGAATTGCAGCTCGAAGCCGCCCCCGCCGTAGCGCCCTTGGTACTTCGCATAGTGCGTGTTGACGGGCACCAATGCCAGTTCCGAAGCTGTCCAGAGCTGCACACGCCCCTCGGTTTCCCGGCGTATGCGGGCCATGAAGTCCGCGTCGATAGCGCGGCCCGCATGTCCCCAAGACCGGTTTAGATGGGTGAGCAACCCCGCCGCGGTCTCATCGTCGAAGCCGGGCATGGCGGCATGCCCCGGCATGACGCCGTTCCAAGCCTCGCCGTCCACTTCAATCGGGCCGGCAAGCCCGTGCAGCACGACTCGCGCCAACACCTCGCTCGGTCCGGTCACCCAGGAGGATCCGGCGAGCGGGGGCCCCAGGGATTCGAGGCCAGCGCCATCGGCTCCGTGACAGGTGGCGCATTGCGCCTCGTAGTACTGCGCGCCCAGCTCGCGGTGCCGCTGCTGCATTGGCGTCAGGGGCTTGGCGTCGGCCGGCAGATCGTCACCCGGCCAGGTGACGCTGCGCCGCGCTCGTGCGATGGCGGGCCAGAGTTCGCTGTCCTCCGCGGAAAAAACCGGATGGGGCTCGGCAAGCTGAAGGCGGGCAAAGCCTTCGTCCCGCGTGAGGGCAAAGAATCCGTCCAGAATCGCTCGCGCCAGCCAGGCTCGGTCTTGCTGGGCTGTGGCAACATCCAGCCAGCCCGCAGCTTGGCGGCTGTCACCACGCAGGCCTTGGCTGACGAGGTTGGCCACGAAGGCCGTGGCCGCTTCGATTTCGGCGTTCCAAGCGCCTGAGGCAAGCAGCCCCTGCAGAAGTTCCGGCTCCTGGCCGAGAGCTGCCGACTGCACCGCCGCCCGCTTGTAGGCATTGCCGCCATCCTCCACCAGTTGGCCCACCAAGTGTTGCCGGACGGCGGGCGATGCGCCGTGGGGCGCCAGCGACAGGATCAGATGCTGCATGAACACTCGATCGATTTGCCCGGACATGAGCCCCAGCAACTCAGCCTCGGACAGTAGGTCCGCGCCCGCTTCCAAGCCGGCGAGCCGCACCCTGGCATCGGGATGCGCCAAGGCCTCAAGTACGACCGCCTTAACCAATTCGCCGCGACCTTGAAGCGTCCACAAGGCGTGCACCGCTGCCAGCGGCGAGCCGGTTGCAGCGATTTCCACCAGCCGCTGCCGGAGCCCTCTTCCCCAGTCGGCGATCAGCAGGCGCTGGGCGGTGTCGCGCTGCCAGCCGTTGGGGTGGCCCAGCCACGCCAACAGGGCGTCGGGTGTGGTTGCCGCCGAGAACTCCCGTTTCGAACCCCCACCATCCTGCCGGGTAATGCGCCAGATCCGCCCCATCCCCAAGGGCCGCTCGAGCCCCCGCTCCTTCGCTTGGGCGCGCAGCTCGTCACTGATGAACACATGGTCCTGAATCACGCCGCGGTAGAAGTCCACGACATAGAGCGCGCCATCGGGGCCAACCTTGACGTCCACAGGCCGAAACCGTTCATCGGTCGAAGCCAGGAACTCCCGCTGCGTCCATTGCTCATCGGGGTAAAGCATGTGCTCGGCGCTGACTTTCAAGCCGTCTCGATGGAGGCGCAGCCGCGCCACGGCGTTGGCGGCCGGTTCCGCCACGAACACGTCATCGGCGTGCTCCGGCCCGAACTGGTCGCCCCGGTACACGGCCATGCCGCTGGCGGAGGTGGGTTGGTCAAGACGGCCGTCCTCCCTCAACACGCCCGGCACGTAGGCTCGATTGACGCCGGTGTTGACCCGCACCGCGAACATTCGGTCCCGCCCGCTGATCCGGGCGTTCAACCCGGGTGCGCCGGAGTTGCCCGCCCGCACCACGGCTTGCGCATCGTAGCTGTCGCCGAGCAGCAGAACGGAGTTGGTGTTGTAGTAGAGCCTGCCGACGTTATCCTTGCTGATGCCCCACTGGCCGCGGAAAAGCGTCGGCTCCGAGATCAACTCGCCGCCAACGACACGCAGCCGGCGCGCGGACTTGGCGCTGTACAGCCAGTTGTCCAGACCCATGAGCAGCCCGTTCTCGGCATGCTCCACCGAGCCGGGCTGATCGCCATAGGCGCCCAGCGAGACCCGATCATCGCAGTCAATGGTCGCCGCGCTGCCGTCCGTGTTCGGGCACAGCCACAGGTTCGGCGGCTCCGCGATCAGCAGGCCCTCGTTGACGATGGCAACGGCGCGCGGCAGGACCAGTTGGTCAGCGAGCACTTCGCGGCGGTCGTAAACGCCGTCCCGATCCTGGTCCGAAAGCCGCACGACCGCACCAACGGGGGCTTCCTGACCGGTGCCGTAGGTGTCCGGCATGAATCCCCGCATCTCGGCAGCGTACAGGTTGCCGGCCTCGTCCCAAGCGATGGCCACCGGGTCTTCGATGAGCGGCTCGGCCGCCACCGGCTCGACGGCGAACCCGGGCGCCAAGGCGAAGCTGCCGAGCGCCTCGGTGGGGGTCAACACCGGGGCCGGCGGTGTGTCGAACGCCTTGTGGGGAGGAGGGGCCGGCTCGGCGGCCTGGGATTGCGCGTGCGCAAGCAGCCCGAACAGGAGGGCGATAACGCCTCTATGAACTCCCCTCATCAATAGGTCATGTTGCGGAGGTATTCGTAGCTGCGCTGGATGGCGCTGAGCGGATCTGGCGGGTTGTCCCGTTCCACGAAATGGTAGGCGGCGCCGACCGCCTCAGCCTCAGCCACGAAGCTGGGAAAGTCGATGGTGCCGTGGCCCACGTCTTCAAAATCGCCGTTCGCGTCGATGTCCTTCAGGTGAGTGCTGTTGAACCGGCCGCGGTAGCGGCTCAGGTAGTCGCTCAAGCTACCGCCGGCCTTGACGATCCAATACGTATCCAACTGAAAGCTGACGTTCTGGGGATCGGTTTGCTCGATCATCAGGTCGTAGGGGATGATGCCGTCGATTGGGCTGAGCTCCCAATCGTGGTTGTGGTAGCCGAATTGCACGCCTTGGGCGGCGCAGACCTCGCCAGCGGCATTGATGGCGGCGATGTTTTGCTTCACTTGATCGAGCGAGCCGAACGCCGTTGGCGGCAGCGCGGGCAGGTTGATGACCTTCTGCCCGAAGGCCTGCGCATCCTCCAGCGCATGCTTCACGTTCTCGACCAGGTACTTGGCTTGGCCACGCTCCGCAAAGACGCGCATCGCCTCCTCGCGGGGCATCTGCATGACATCCGCTGGCAGCTTGGGCGTCACGCGCCCGACGGGCGCCTGGAGCCCGACTTCGGCCATGAGTTGCTTCACATGCTCGACCGGGCGGCCTAGTAGGCCCATGGCGGAGAACTCGACCTGCGCGTAGCCGATGCCAGCCACCTGCCGCAGCGTGCCCTCGAAGTCCTGCAGCATCAGCCGGGTGACGGTGGATAGCTGCAGGCCGATTTGGGTCAGCCGCCGACCACCTGGCTGCATCGCCCGGTCAGCGGCCGACGCCCGGCCATGGGCCAGCAGCGCCGCGGGAACCAGGGCCGCCCCTCCGAATTGCAGCAGTTCGCGTCTGCGCATAGCTGGCACTCACTCTAAAAGCGGATGCCCAATTGTAAGCCCGCATAGCGTTCGGCATCTCTGGGGAAAGTCTGGATGTAGGTCGGATTGTTCCCCCACAGCCCGCCGAAGTTGGCGATGCTGCTGACGTAGTCCTCATCGAAAAGGTTGTTTACGAACAGGGTGACGGAGTACCGCTCGGAGACGCTGTCGATAATGCCGAGGCTCAGGTTGGCGATGCCGTATGACTCCTGTTCAGAGCCGGGGTCGGCCAGCAGGGAGAAGTTCACGTCATCCTGCCATTGATAGGACAGATTGAGGAAGCCGTCGAACGGCAGGTTTTCGAGGGGCAGCAGATACTCCGCACTGACGGTGAACTTGAAGTCCGGGCTGTTGTTGAGGTCTTCGCCACCGAGATCCTGCGCCATCCGTCCAGTGCCCATGCCGGCGCTGTCGAGGAGTTCAACGCAGCCCGTGGTCTGGCCCGGCCAGCAATCCGCCCCTGCGAACTCCTTGATTTCGGCGTTGATGAAGGCGATGCCGCCGACCAGCCGCAAGTTTTCGGTCAATGCCGCTTGGAAGTCGACCTCGAGGCCATAGGTCTCGAGTTCGCCGACATTGGTGATGCCCAGCTCAACGTTGTTATCGACGATGCGGGCCTGCTGCGCCTGGAAGTCGTCGTAGGTGGCGAAGAATACCGTGGGGTTGAACTGCAACCGACCATCGAGGAACGTGCCTTTCATGCCCACCTCGAAGGCCAATGAGTCCTCATTGCCCACTGAATTGTCGGAGGTGCTCTGGTTGAAGCTGCTGGAAATGTCGTAGCCCTGCCCTTTGTAGCCCGAGGAAACCGATCCATAGACCATGACGTCGTCATTGACAAAGTGCTGCACACCCACCTTGAAGGTGGCGGCGGTCTCGCTGTCGGACCCGGATAGGGATACGCCGCTCAAGGCATTGTCAAAGCCGTGGGAGATTTCCTCATCCTGCACCCGGGCGCCCAGGATCAAGGCGGTCGCGTCGGTGATGGACAGGGTGCCCTGGCCGTAGAGGGCCAGCATTTCCGTGCCCGTATCGGCCACCCAGTTCGCGGCAAAGAGCGGGCCGCGCTGAAAATTCCGGCCGTAGTCGACATCTGAGTAGTAAAAGCCGGCGACGTATTCGAAGGTATCTGATGCGGGCGAGATCAGCCTGAATTCATGGGACAGGGATTCCAGTTCGAAGCCGCCGCCCTGCACAAGGCCGCCCGATGCCGCGCCGCCGGTGAACAGCGCCAGCAGGTCAAAGGCCGTGCCGTCCACATCACGCGTGACCTGATAGTCCCACTCGTTGTACGCGGTCACCGACAGCAGTTCATGCTCGCCGATGTCGATGCTCAGCCGCAAACCGGCATTCCAAGCATCGGATTCATCCGCCGTGAGATCGTCGCTGGCGATGGTGGTGTTGTCTGGTGAGGGATCGATTCCCGCGAGCACCAGAGAGGACGGCAGAAAGCCCAAAAAGGCAGCATTGGCGGGCACCGAGCGCATGGTGGCGTTGCAGCAGGTCGATTCGCTCTCGCTGCGCTCGCCAAAGACCGTTGCCGTGACACGGTCGCTTAAGTCGAACACCAGCTTGCCACGCACGCCCCAGGACTCGTTGCCGTCCAGTTCCTCACCGGTGGTGATGTTGTCGATGTGCCCGTCCTCGCGATCCTTGACGAACGCGCTCAGCCTGAAGCCGGCGGAATCGCTCAACGGGCCGCCCGCGGTCAGCGCCACGTTAAACTCGTCGTCGGTGGTGTATCCCCCCCGAAAGCGGAAGTCGAACTCTTCGCCCGGCGCCTGGGTGACCACGTTCACCACGCCAGCCGAAGCGTTCTTGCCGAACAGGGTGCTCTGCGGTCCGCGCAGCACTTCGATGCGCTCGATGTCCAGCAGGTCGCTGAAGGCTTGGGACGACCGGACCAAGGGCACGTCGTCCACGACGATGGCGACGCTCGGTTCAATGTTGATGCTGAACACGTTGGTGCCGATGCCCCGCAGGCTGAAGCCGCTGTTGGTGGCCCAGTCGCCCCGGTTGACCGTCAACGAGGGGGAGATGCGTGTGATGTCGGTGAATTCGTCGATCCGCATGGCTTCGATGGTCGACTCGTCCACTGCGCTCACCGCAACCGGCACGTCCTGCACGCTCTGTGCGCGCTTCGTGGCTGTCACAACGATTTCCTCAAGATAGACAACCTCGCTGGCCAGAACAGGCCCAGTCAGAATCGCCCCAACAAACGCCAACCCCGCGCACCGGATTCTTTTGCACATAATTGATCCCCTGTAGTCCGTTCTTAATCGACAGATGGCCCCGAGCTGAGGGCTCCAAAATTGGTCAGGCCACCTAGCCACCTTACGCATACCAGTAGGCTCAGTCAACTGCTATTCCTGACCAGTGCTATTCCTGACCAGCCAAGCACCCTTCAACAAATTCGTGCATGAGCGCAATGCGCTGTTCCTGGTAGCGGCCCAGGGTCAACTGGCTGCGCGAGGCTGCCGCTGAGTGCATGCCGCGCTGGATGTTCGGGAGGTTTGCCATGTCCTGGTCGAAGACATGGGCGATTCGACCCCACTCCGGCAGCGACTCGAAACAGTCATCGAAGCCGAGCCTGGTCAAGGATGGGCACGGCGGGCGAGGGGCGTTTTCGGGAATCGGCGCCATGAGCCGCACCGTGAACAGGGATTCGTCGGGATTGTCGCCGAGCGGCAGGAACTGGTAGAGGAGCGGCAACCCCTCGCCCAACCAAGGCCCGAAATTCGGAAACATGGCGTACTGGATGCTGTCGATCATTTCAGCATCACAGAGATGGCTGAAATCCGCACCCATCATGGCGCCCATGCTCTCGCGGCGCCAAGCGGCGACCTCCCGGCGCCCGAATTGCGCCATCTCCGCGTGATTCGGCGGCGCGACCGGCGCATCGGGGCCAAACGCGGCGGCAAAGCTCTGCACCGCGATGACTGCTGCATCACGCGCACTCACTTTGTCTTGAAGCAAGGGGCTGGGGACCGCTGCGGGGGTGATCAGCCGGCTGATGATCGCCCCTGCTGATTGAAAGGCGTCGTATTGGGTATTGGCATCACCCGTGAACTCCATCGCATCGAAGTGCGTTTCCTCCACGTGGTACGCCTCTAGGAACGCCGCCCATACCGTCTTCCAATTGGCCCGTATCTTCTTGGCGGTGCGCACCAGCGTGAATCGGTTGGCCAGATCAAAATGCGCGAAATGATCAACCAGCACCCCGAGCGCATCCTCAAGGGGACCGGCGTTCGGATCTGGATTGACAAAGAGGCAACCACCCCATCGCCCGACCTTGATCTCCGGCAAGGTGTATGAATCGTCAACCCCTGGAAAGTCCCACTTGCTGGGCACCCGCTTCAATTTGCCGTCGATGCGCCAACGCCAGCCATGGAAGGGGCACTTGATCTCATCGCCGCCTTCGCTGGCCGTGCAAAGGCGCGTTCCGCGGTGCAAGCAAGCGTTGTAAAACGCCTTGAACTCCTCTTCCGCCGTTCTAATGATGATGAAGGACAAGAGCCCCACGTCGTAGGGAATGCGGTCGCCCACCTCGGGAATGTCCTCCTCGCGGCAGGCGTACTGCCATGTCTTGCCCCATACGTGAGCCATCTCGCGGGACGCGTATGCGCGGTCCGTGTAGGTGCTGAAAGGAATCTCACCGATGGATGGCCGATAGTTGCCACGCGCTTGGATGGCCGCCGAAAGCGGCCCTGCGTCATTAGCCAGCATGTCCTGGAACAGCGGACTCTCCTTCGATGCATAGCCCTCTATAATGCCCGTCATTTGCTCTGCCTTAGCTGATGGTTATCTCGCCGAGAGGCTAGATTACCGGGCGCAGGCCGATCGGTGAAGCCCGTTGCCGGATGGCATCGACAACGCACGGACCGAGTCCACGGGAGGAATGGCATGGGAACCTACGATGCTGCCGCTGCGCTCAGCTCAATCGACGCCAACGTCGTCTGGGTGCTGGCATTTTTCGCGATTGCGGCCGTGGCGACCTTTGTCTATCTCCTGCAGTCCTTCAAGCTGGCGCGTGCCCATGAGGCTTACTCCTCCCCACTCCCCGCTGTGGGCTGGTTCGCCGTTCACGACCTGCACTTCGTGCTTCTCTATGATCTGTGGTTTGACGTTTACGACCATTGGTGGGTGAAGGCTTGGTGGGTTGCCCTGGTTTTCACAACCCTGATCGAGTTCGCCCTGGTTGGGATGATCATCAAGTACGGCCGCAAGGAACTCGCGCCTTGGGCCTCCGACAGGCAATTCCTCGGCTTGGTCGCCTTGGGCACGGCTGCGATTGGCGTTCTATGGCTGCTCGTCAAGGACTCCATGGACGACCCCCTTTTCCTGATCTCCTTCCCAATCACCGCCTTCTGGGCCGTGCCCTTCAGCACCGCATTGATGCTCAGGCGGAACTCACAAAGGGGGCAGTCCACAATCTTGCCCATCTGCAGTGTGTTCATCGTCGGGTCCTTTCAAGGCGCCCTTTGGTTCATCGACCCGTTTTTCCGATCGCCCGTTTTCCTGATGTTCACGGCCATGGGGGTCTCATGGGCGTTGGTGAACCTGTGGATGCTGAGGCGCCTGCCAGCCTACTCCCCGCAGGCCAGTCCAGCATGAGGGTGATTTTAGCTACGTAGGCGTAAGTCGAATAACCGGTATCTCACGAACACCTTCCGATTGGGCTTCGTAGTCCCGGTAAGGGGGGAAGAGTTCAACAAGCTCATTCCAAATCGATTCTCGGTCGGTCCCCTCGATTAGTTCAGGCACTATCCCAGAGTGTTCTTGCGCCACCTGAATCCACCCTTTGCCTTCCGACATGAGGTTTAGGTACCAATGTGGATGCTCTGGAGCCCCGCCTCTGGATCCAACGACCACAAAGCTCTTGTCGTCCTGCACATAAATCAGTGGGATAGTGGATGGCTTACCGGACTTCCTCCCGATAGTTGTGAGCAGTAGCGTCGGCACCACCTTGTCACCCCCAACTGGTCTAGAGTCCCACATATGACCCTTCCTACCACCTGACTGTATGTACTCTGTCAGGTGCCGGACTATCCATCGCTGCAAGCTGCCATTTATGACTGGCTTCACAGTCACACCCCTGATTCGCGGAAAATCCAATTTTACAAGAAAATTAGTATATAGGCACTAAAAACTATTGATTCGCACTCCAAGCCTCTATACCATCCATAAAAATTAGTATTTAGATACTAATTTCTAGAAGGGGGTAGCCTATGGCAATCGGTGAAGGGGACGTTGGCACTCTTTTTGAATCCGAACACGATAGTTTAGTGCGAAAAATGCAACGGATCGTTAAGGACAGGTTCGACGCCGAAGACGTTGCGCAACTGGCCTACATAAAGCTAATTGAGAAGATAAGAAGCGGATACGAGATTGAGCACGGCCGCGCGTTCCTCTTTCGCGTTGCAACCAATCTCGCAATCGATCACTACCGCAAGTCAAAGATCGAAAGCGCACGGCTTGCTTCCTATAGTTTTGCCACACTGGACCCTGATCAAAGCCAGACCGAGCTTGATCAAGAAATCGAAGCCGTCACATCGACTGATCCGCGAATCGAAGCTTGTCTGGATGCCACCCAACGAGTAGCTGATGTTCAGGCATCACTTACTTCCCTCACTCCAAAGTGCCGACGGGTGTTCCAGGTCCACAAGTTTGGTGAACTGAGCTACAAACAGACTGCCGAGACTTTGGGTATCAGCGTCAGCATGGTAGAAAAATACATGTCTCAAGCGTTGACCCACGTTCGCCAAGCGACTTCCGTTTAGTCCTTAAGCCGCATTATCGATTCTGTTGTCCCGAAGCCTGCAGAATCGGTCCAAATGGAATTCCGTGCCACCAAATTTCTGCGCGAGCACGACAATGCGCTTTAGGTGGTGACCCACTTCGCACTCGTCAGTTGTTGCAATAGCACCATGAAGCTGAAAAGCAGAGTGGGCAATTTCCCGGGCACTTCTATCACAACGCACCTTTAAGGCTGCCAAGTACTCCGAAGCCATCGGGTTCCCATCTCTTAAGTGAATAGCCGCCGCGTAGAGTAATGATGTCGCTAGTTCGAACGCGACATGCATGTCAGCCATTGTGTGTTGCAGCACCTGAAAATCACTCAGCGCGCTGCCGAACTGACGTCGCTGCCCTGTGTAGGCAATGGTCAGTTCATTCAGCCGGCGCATCATGCCTACCTGTTCTGAACAAGCAGCTAGAATAGCCATGTCGGTCACCTGTTCCAGAATCGAAGTGCTTTCCGACTGCGTCAACAATGCATCAGCGCCCACGAGCACCTGGTTGGCAGAAACCTCTGCAGCGTTAGGAGTCTCGTCAAATTAAACTATCCAACAACCCGCCCAATGCCTTGCAAATGCTGGCTTCCGTCACATGAAACGGACAATTTATTTTGGCGAGAGTCCTTACTGCCATCGAACGTGCGATAATTGTAAAGATCCAACGCATCGCGATCGACCAGAAAAAGGCCCAGACGCTCGCCATCGATCATGGCAGATAGCACAATCTTATCTGCGGCAGCAGCATTGTAGACAACACTCTTTGAACCCTGGATCTTGTATCCGCCTTCACAAGTCTCAGCTTGCGTGGAAACAGCGTCTAGACTGTATGACGAGCCGCGTTCCTCGTGAGCAAGAGCAATATGAACAGAACCGGATATTATGCGCTCAACCAAGCCTTTGAATCGGTCATCGTGCAAGACATCCAACACCTGCGCCCCAAGTGCCAAAGACTCGAGAAATGGCTCGGTCACTCTGTAGTATCCGAGCTGTTCAAACAATATCAAGGTATCTATGGGATCACCCGAGTAGCCGCCAAATTCCACACTAAATGGTATTGAGAGGTAGCCCAGCTCTGACACTTCGTTCCAGATGGCCGTATCGAATCCATCACGACTACTTCTCGACTCTGCCCGATCGGAGAACTGGTAACTGCCGCGCAAGTACTTCTCAATGCTCGTACGAAGGACAATTTGGTATTCAGAAAACTCAAAGTTCATCAGCTATGCCTAGTTCCTGAGAATGGCTTTGGCGATGATGTTTCTCTGGATTTGTGCTGACCCTCCGTAGATCGTGGCGGCACGATTGTTCAGGTAGTAGTTCGGAATCGTAAGCGAAGCCTCATCACCAACATGTTCACCCACATAGCTTGGATCTAGCACGTGGTTCTGAGATACCGAAAATCCAGTGCCGATAGCCTGCAGCGCTAGTTCGTCTACCCGTTGCCCCAGCTCCGTCCCGGCAAGCTTGACTAGTGATGAAAGCACACCAGGGTTGTCACCGACTCTAAGGGTTGCACTCATCCTGTTCTCGGTCTGCTGCAAGGCTAGTGAATCTATTTCCAATAGACCCAAACTAGAGCGAAATTTCGGTTCCTCGATGTATGAGCACCCAGAATGGTGTCGATATAGATGAGCGTTTCTTCGAACGACTTTCAGGCGCCTGTTAATGATCGAATACTGGCTGATCAGTCCCCGCTCAAATTCCAAGAGAAACCTTGCTATTTCCCACCCTTGGTTTTCTTCTCCCACTAAGTTGGTTGCTGGAATTCGAACGTTGTCAAAGAACACCTGGCACTGTTCAATCTCTCCGTCCAACCCCAAGATTTCCTTCCGGGTAACGCCAGGAGTATCAAGATCAACAAGAACAAAGCTGATCCCAGCCTGCGGCCTACCTTCCGCGGACGTTCTCACGAGGCAGAAGATCTTGTTGGAGCGATGAGCGTAGCTCGTCCAGATCTTGGTACCATCTATGACGTACTCATCACCTTGCTTGACCGCTCTTGTTCGCAATGAAGCCAAGTCCGAACCCGAGTTGGGTTCGGAAAAACCTTGAGCCCAGACATCCTGCCCATCCAATATTCTAGGCAGTAACTTTTTTTGCCCCTCGCTTCCGTACTTCATTAAAACCGGACCGAGCAACAGTATTCCTGACATCTGCAGAGTCGGTGCACCCGACTCAACTAGTATCTCCTTGAAGATCATTCGCTGGGTGTAGCTCCACCCTGGCCCCCCGTATTCCTCCGGCCAATCAGGAGCAGCCCATCCTTGAGCGTTGAGAACTTTCTGCCATGCCATCGATGCATCAAAGTCCGAGAAGATGCTCGTAGTTAGCTCTCCAGCCCGACGCAGCTTAGCTGATAGGTTCTCGTTTACAAACTGACGGACTTGGTCAGCAAACAGGAGGTCCTCCGGGGGTACGTCTAAATCCACTTGACTATGCTCCAAAACGGAATAGCTTAATCCACAAGGTTGTAGACGAATCTTCCTGCCTTTCACCCTAGTACCGGGCTTGTTCACTTGATCTGGGGAGAACGCTAAACTGATTCGTCTACGGTATAGATGAACACCAATCCTGTCCGGGCAAAGTTCCAAACAGCGGAAGTCCTCCTTTGCATTGCAATGGATTATTGATGAAACCGGGTGTCTCCAACTTGAACGCGAACCCGGGGAATGGCCTCCATTTGGTAATTTCGTCGCCGAGGGGGTTGGATTTCAGCCGGAGTGGGGGGTGTTTTCGCAGATCATGAATTGCCTACTCGGCTTGCTGATTCCGGAACGAGGAAGAGATCATGAACCTATCCACCTCCCACACAACAGCTGACCCGGCCGCCGAAGTGGAGAACGTTACCGTGGGTGCGCTGCTACGAAGGGTCGCGGAACAGACTCCCGAACAAGTCGCAGTTGTCGAGTGCCGCGTGGGCAAAACCACAGAACGAACGCTCAACTATCAGCAGTTGCTGGAATCCGCGGAGGCAATTGGGAGGTGGGCGCTTCTGTCACATGAACCGGGTGACCACATTGGAATCTGGGCACCCAACTCTCTTGATTGGTACCTCTTGCAGCTAGGTTTTAGCCTGGCGGGCATAACTCTAGTGACCGTCAATCCAGCTTTTTTGAAGGAAGAAGCCGATTACGTACTTAACCACTCTGGCTGTAAAACCGTGATCACCGTTCCCGACTATCGGGGTGCTGCGCTCACTGAAATCGCTCAAGATATTGCGAACAACTCGGCCACCCTCGCGAACGTTCTAGATTTGAACGAAGTTCCTTCCCTAGTCAAAAAGGCCGACACACAAGCCATTGCGCTGCCAGATGTCAGCCCAGACTCACCCTGCATGATTCAGTACACATCGGGCACAACGGGTACTCCGAAAGGAGCAACCCTGGGACACGCGGCGGTAGTAAATTACGCAAAGTTTGCGGAACTCGGACTGGAACTACCCAAAGGATCCAAGTGGGTCAATTTCATGCCCATGTTCCACACCGGGGGCTGCATCTACATGGCCTTAGGTTGTCTGTGGAACAAGGGGGTCCATCTACTGGTGGACTCTTTCGACGCAGAGTACACGCTACAGTTGATAGAAGAGCATCGCGCTCACTTCCTCTGGTGTGTGCCAACCATGTACTTCACTATGTTCGAACATCCGAACTTTGAAAAGTATGACAAGTCTTCCCTAGTTGTCGTCGCTTCGGGTGCCACGACAGTGCCTCCTGAACTCGTCACTCGCCTTGAAACTCATTTTACCGGCGAATTCATCATGCTATTCGGGCAAACCGAGTGCGGGATGATATGTCAGACTACGCGAGGCGACACACTTGAGCACAAGTCTCGTACCGTAGGTAGGGCCATGCCTCATACCGAGCTGAAAATCGCCAGTGTCGAAACAGGAGATCCGCTGCCAGTAGGTGAGGTTGGGGAAATATGCGTGCGTAGCCCATCGGTCATGCTCGGTTATCATCAAAGGCCAGAAGCGACGGACGCTGCGATCGATCAAGATGGTTGGCTGCACACAGGCGACCTAGGCGTCATGGCAGCCGACGGGTACTGCGCGATCACAGGACGCATCAAGGACATGATCATCCGGGGCGGCGAGAACATATTCCCACGCGAGATCGAGGACGTACTCATAGAGCATCCAGATGTGCTTGATATCTCCGTGTTCGGGATTCCCGACAAAAGATGGGGTGAACAAGTTGCAGCCGCCGTCCGCGTGGCCCCTGGAGCAACTAGCACGGATCAGGAGCTCGCTGATTATCTGCGCGACAAACTAGCGCGTCACAAGATTCCTCGCGCCTGGATGAGAATGGATGCGTTTCCGGTCACCGCCTCTGGAAAAGTAAAGAAGTTTGAACTCAGGGATCAATACGTCAGAAACAACGTCACTTAAATTACGACGTCGGGACAATCAAATCCATCGGATCAATTTTGGCGGCTTCCTCTGGTGTGAGGCCTTCAAAGGCTTTCATGTACTTCATGCCGATGATGTAGCTACTACCGTCTTCTTCGAAGTTGTGTAGGAATCGGTCGTCCGTGGGCGTGCCTATGAAGATGGTTAGTAACTCCATACTGTGATCTTTCGTGACGGGCTGATGGACTTCGCCCGGATGTTCATAGGCAATATCGCCCTGTTTAAAGACCTTGTCACCATACTGCCATTCACCGCTGACTGTGTAGGCCATCGCCACGCTGAAGTGATCATGGTTCTGGGTGATCGTGTGCGGTCCCATCCGAAAATTGAGGACGCAGATGTTGTGCTCCTCATCGGCTTTCAGAATACGGAACTCAGCACCGTCCACCAGTCCCCAAGGAAGCCAAGGTACTTTACTGGACTCTATCCTGCCTACGTGCTCTGCTAGCAGCGAATTAGTCCCTACATCAGTCATTGCGTTTACCCGAATTCTCCGGTGTTTAGATTGAAGACGCTTTCGACAGAGTGCCGCCCCACCCTCTGATGGACTGGGGATTCCTACGAATTCGATCAAAATTTTCAGTGCCTGTTTCGGTCTCGATGTGAAGTTGCGCTTGGCACTCTTTAACAAAGGCTTCATTAAAGTGATCCGCACACATTCCGAAAAGAAGGCTAAAGTTCTGAATAACGCCATGATAAATGGCTAAATCTTCGACCAGGTCACTTTCCTTCGCCCGATGGGTTTCGAAATACAGCCACGATTGCCATAGGTGCCACTGGTTAGCGGCAATAATCGCTGTTGAGTGTGGAGGTCGTGGGGGGATCATCGCATTCGCAGCTACCTCGTCGTCCAGTAGTTGTTGAAACTGGCCCACAGCCCAATCATGAAACTCGAAATACTGCGTATCAAGCTGGTCGTTTTTGTCTAGTATGTTCTGGAGTGAGCAAAAGAAGAAGCGATACTTCCAAAGGCTTCTTCCAATACCAATCTGAAACTGGGCAACATAAGACGCACTTAGTGGTCGTGGCTCGGTCGTACTCGGCGTAAGGGTCTCGCGCATCTCCGCCTCGATCATGGGGAAAATGCTTTGCAGGATCATGTCCTTCGATTTAAAGTGGTAGTTCAGATTCCCTGGGCTTATCCCCAATTCAGCTGCAATTCGATTGACCGGTACGTTTTGCACACCGTACCTATTAAAGAGCTCAATGCTCGCAGCGGTTATTTTATCTTTGGTTTTCATGCTCAAAAGTCAATTCTTTTTCCATTGGGGGCTATCAATGCCCAAATTCGTCATCCACTATGAAGTGAGCCATACACTAAGGTAGCACATCGTGATTCAGGTAACCGTTCTCTATCCTCGAGTTG
Organism: Gammaproteobacteria bacterium; assembly: GCA_009843635.1. Taxonomy (GTDB): domain Bacteria; phylum Pseudomonadota; class Gammaproteobacteria; order Pseudomonadales; family Azotimanducaceae; genus Azophilus. Next base: position 21,463 of record VYDB01000119.1, read on the forward strand.
AAGCCAAAACCTTTGATTTTGAATACTACAAAACCCACCACATGGGCCTTGTGCGCAGGATTTTCGGTGAAGATGCATGGAACATCGAAGTCGAACGAGGCGTTGAAGGTGGAAGACCCGGGGCAAAGCCCTCGTTTGTCGCCATTTGTCGCCTGCAAACCCACGATATCGAAACCTGGCACAAACACATTCAACGTGAGCTTGAAGAGTTTGTCGGAGACATTCCAAACTTCACAGAGATGCAGCCGACTATTCTTTTCACTGAAATCGTTTAACCTCCTAGCCCTTTGCCGAATGAGCGCTCTCTGGCCAATGTTGGCGAGAGAGTACAACACTGCAGATCCAAATGACAGTAAAGCAACAAAGAACTGCGGCAATTCCCGAAAGCTGCAGCAAGACACCGGAGCCACTGATGGGTGAGTTCATTACGAGGAACATAGGCCAACCACTTCCCAAATGACCCATCACCGCACCAATCGGTGCAAGTGGGATAACCACAAGCTTCGTCGTTCCCTTCAAGTTTGGAAGCAGGAGTGCGATCAGCGTAATCCCCACCAAGGCTGCGGTTGTATTCAAGAACGGCCACGTGAATGGTGCTAGAAATGCAAATGGCCACAGGGGCTGAGGTTCATAGTAAACCCAGAGGCCAGAGACAACCGGATATATCTCAAATAGGATATAGATCGCAACGGATGCCAAGCTGTAAGCCCAAACATATCGCGTACTAACGCTCCCGCCTTCCAATTTCGGCAGGAAAATGAGGTAAGTCACGCCAAACGCAATGACGTAGGCGAAAAGCATGTGTAGCGGTAGAATTCTATCAACTGCGGAGAAGACCACGGTTGCTCCAACAGGTGGATGAATCAGGTGGCCGAGATATCCGATGATGGGTTCTAGAAAACTAGCCGCCGCCGCACCGACCATCAGATATACCGGCAGAAGTGAACGCGTTTTGTAGGCCATGCGGAATCCATAAAGGAGCACAACAGCAGCAATTGCTCCAAACAGCCAGATCGCAAACTCTTGAACTTCCATCGGCATCTCTGCCAAAGGGGTCGGAGGGATGTGACTATTCGATTCCATGTTGAGTTCGCCTTGTTCAATACTCAGTCTGCGCTATTTCCTGTAGACGAGTGACCAAGCGAGTTACCTCAGTTAAGGTCAGCTACCACAATGCTCGGGGGATTTGGCACTTTTCTTCCTATGCCGCATGGGGATTGAACTTATCTTCCCTCTGCAGATCCCCCTATTGGGTGTCGAAAGTCCAACAACTTTGGTCAAGGTTCTGCTCTGGGTGCCACTACTGATTCTTCTGTTCCCCATTGTTTTTCCAGGGACGCCGACAGGCTAAGGGGAACTCCGGCCTGCCGAGCTCCCAAACGGAGGTTGGCGAGACCGCCCTCGCCCAGCGTTAAGGGCCAATTCCCCGAGGCCATGCCCACGCCGCTGCAGAGCGACACCCATAGCCGCCATCCAGATCACCCTTAACGGCAACGCCACCAACCTGATAGCGTCCCTCGAAATGCAAATCCCTCCAATCAGGAGAAGGGGGAGTAGTTACTCAACTCTTGGGGTGGGGTGATTTACCGAGCGATTCGTCTACCAACTAGAGGCGTTGTGCCGCCCCAACTTTTTGGCGAGCACCTTCCAGAATCCATACAGGTAGTTTCCTATGAAGAACTCCATTCAGTCAGTAACGTTCATGGCCATCGTTACCTTAATCACTAGCGGAAATGTTGCAGCGCAAGAGCTAGAAGAGATTGTTGTTGTCGCACAAAAGCGCACTCAAAATCTCCAGGACGTCCCGGCAGCTATTGAGGTGATTTCAGGTGAAAAGCTTGACAATTCTGGTATCTCAGACTTGTCTGAACTTCATAACATCTCCCCAAGTTATGCCATTAACGCCAGCGGTGCAGGCAACCAGCCCTATATACGAGGTGTTGGATCCGGCATCAACGGCAATAGCGTTGATTCAATCGTCAGTCTGTATGTCGATGGTGTCTTCGTTCCAAGAAGCTACGCTCTCCTAACTGGTATAGGAGAGGTTAACGACTTCGAGTCCGTGGAGATTCTCAAGGGTCCTCAGGGGACCCTATACGGTCGCAACGCCACGGGAGGCGCGATCGTAATCGAAACATTTTCGCCTGTAGTGGGAGAGGAGTTCAGCGGCAGCGCTACCGTTTCGATCGGCGACTACGGCCAGCGAGAATTCGCTGTAAGGTTCAGCGGCAGCTTGTCTGACACTCTGGCAGCTACCGCGTCATACATGGACTACGAAAACGACGGATTCGTTGAAAACATTCGTGCAGGCGACGATTTTGATAGCAAAGACGGATGGACCGCCTCCACCAAAATTGTTTATGAACCGACCGATAGCGCCAGCTTTGAGTTTTCTGCGTTCGTCGCAGAAGATGACAATCGATCCTTCCTCGTCCACCAAGTGGGCCAAACGGACAACGAACTTGCGAACGCACTACTACCAGGGTTTGGATTAAACAATGCTCAGGTAGGTTACTTTGGTGCCCTCACACAACTCTTGCCGGTAGCTGGTGTTGCTCCCACAAATCCTGCAGTTATCGGCGCTGTGCTGCCACAGATTGCGGGTATTCGTTTTCCTGGTGGTGCGGGTGATGGAAACGTTGAAAACAACAGGTCTGGGCATCAGGTTGGCGGTCGCGGTGCTTTGGGGATCGGCGCTGGTCCAAGTATGGGTGAAAACAACACTGGACAAGTTTCCGAAAACACTCAGCTATCACTGCGTGCAACCTTCAATTTCAATCGATTTGACCTAGTTTCTGTATCAGCCTACGGCGATTTCGATCAATCATCGACTCTCGATGTGTTCCGAGCCCTGCCAGAAACTCTGCCCGATCTAACCGTCCTAGCCCCACTCGCAGCCAATCCGGCCGCTGCTCTACCCTTACTGACCCTATTCAATCAGGGCAACATCGGCTTTTCCGGTTCCACAGATTCTGATTTTCGATCACAGGAACTCTACATTGCATCAACCCAGAGCGCAGTAGAGTGGATCGCCGGCATCTACTACTTCAAGGAAGAGTTTGATGCAGCCGGGGTAACGAATGATCTCTTCGGCTTAAACGTACCAAGTTCCTTCGCGGCGATGGAAACTGAATCCCTAGCCGTATTCGGCGAGGCGACGGTTCCGTTAACGGACGCGCTATCGACCACACTTGGGATTCGCTACACGGATGACCAAAACGACCTGACTAACCGCAACGCAGAGGTGGGCCTACCAGTTGTCGGTCCGCGCACGAGAAGCAACGACAACGACGAGTTCACCTATACGGCCAAACTCACCTACATCGGTAAAAACGCGACGTACTACGGGGGCATCACCACGGGTTACAAAGCTGGCATCTTCAATACCGGTGATCCCAACTCAGACCCTGCGGAACCCGAGGACATTACTTCCTATGAAGTGGGTTTCAAAGCGAGCCTCGCCGACAACAGAGTTCGACTAAATGGCGCTGCATTCTTCTATGACTATGAGAACATACAGTTGAACGTGCTCGACGCCATTGATGGTTCAACAAGGGTTGCCAATGAGTCAGAAGCTGAAGTCTTGGGATTTGAGCTGGACATCGAAGCCTTGGTCGGCGATCGAACCACTCTATTCGGCGCTGTCACGTTCCTCGACTCTGAATACACTGAGGATGCTCTGGTTGTTGCAACCGGTCAGATTCAGCAAATCACGGGAAATGTTCTGCCCTATTCTCCGGATATCAACCTTGTGGCCGGCTTACGCTATACGATCCCCCTCAGCTTTGGTGAGTTGTCACTGAATCTATCAGCCAACTACAACTCGGGGCAGTTCTACGACCAATCCAACCTTCTTGGCAGTGGTCAAGATGGCGACGAAGACGACTCGTTTACTGTCGCCAAGGCAAGCATTACCTATCGTTCGGCAGACGACAGGTGGTTGCTCAGAGGATACGTCAACAACCTAACTGATGAAGAGTATATGGCGGGTGGCTTCGACTCTGGCGGTCTTTTCCAGATGACCAACCAAGCACGTCCACGCCACTATGCTGTCACTGCTAGCTACAGATTCTGATCTTTAGCTAGCAAAGCCGAGTGGCCGAATCCCGTCTCCGACGTCACAAAGGTTTTCAATCGGTGTTTTTGAAGTAGATGGTTCGCCACTATTCGAAAAGCTGGCTAATCTCGATCCAGAGTTTCAACGAGCGAAGGTTTTGCAGATTCGCACGTAAGTATCGTAGCTCTCTTCCTCCTTCAGCGGCGGCACATAAGGTGTGTGGAGAACCGCATGTGGGACAAATTCCTGGTAGTACTTAAATTGTTCACGACACTCGCCAGGTGTTCCAACAACTGCATATCGTTCCAATAGAACATCAGGCACACATTCAGCCAATGCAGGTGGGCCACCCTCCATCAGACCAGCCATAACTTTGTCTCGCTCACCGAGTAATCCGTCTCTCTTCAGGACAAAATCACCGAGCGGATGGCATACATACGTGCCGACCTGAATGCGCGCTCTGTAAAGAGCTGTTTCCCGGTCCTCATGAGGGCTGCAAATAATGTACTGGACAATGTCAACTTCGCCCTGGTCCCGATTGGCTTTGGTTGCACCTTCTGCAAGCCCGGGAATAAGGTGATTCTTCATCAACTCAGGAGTTGGCAAGAACCCCATAATCCCGTCACACAGCTCTCCTGCTAGCCTCAGCATCGCAGGTTGAATTGCCCCGAGGTAGAGCGGGAAGTCAGGCATTGGGAACGGTCGTTGACCAAACGGATTCATTGGGGGAATGCAAAACTTGTAGAACTCTCCTTCAAAATCAAACTGTGCACCACTGCGGGCATGTTCGAGGTACATTTTCATGATCTTAATGTATTCGCGCATTCGCGTCGCTGGACGGTCAATTTCAACCCCGTTAAAGAACTCGTTAAAGCTCGCTCCTCCGGGACCAATGACCAACCTTAGCCGCCCGTTCGACAACTCGTTGACGTCCATTGCCGCGTTCGACATTTCGAATGGAGACCGTTGGGCCGCAGCCGCTAAACCGATGGCCAAATCAATCTTGCTAGTGGTAACAGCGGATGTTGCTTGTTGGACAAAACCATTGCGGTAGGCTTCATAACCCCAAACCGAATCGAATCCAGATTCCTCGGCAATCTTTGCCATTTCCCCGAACCGATGCATGGGTTGATTCACACCAGGCATGGATACACCTAGTCTAAAATAACGGTTGTTCATACAACTACTCCTCGACTAGACAAGTGTCTCCAAGGGACAACCAGTGTAAGAACGTAGCCCATGAGTACAATCGAGGTGACAAGCACGATCCAGAGTGCCTAATACCAAGACCATAAGCCGACCTACTTCGCCCGTCCGATCAATCTGTCTATTTCTGCCTGATAGTGCCTGATACGAACCTCGGCCTCCGACAGTAGCGGGCCTTCAAAAGCTTCCGACATCATGCCTTTGTGGACATTGGGCACACGTTGGGCGTCTTGCCAGAGAACGTGTCCCCAAACCTGCGAATTACAATCTTCAGGCACGCCCCACCTTGGTTTGTCTCTATCCGGTCTCTCAGAACCATCCCAGCCAGGCGGCCCAAAGCTATCCGGTCCAAAGTTGTTGATGTCCATGACGCGGATTTCTGGATCACTCACCGGCAAACACAAGGTCAACGCCCAGTAATAGCTCAAGTTCGGATCCGTTGGATGAGGCTTCCACTGCTGGATCAGCAGCCCATCCGAAAAACAGTTCAACGTGACGTTTGGAAACAAGTGATAGTTCCAATCGTCCGTAATTTGATCATCAGTGAGAAGGTCAAAAAACCCATAGCCGTGCTTCCTACCCCACTCTCTCTTGGTCTCGACCAAGGCCGACTTGTATTCGTACCCTTTCAGGCCCTCATACTTTTCGGGACTTCCACCATAAAGCTCGATGAATGCCTTTTGTGCGTCATTGACAGCTTCACGGTCTGGCCAACACAAAGGGGCATTACCGAGTTCAAGGAACATGCGACTCATTCCGTTCTCATATAGGTCGTATTGAACGTCGTTGATTGTCGTCATGACGGGACGCAATTCGGGATGCACGTCTTCAGAGTGGTAGAACTCAATGAATGCATCCATTGCGGTTTTCCAGTTCGCCGGCCAATCCGCTTCGAAATCACGCAGGACCCGAAACTCACCAAATGGGTAAGCTTTCAGGTGGTCGGGGATCACATCAAGATACTCGACCAACGGACGCGCCTCGCCATCGATGTTGATGAAGATAATGGAATTCCAAACTTCGCATCGCACCTTTTTTAAGCACAAGGGGCCGGACAGCACCTCCTCCCTGAAGATTTCTCTGTTCTTTACTTTGATGTTGTTGCCATCAAGATCGAACTTCCAGCCATGAAAGGTGCAATAGAAGTTCTCACCCATGGTGCCAAAGTCGTCTCTGACGAGTTGATTTCCTCGGTGCGGGCAGACATTGAAGTAAGCCTTGAGGTCTGCCTCTGTTTCACCTGTCTGCACGACGACAAAAGACTCGGGACCGATGTCGTACTTGAGGTAGCTGCCTTTGGAGGGCAAATCCATGGTGACACCCGCCACAAGCCAAGTCTTGCGGAATACGTGCTCCCATTCCAACGCCCACTCTTCGCTCGACAGGTATCTGTCCTTGCTCGGACGGTCAGTTCCATAATCGATGTAATCTGCCTTTTGCTCGATATTCCCTTCAGATGCCCGCGAGGGATAGGAGACATAACCTTCTCTGTAATCGTACTCTGCGTTCTTGCTCATTCGCTTTGATACCTTGAGTTAAGTGTCCACACGTCGCTACGACTGAAGACGATGTTGAAGATAAAACACCCCAATCTGTCAATCGGCCTCCATGAGGTAGCTTGGCGTATACTTCGTCTAGGCAATTATAACCAGACGTTCACTAGATTCGAGGGACCCTGTCCGTGACAAAACCATATGATGTTGTATGCATTGGTGCCGGCAGCAATACGCTCGTCCTCGCAGCCTACATGGCTAAGGCAGGTAAAAGCGTTTTACTGTTAGAAAAGAATGACCAAGCCGGAGGCGGGGTTATTTCGGTAGAAATTGCGCCAGGGTTTACTCATGACCCACATGCAACTGGCTATATCTCGTTCCAGGCGAATCCTGCAATCAAGGATGATGAACTTGGTCTCTTTAGTAGGTTCGGTCTCGAGACTTTCACTTACGAGGCTAGCTTTGCGTCCATTTTCGAATCGGGTGAAGGCCTAGTTACCTATACGGATATCGATCGCTCTTGCGAGGGCATCGCCAAGTACTCGCAGAAAGACGCTGACAGCTATCGAGCCTTCGTTGCCAAGGCAAAACAGATACTTCCTATCTTAGGCCGAGGATCGTCCACACCGCCCCTGCCAACCGGGCGTTTCTTTTCGCTTCTGGAACAAAGTGAAATCGGCCGCGAGCTCCAAAGCGCTATGTTCAAGAGCGCATACGACGTGATCGAGAGTCTATTCGAAACTGTGGAAGTGAAGCTGCACTACCTAAAGTGGTGCGCTGAAGTGATGGAAAATCCTGAAACCAACGGTACTGGTATCGTCATGTACCAACTATGCGGGCTAGCTCACACCTATGAGGCACTAGGAATCACGGGCGGGTCAAAAAACCTCACGAACGCCTTAGTCCGATGCATTGAGCGCTACGGTGGTGAGATTCGTCTCAATAGTGAAGTCGCAAAGGTAGATATCGAGTCCGGCAATGCGACCGGAGTCACCCTCGCTACGGGTGAGCATATCGCCGCTAGCGATGCAATCGTGGGCTGCATTCACCCTTGGCACTTGGGCGACGTCGTACCTGGGGTTGATCCGAACATTGCCGCCAGAGCGCGCCAAACCAAACTAAGCGGGCACGGCGCACTCAACCAACAAATCGCACTCACTGAGCTTCCAGAGTTTAGGGCCGGATCCGAGTACCGAGACGCGATGTGCGTCGAATACGTGCCGCTGGATCTAGACGGTGTCAGGAAGACTTTCGATCAGTACCGTTTCGGTGAAATCCCAAAGCGCTGCATTAGCCCTATGACGATGGTGCATTCGCTAAAGGACCCTTCCCGTGCGCCAGAAGGACAATGTGCGATGTATCTGTACCACTTCGCACCGCTGGAATTGAAGGAAGGTGGTATCGAGGCGTGGTCTCAGCAGCGAGAGACCTTCGCAGATGCAATATGGGAAGCATTTGCCAGCTTCACCACAAACATGGACCAAGACAAAATAATAGCTCGACTCATCGAAACTCCACTGGAACACCACCGTCACTCAAACAGCATGGTGAACGGCGACATTATCGGGTTAGGCACCACGATTGGCCAGCTGATGGGGCAACGACCCATCCCCGAGCTCGCCAACTACAGAATTCCAGGCTTGGAGAAACTGTACTTGGCTGGTCCCTTTATGCATCCAGGTGGGACCGTGCTCTTTGGCGGTAGAGCGACTGCCATAAAGATGTGCCAGGACATGGACATCGATCTACACAAAGTTTTCGAATTCATTTAGCGGGAAGACCTATGAAACTCTATGCATCAGACAACTCCGATCTAATGGAAGTGGAGCGGATTACAAGAGAAGGCAAAAACCTAATCGTTGAAGGTACGATTATGGGTGCGATGCCGATTCGCGCGACAGTCAAACCAGCTGAATTGCGAAAGGCCTTCGGAGTCATGGACATCAAAACCATGTTCTTCGCAGCAACAATGCTCTTTCGATCCTCTCGATAAACACTTTCGAATTCAGGTAGCCCACAGTGAAAAACGAACAGAGAGAAGCCATAGAGCGGGTTAAAGTCCAGCTATCTAGAACGCGCTCTTGGGCAGGGCTCGATGTCGATGCGTTCTATAAGCCTAGGGCGTCGGATGACACATACGACTCCGAACTGAGCGATCCCGGTTCATTTCCCTATACGAGAGGTATTTCACCATCCGGCTATCGTGAGCGAATGTGGACCCTTAGGAACATTGTTGGATATGGTTCGCCGAAGGACACCTTGGAAGGGATTCGAACCGCCTTATCAGCCGGCACCGCCGGCATAAACGTGGTCCCAGACGCACTGACACAACAGGCGATAGACCCAGACCACCCTGCTTTCGGCGTGGAAGTTGGATCCGAGGGCTGCTCCATTGCGTGTGCAAGCGACATGGAACAGTTAACCGAGGATATCGACATCACAAAAACCGGCGTCGCATATCACTATGGGATGCTGGCATATGCGGTGTCGGCCGCGACAGCCAAGCGACGCGGGATTGAACTGGACAAGATGCGCGGGTCGTCAATGCCAGATCACCTTTCCTATTCACTCTCAGGCTGGGGACAGCATCTGTTGCCTGCAGAGTTTGCACATAAGGCCACACTCGACTATGTCGAGTTCGCTACAAAAAACAGTCCGCTATGGGCGCTAGCAATTCCCCAAGCCTATGATCTTCGAGAGCGTGGTGCTTCGCCGTGGGGTGAAGTCGCTTACGGCATGGCAATCATGAACCAAACTATGTCGGATCTAATCGAGCGCGGATGTAGTATTGACGACATCGCCCCTAGCCTAGCCTGGGTATCGACTTCGGACATCGATTTCTTTGAAGAGGTCGCCAAGTTTCGAGTGATTCGAAGAGTATGGGCTCGAACAATGAAAGAACGATTTGGAGCCAAAGACTCAAGGTCGCTTTCAGTGCGCATCGCATGTCATACGGCTGGAAAGTCGCTTGTGTACCAGCAACCCCTAAATAATCTCACCAGAGTTGCAATTCAATCGTTTGCCGCATTGTGCGGCGGAGTTCAGTCACTAGAGTCTTGCACATACGATGAACCCATAAGCATCCCCACGCCCGAGGCACGAGAGCTTGCTACCAGAACCCAACAAATTCTCGCGCACGAGGTAGGCGCAGCACGTACTGTAGACCCACTGGGTGGTAGCTACTACGTTGAGGCGCTTACCGACGAAGTTGAGGCTCGAGCCATGGAATTGCTCAACCAAATCGAAGAGATAGGCATCATCAATGCCGTCAGCGATGGCAGCATTGAAGCGGCTATGGACGAGAACAATCTCATCAAAGAACGTGAAATCAACAACTGCGAGCGAATTGTCGTCGGACATAACGAATTCATACCCGAGGATGAGCCTCAGCCAAAGCGTTTCTCGTTCTCTAGAGAACGTGTGAAAAAGCACGTCGAGAAGTTCGTGCAGATGAAAAAGGATCGCAACAATGCCGAACTAGAATCAAGGCTGAGGCGCCTCTACCAAACCGCCGCGGGGAACACCAACTTTCACGAAGCAATGATCGACGCATTCGTGGCCAATGGATCAATTGGCGAAGTGTGGGGAACCGTACGACTGGCGAACGGACTCTCGTATGACCCGTTCAATGTAATCAAACACCCATTTTCCTTGGAATGAGCGCCATGTCTGAGGAACCAAGAATTCGCTGCTTGTTGGGCATGCTCGGCACTGACGTCCACAGCAAGGGTGTCCGTACTCTCGCTCAATTGCTCCGAGATGCTGGCATAGAAGTGATTTACATTGGGGAACACAACACGGTCCCAGGCATGGTTAGGACTCTCGCCAAAATAAACTGTTCATTTCAGGTCTCTGGGGGACAGCGTGT
>VYDB01000117.1 GCA_009843635.1 Gammaproteobacteria bacterium
TCCGGGACCCGCAGGGGAAAAACTAACAGATAAGGGCGTCCCGCCCTCGATTGGAATTGGGAAAAGCCGTTCCGCAACGCAATGTTTCCGAATTCCCGAGCATGGCTGGAATAGACTATTGCGCCCCGAAGTAACCGAACCGCCGCGTCACCAGTCATGAAGCAAGCCAACCAAGTTCGAGAGGTCACTCCCGCTAGCCAATACCATCGAAGCCACCTGCCCCACTTTGAAGCTGGGAAAGTGCCCCAGCACGTCTCCTTTCGACTGGCCGATAGCCTTCCAGAAATGGTCGTGGCGCGATGGCGCTCGGAGTTGCTCGGCCTGCCCGAAGCAAAGCGCACCGCCGACATGCGCGAACGGGTGGAGGCGGCGCTTGATCGAGGCTACGGCGCCTGCTGGCTGCGCCGCCCCCTAGTTGCGGCGCTGGTGCAGGAGGCGCTTGTGCACTTCGAGCACACGAGGTACCTCCTGCACGCCTGGGTGATCATGCCCAATCACGTCCATGCATTGATGACGGCGCTGGGCGGGCGGCACCTCTCCGCCATCCTGCACTCTTGGAAGTCCTTCACCGCGAAGTCCGCAAACAAACACCTAGGGCGCAAAGGCCAGTTTTGGCAGGCGGACTACTTTGATCGGGTCATGCGCGACGAAGCGCACTTTGCGGCAACGGTGGATTACATTCATTGGAACCCGGTTAAGGCTGGATTGTGCGACAAACCGGAGGACTGGCCTTGGAGCAGTTTCCGCAAAACGCAGGGCTAGAGGGCATTCCCCGATTCGAATCGAGGGCGGGACGCCCTCGCTCCGGGGATTGCGCTTGGATCGGGGGATGACGCAAGGGTTGGGCGTGGCTCTTCGGAGCGAGGGCGTCCCGCCCTCGATTGGATTCAGGCGATTTGCTCGCCGGCCATCACGGCGGTCCAGAAGCGCATCATGTCGTCGTGGAAGTGCTTGGCTTGGTCGTCGGTGGTGCCGATGTGGGCGCCGCGGCGGCCGTAGCCGGCTCGGAAGCTGCGGATCATCAGGTCGCGTTCGCTCACGGCCGGGTCGGCTTGGCCGGTCCAGGGGTCGATGAGGGCGCCGTCTTCTGCGATGTAGGTGGTTGGCGCGTCCGGGGCCACCGAGGCGTCGGCGACCATTTCGATGGGCGTGTCGCGGTCGAAGCTGTGGTGGGCGCCGGCGAAGATGCGGCAACTGGCCTCGCCGCCGCAGAGCCGAATGGCCTGCATGTGGCCTTGAACCTGCTGCGGCAGGCACCACTCGTCGCGGTCGCCGATCACCGAGCGAACGATGGTGCGGCCCACCTCCGGGCGCTTGAATTGCTGCCCGCACCAAGGATAGGCGGCGTAAACACCCACCAAGGGCTGCACGCCATCCCCCTTGACCAGCCTCGCCATGCAGGCGGCGGACAGGATGGCGGAGCCGCCCCGGCTATGGCCCTGCGCGCCGATGCGCATGCCGTCGGTGTCGGCGCGGGCCGCCAACAGGTCCGCCGTCGCCAAGACATCCCACGCGCTGGCGGCGAACGAGTACTGGGCTTGGTTGGCCACCGTGGAGGTGACGCCTCGTTCGCCAAAGGGGTCGATGACGCAGGCGGCGATCTGCGCATCAGTCAAGTAAACGGCCTTGGCGACATGCGACGGGGCGACGCCGAGGCTGCCCGGCACCACGATCACCACCGGCCAAGGCCCTTCTCCCTTCGGCAGAAAGAGGTTGCCGAAGATCTGTGCCGAGGGCATGGCCTCGGTTTCCGAAATCGCTTGGTGGAATCCGGTCGGGTTAGCCGTGGGTATGCGCAGCACTTCGCCGCGAATGCCGTTCTCCAGGGTAACGGGTGTGTCCATGTAACTCCTCTAGGTCAAGTGCAGCAGGCGCGCGAGGCGGGCGATCAGATCGTCCAGCCCATGATTTAAGTCAGTGTGCCCGAACACGTACCGATCCGGGCGCACGATGGCGGCGTCGGCCCGGCCAAACAGACGGTCGAACTTGCCCCGGGTGACAGCCAAGCCATCGAGCGCAACGCAGCGGGCGTTCAGGCGGCTAAGGACCGCTTGTGAAGCGGGGCTGACCTGAAGCGCCTCCGCATCGCGGGCCACCACCGCGAAGCCCGGCCCCAAGCCCTCGTCCAGGCGAAACTCGCGGCCGTTGCCGTCGCGCACCATGGGTTGGCTGAACAGGTAGCCGGTGGAGCCGCTGTCGCTGAGCTGGCCGAGCATGATGGCGCCGTCGCGCAACGGCGGCATCTCCCGGCCTTGGCCATACCCGGAGGACTGCTGCTTGGCGGGCACCTCCGGCGGCGCCTCGCCCTTGCGCTCGGCGGCCTCCACGGCGGCCAGATGCTCCATCAACTGACCGATGGCCACCGCCCAGTCCACCAGGTCGGTGGCATGGGCGTGCCGTTCCGCTTGATAGGTGTCGAGCAGGGCGGGGCCGGCCCCGCCGGACATCACCAACGGCAGCTTCCAGGCTAGGTTGATGGCGTCACGCATGCCCGCGTTCATGCCCTGCCCCAGGAAGGGCGGCGTCTGGTGCGCGGCGTCGCCGGCGATGAAGATGTTGCCTTGGCGCCATTGGTCCGCCACCGCGGCATGGAATTGATACACCGCCGCCCGCCGAATGTCGTACGTGCCCGGCGCCGCCCAAGGGTCGATGAGGCTTTGGATGCGCTCCGGTTCGAGCATTTCCTCCCAGGATTCGCCGGGATTGAGCTTGAACTCCCAGCGGCGGTAAGGGTCCTTGGTGCGCACGTAGGTGGACAGGCGGTCCGGGTCGCACACCTGCATGGTGTTGCGGTCGAGCGGATGGCCGGGGTGGGTGACGATGTCCACCACCAGCCAGTCGTGGTCGTAGCCGAGATCATGCCAGCCGCTGCCGATGCTGCGGCGCACGAAGCTCGACGCGCCGTCGCAGCCGACTAGGTAGCGGGCGGATAGCCGGAAGGCTTCGCCGGAATCCAACTGCCGTCCGTCAATGACCGCGCGATCGCCTTCGTCCGCTAGCGCGGTGGCCTCGGCACCGATGTGGGCAGTGACGCCCGCTTCGGCCAGCGCGGCTTTGCGGAGGTAGCCCTCCAGTTCCGGCTGGTCGAACATGTTGAAGCTCTGCCAGCCGCTGCTGGAAAACGGCGAGGGCGTCTGGTTGAACAGCCACTCCCGCTTGGAGTTGCCGAAGCCGATCCGCTCACCCGGACGAATGGGCTGCATCAGGCCGGCGACCGCCTCGCCCAAGCCGAGGCGCTGGAAGCCGCGGATGATCTCGCCGTCCAAGGCCACCGCCCGGGGCAGCTTGTACACTTCCACATCCCGTTCGATGACCGCCACCGTCAATCCGGCGCGGGCCAGGAACAAGGCGGCCGTCGCACCAACCGGCCCCATGCCGATGATCGCGACGTCGAAATCGGCGGACGCTGTTGTTGCCATGGTTGTTGTTCTGGTTTTGCCTTAGGTCATTGAACGCCGTGCATCCACCGGCGCAAGGTCGGCGAGATGAACCAGATCAGGAAGCCCGTGGCGATGGGGGCGACCACCAGCAGCAAGTAGAAGCCCGGCAGGCCCTCGATCAGGAAGGTGGCCTCGCCGGATTCCAGCCTGACGGAGTAGCGGGCCACCAAGCCGGCCAGCAGGTTGGAGAGCGAGAAGGAGAAGAACCAAAGCCCCATCATCAGCGACTGCAGGTGCACGGGCGCGAGCTTGGTGACCATGGACAGCCCCACCGGCGAGAGGCAAAGCTCGCCCCAGGTGTAAACCACGAAGGTGATGAGCAGCCAATGGGGCGCGGCCAGGCCGTCTTGAGCGTCCATGGCGCCGAACACCATGGACAGGAAGGCTAGGCCCAGCAGCCACAGGCCCAAGGCGAACTTGGTGGGCGTTGACGGGTTTAAGCCCCGATGGTTCAGGAACACCCAAAGCCACGCGAACACCGGCGCGAAGATGATGATGGCCGCCGGATTGACCGACTGGTACCAGGTGGCTGGGAAAGGCGTGTCTAGCAGCCCCCAGAGGGTGCGGTCCGTGTTCTGGGCCGCGAAGACGTTCATGGAGCTGCCGGCCTGCTCGAAGGCCGCCCAGAAGGCGATGTTGGCGACGAAGGCGAGCACCAGGATGACGCCGATGCGCTGCCACTCCACGCGGCTCAACGGCGGCCGTGGCGCAGCCTCCTCGACGGCCTTGGGTTCGGCCTTTGGCGGCAGGCCGATGCCTTCCAGATAGCGCGAGCGAAAGGCTTGGTAGAGGGTGATGCCCAGGATCATGCCAATGGCGGCCGACCCGAACCCCCAGTGCCAGCCAACGGTCTCGCCCAGGGTGCCGGCGATGAGCGGCGCCAGCAGGGCGCCGACGTTGATGCCCATGTAGAAGATCGTGAAGCCGCCGTCGCGCCGCTCGTCGTTGGGGCCGTAGAGCTGGCCGACCATGACGCTGACGCAGGGCTTGAAGAAGCCGGTGCCGATGACGATCAGCGCCAGCCCGCCAACGAAGCAGAGCAGGGCGCCGGGGCCGGTTTGCAGCGTCACCGCGGCGCCAGCGGTGATGCCGAACAGCTCCGTCCCCGCCAGCAGGATGTGCCCGGCGGCAATGATCCAGCCGCCAACGATCATGGACCGGTGGGTGCCGAGGAATCGATCCGCCAGCCAACCGCCGACGATGGGCGTCAGGTAAACGGCCCAAGTGTAGATCCCATAGAGCAGGTAAGCCGACTCCTCCGACCAACCAAACCCCGGATTCAGGTTGGCCGCCCCACCAGCCAGCTCCGCGCTGGTGGAACTGATCAGGTAAAGCACCAGCAGGGCGCGCATGCCGTAATAGCTGAAGCGCTCCCACATCTCGGCGATAAACAGAAGCCAAAGGCCCTTGGGATGGTGCATGGCGATGGAACTGCGATGTTTGGAGGCGGGCTATTGTTTCCTAGCGGCATGAGCGCGTCAAAGCCTTAAGGGGAAGCCCTCGAACGGGGATTCGCCCAGAACCATAGGTTCGAGCCGCCACGCCGGGACAATCTCGCACAAGGGTTGGGGCGAAAACGTACAGACTTCCGCCGCCCTGCCAGCCAACATGCCCCGATGGCCAAGGGAAAGAAAAAGGGCGGCCGGCGCCACGACGCGGCCTTCAAGAGCCTCTACGCCTTCTCGCTGATGGCTTGGGACTTGATGGAGGCCGTCCTGCCCTTGGCGCTGTTCGAGGAGCTCGACTTCGACACCCTGGAGCGCCTACCCACCGAGTGGTTCGGCCCCAGCCTGCAGCGCCGCTTGGGCGACGCCGTCTGGCGGGTGCGGCGACGCGGCGGCGGCAGCCTCATCCTGCTGGTTGAGTTCCAGCGCAAGCCCGATCGCTTGATGCCGTTGCGTGCGGGCACCTACGTCAGCCTGATGCTGGAGGATCTAGCCGGGCGGGACGAGCTGGATCCGGGCGGGCGGCTGCCGTTGGTGCGGCCGGTGGTGCTGTACAACGGCCTGCGCCCCTGGCGGGGGCCAGTGAGCTTGGCGGATCTCTCCCTGGATAGCGGGGCGGACTGGCCGGGCCTCACGCTGGTTGACATGGGCCGGGCCAAGGTTGAGGATTTGCCGAACGGCAACGCCGTGACGCTGCAGATCGAGATTGAGCAAGGCGCCTTGGCGCACGACCCGAAAGGTGTGCTGGGCCGCCTCTCGAATTGCTTGGGCGGGCCAGCGCGCCGGGAGGTGCGGGTGGCGTTTGTCGATTGGATTCAGGAGTCTTTGGGGCCGGAACTGCTGAAGGTGCCGAATCTCAAGGACAGGCTGACGGAAATTGTGGAGCTGGGAGAGTTTCAAGACATGAAGTCGTTGATGTTGAAGTCCATGCAGGACTACTGGCAGGAGCAGGGCTTTGAGCGCAGCATGGCCCAAGCCGCTGAATGGAGACTAGAGTTGGCCCAGGCCGATGAGCGGGCGCGGCTGTGCCGGATGGTACGCCGGAAGTTCGGCAGGCGGGCAGCGGAGCGGCTTGTCGTGCTGATCCGCGGGGTGACCGACCCGGAACGCTTGGAGGAGGTCGGCGACTGGATCATCGATTGTGGCTCCGAGGCGGAGTTCCTGGCCCGCGCCGAACGCGCCGGAGACCGTTAGCTCGGATACCACGAAGCGCATCGCCAATGAAAAGATGGTTGAGTTTAGGCGCCGCACTGCTCGCTTGCCTCGCGGCGGCGGGCGCCTGCACGGCCAGGGAGGAGGCGACGGTGGCGGAATTGCAGGCTCAGTTGCTGCAGCAGATCAAGGCGGACGCTTGGGAGACGCGGGGCTACACCGGCCGCGGGGTGCTGAGCGAGCGCGTCATGGCGGCCATGGCCGAAGTGCCCCGGCACGAGTACGTGGACCGCTACGGGCCGGCCGCAGCCTACGCCAACCGGCCCTTGCCCATTGGCCACGGGCAGACCATCTCGCAGCCGTTCATCGTCGCGCTGATGACCGACCTGCTCAACCCCGAAGCCGACCACGTGGTGCTGGAGATCGGCACCGGCTCCGGCTACCAGGCGGCGGTGCTGGCGGCGCTGGTCAGCCGCGTGTACAGCATCGAGATCATCCCCGAACTGGCCGAGAGCGCCGAGCGGCGCTTGGCGCGGCTCGGCGTCGAAAACGTGGCCGTCAAGACCGGCGACGGCTACTACGGCTGGCCGGAGGCGGGGCCGTTCGACGGCATCATCGTCACCGCCGTCGGGCCGGACATCCCCCCGGCGCTGGTGGCGCAGTTGAAGCCGGGCGGACGCATGGTGCTGCCGGTGGGCACCCAGTACACGGCCCAGAACCTCACCGTGGTGACCCGCCGCGCCGACGGCGGCACCGACGAGGAGCAGGTGCTGCCGGTCGCCTTCGTGCCGCTGACCGGGGATCGCTGAGCTGCTTTGCGTTGCGGGTGTTACCCACGTGTGTGATATGGCGACTGCGCTGATCTTATATCTGCGTTGAAAGGACTCTTGTCATCCAGGAGCGCCTGATCAGCCATAGTAGTTTCTGATCGGTTGCGCTGGTTGGGTTGTTGATTTAGGCAGATAGCCGTATCAACATGCGCTGCGTCGATCGTTCGCGCCGTACCGAAATCAAAACAGTTCTCGACTCAACTTTTGCGCTTCCGCAACCTGAGCGGGGGTCATTGTTTCGGAGAGAAAGTCCCGGATTTTGCCGGCAGCCTCGTCACCTTGCGCGGCTCTGAGGTTGTACCAAGCGTAAGCTCTAACATCATCTTTTGGCACACCCTTTCCCATATGGTATGCGATGGCCAAGAGTGCTTGCCCCTGAGGGTCCCCCTGCTCGGCCGCCTTTCGTAGCCAGGCGACTGATAGCACATAGTTCTTCGGCACCCCCTCTCCATTCATGTACTTCCGGCCCAGTTCGGACTGGGCTTCCGGAAACCCCTGCTTGGCCGATTTTTCAAGCCAAGACACTGCATTTGCATCGTTCCGGGCTAGGCCCCATATGCCTCTCGAATACGCGATACCCAGAATGAGTTGCGAATGTGCGTCTCCTTGTTCCGCAGCTTTACGGTACCAAATATTTGCCTTCGAATCGTCTATAGGAGTGCCTTCGCCGAGCCTGTACGCGCGGCCCAGCATGCTCGCAGCAAAAGCATCTCCTTGATCGGCGGCTTTTCTGAACCAAATCAAAGCCTGTTCATAGTCTTTCGGTACATGTGCACCCCGCTTGTAAGCTACTGCAAGAGTGACTTGTGACATGCGGTCCCCTAGTTGGGCTTGCTCCTGAACCCAACCAATACCGCCGATGCCACCTTCGAACTCATCCAACGTGCGTTCGACGTAACTTTCATAGTCTGACAAGAAAACCAAGTCGGGCGCCTCTTTAGCTACTCCAACGTGGCCGATCAGGATTCCAAGTACAAGGATCGCTACGCTCACGGGCCGGAGGTGGACAACGACGGATGTCATGACGAGAGCTTCCCTTTTTCTGTGGGTGCTACAGCATAGTGGGTGTAGACCTTCGACAACAGCAGATTCAAGGAACTCTTGCCGCAAGGACAGCAGTTGCCGATGACGGATTTGTTGTCGGCCGGACGATGCTTGTTGCTACGCGCAGTCCCTAGCTGCAGAACTTCGGATACTCCACGCGTTTTGGGTTGGTTGTGACTTAGTCGAGTGACTTTTGTCCCACATCGCAGGGGTTGAGGTGGAGCTGCAGCACGGCGATGATAGGGCCGTCGCCGTGCGCGATGTGGCCTAGGCCCTCGGCGTGGTGCTCCACCTGCTTAGCGCCCATCTCGACCGCAATGAGTTCACACAGGGTCGCAGTGGCAGGGCCGATGCTCGTCCCGCTCGTCACTTCCACCGTCAGCTACCCGCCGGGCCTTGGGTTTGCGGTTCACTCTTTCGGACTCCGCTCGGCTCTCCGCCACCTTCAGCTCGCAGAATGCGTCGCTGACCTCGATGGCTTCCGCAATCGGTGTCAATAGGCTGTAGCGCTTCGACTTAGCACTGACGCATTGACACCGAAGCGCTAGCGGATACACTAGCCGCCCTTCCTAGCCAGCGGGTGTTTAGCTCAGTTGGGAGAGCGACGGCCTTACAAGCCGTAGGTCGCAGGTTCGAACCCTGCAACACCCACCAGCTGGCAAGGTCTGCGGAGCGGTAGTTCAGCTGGTTAGAATATCGGCCTGTCACGCCGGGGGTCGCGGGTTCGAATCCCGTCCGCTCCGCCAGCTCACAGCGAACTTATTGTTCTGTATAGCTTTTTCTGCCCATTTGGCCTGATCTCCCAATCAGTCTCCCGCCCGATTCACGGTGGGGGAGGAACGTCTGGACAAGTTGCGGCGGGTTTCGTGAGGCGGTGGCATCAGGCCGATGGGCAGGCCGCGTTCGTTCGGGATGCGAGAGTGCGTGGTCTGTGATGTCGGCCGGTACTGGTGTCGCGACCGCAACCGGGTTGGAGCGGTCGCGGGAAAGGCTTGTCAAATGCTTCGGTTGAGGTGGTTCGGCACGACGATGGGGCGAGGCAGAGAGCCTACCACGTGAATCAGGATGAAGACCTGATAGGTCTGTGTGAACGACTCGGCCACGCATTCGTGGCGGTTGCCATCGGAGCCCTTGAGAACAAGGTTTCGCTTGCCTGACGATCTGCGTTTCCCGAGTGGTACTAGCGCCCCGAATGGGTCGGCGGGCGTGTAGACGTTCGGCCAAGGGTATGCGCTGAACGTGCGGGCAAACGACGCAGAGGGCACGATCCGGCGGAGAGAGGCTTCGAATCCACCGTTAGTCGGCTCTGGGGGATTAAGGACTAGGACCACGCAGCAACGGTCGCTCTTCGCCACATACTGACGTATTGAGGCGTACAACGAGGCGTCAAATTCCTTGGACAGCCGAATTGGTGTCCATATCTCGAAGTCGTGGTCTGCGGCCATTTCGGCGAATGTGTCGAGTTGGAATAGGACCTCAGAGGCGAATGCGTTCGCCTCTCGGTCAAAAAGCTCGGCGGCTTCGGGATCGAGCGCGTGATCGCAGTCCTCTACGAGTTCGTACATGGTGCGTTGCCAAGGCAGAAAGCCGTGGCCCGCTTCGTGGAGCATGACGAACCGTTGCTTGACGGGCTTGAGCAAGCGGTCGACGAAAACTAGACCCGACTTCGCGTCAAAGACGCCAAGCACCTTCGACAGAGCGCGCTTGAGCGCATCGCCAGCTCTGGAGCGCAACTTGCGGAGGAAGCCGGAGTCGAGGATCTCATCGTTGATGGGCTCGACGTTGGCTGCAACGAGGATGTCATCGACGGGTGTAGGGAGGACACCCAAAGCACCAGCCTCCTGCAATGCCTTTTGAGCGTAGCGGCGCACATTCCTCCACTGGTGAGGCGTCAGCGAACTGTCGTCGGGTTTGAGGGTCATTTTCGTCTGCGCCATCTGATGTAGGCGAGGTGTTCGCGGAGCGCCTCCTCTTCATCGGCAGAGAGGTTTTCGATGGAATACGTGGCAGTTCGGCCATGCTTTGCGACGTCTGTACGTTGATCCTGGGGGACGATGTATCCGGCGCGCTGCATCAACTCGTCGTAGGGAACGGAGAGAGCCAGGGAAAGGGCGTAGAGGACATGCGGGGACGGCTTCTTGACCTTGGCGGTCTCTAGCTGGCTCAGGTAGGCGTTGCTAACTTCATGTCCGGTGGCTTCCTCAACGTCGCGCAGCGAGAGACCCAAGGCCATGCGGGCGTCGCGAAGGTACTGCCCTAGCTCGCTGTGTTGGTCTTTGGCGGTCTCGTCGGGTTGCTGTTCGGCAGTGTTTTGGGGTTGTTCGCCGGTGGTCTCGTCGTCCATGCGCATTCCTCGGATATCGGCACAATCTATACCGTTTCAATAGGTTAGATGGGATTTGCTTGCCACGTCAAGCTAGCGCTTGAGTAGTGCTTGACAAAGCAAGCAAATGCGTTGTCTACTTCGCACTATGGTCGAGCGCAAGGTGACCTAATGCCCCAAGGGACGCTTGAATGGTGAATGGGACTACGCACAAGGAGAAACTGGCAATGAACGGGCATACAGAAATATACGTGAGTGGAAGAGCGGTTAAGGTGGACAGCCCGGTGTCCTATGAGGAGATCGTGAAGATATGGAACCAGCTACACGAGGCGGAGAACAAGCACATCATCGGCACGCCCGGAATCGACTATGAGGACGATTCCAAGGGCGAAGAAGGTGTCCTTCTCCCCGGCAAGTGCGTAGAGGTTAAGGACGGCACAAGTTTCTCGGTCGATCCCGAACATGTCTCTTAGCGATAGCGAGCGTCTAGCGGCGTTCGCCATGCAGGCAGGGTTCGAGGTACAACCGGGCGATGGTACTGTCGCAGCTTGTGGCGTTCCGTGTTTGGTTCAATATGGGGCCGTGGGTGCCTGCATGATCGAGACGTCGTGCGACCCAGACTGCAAGCCGACCGCAGATGTCGGCAGCGCGGTGCACGCCGTCCGGGTGACACTCGACGGGGCGCATGACGGGCGCGTCTACCACGCAAACGGAGATGGGATCGGGAACTTCCTAGACGGTGACGGCAAGACTTGGTCGAATATCTCGATCAAGAAAGGTGGCCAGGGAAGTGCGGAAGATGATGCGTCGGCATATGAGCTGGTGCACAGGTATGCAAAGCAGATCGTGGGTGCTGTGGCGGCGGCTGGTCATACGGAGACAGCATTTATCGCGAAGCGAGGTCCATTCAAGATCCCGAACACGTTCGAGGCCCGGGCTGCCGTGGGGCCGATGCAGGATCGGATTCGTGGGCAGAGGATCGCGATTATCGGCCTGGGCGGCACTGGGTCGTATGTGCTGGACCTCATGGCGAAGACTCCGGTGGCAGACATCCACCTGCTCGATAGCGACAAGATGGACTGGCACAACTATATGCGGGCGCCAGGGGCGCCCGTGTGCAGGGAGATCGAATCACAGATCAAGGAGCCTCCCCTGAAGGTGCACTATTACCAAGCCAAGTACGCATCCCTGCGAGATGGCGTGCATGCGCACGAGGTGCGTGTAGATGACCCTGACGTGTTCGCCGAGTTCATTTCGGCGCATCCAGTGGACTTCGCTTTCGTGTGCATCGATCAGGACAGGGACGGTGCGTTGCCACGGCAGGATGCAGTGTACACGTCGCTTTCGAAGGCAAACGTACCCTTCATCGATTCAGGTGTGAGCATCACGTTGTCGGACGACCAAGTGGCGGGTGCTGTAACAACCAGTGCGTACGACGGCGGTTCGGCGAAGTGGAAGGAGCGCATACCGAATGCGAGGGTCAACGGCGACGCGCCCGGCTACCGCAACGTGCAGCTACCGGAGGTGAACGCACTGGCTGCTTCGCTAGCGGTGATGGAGTGGCGGCGGCGAACCGGGCAGTACGTGACCGATACAGCAACATCGCCACTCCACAAGTTCCGCTTGGAGAGCGCAAAGGTTCGTCATGTCAAGTAATACGAGGTCGGTGGAGCGATTGCGCCCGATCTTCGTTGAAGTGATGCCAGCGCTCGATGCGATCCAGCCTGGCGAGATTTGGATTAGTCACAAGCACCGGACGGTAAATCTGCGTTGTCCGTGCGGCTGTGGTGATCTGACAGTTTTGTCGTTGCATCCGAGCCGTTGGCATGTGCACTTCGATGGCAAGGCTGTGTCCTTGGCGGGGCCGACCGGCGGTTCTGTGTGGGCGAATTCAGGGTGTGGAAGCCACTATTTGATCCGGGATAACGCAGTGATCTGGTTGGAGCGGATCGCCCCGAACCGTCACTCCGATTACGCGATCAGGGAACGTGAGAGGCTGCTGCGCGGAGAATCGAAACAAACAGATCTTTGGAGCCAGCTAGGGCGTGGGTGGTCTCGGATAAGGAAGAGGTGGTCCCGGTCCCGCAACTAGGAGTTTCGGGTGCAGTGGCGAATTGGCTAGTTCGAAGCGATTCAGAGGAGGTAGAACGGCTGGGTTAGAGATTCCCGAGGGCTCGGGGGGAAGCATGTTCCGGCCATTCGGAAAGAGCGAATCGCGCATGAGAAGACGATTCAGGGGTAGTGGCCGACCAGCCGACCCGGGTCAGCATACTTTACGCCCGCTCTAAGATTGGTCTAACTTCTACGACTCAAGTTTTTTTGAGTGAAGATACGCTGCCATAGCATCGACCGGATTCGTGCCGCCGGAATGCTCCGTTTCAAGCGTTTGTGGAGACACGTCCATAGTTGGCCAAATTGCGCCCCGCATGAACTGAGCGATGTTCACGCTCTCTATCTCCGACCAGAAAGGGCTGCGTTTGTCCTTATCCACTAGCCATCCGAGAGCCCATTGCGCGGCTGAGCCAGCCAGAACATCGGCAACCTGCAATCTTGAGTCCCGACTAGACTTGCCAAACGCGATGGATCTTGCACGTAGTGGAAATTGGAACTTTCGCCGATCGTAGCCGATTGTCGTAGCATCTTCGGTTTGAGACATAAACATCTCAAGAGATTCCTTTTCTTGCAGAATTGGTTTCGACTCGTCGTGCAGTGTGTCAAATGGAGCACCCAACTGCTCACCCCACCAAGCGCAATGCTGAAAGAATGTCGGAATCGCGGGATCGACGGAATTTTTGTTATTGTTAGGAAGCACGGTGGTCACAACCCGTTCGCTCAAAAGGATTGGCGATAAGGAGCTCTTGTACTCTTGATCCTGACAGTTCTCAAATATCAGACGGGCAGACGTATAGAATCTTTTGACACTTTGGGAAGTTCGTTGGCGAATCATCTCCACAAATCTTCGAAGGAAGGTTTTGGTTCGTCCTTCGCCACAAAACACGGGCATGCAATAGAAGTGGAGGTTGGACATTGCGATGTTTGCCCCGTCTTTATAAAGATCTAGCCCATCCTCATGCGCTAGTGTTTCTACCAACAAGTCAACGATTTTCGTAACAACCATGAATCGTTTGTGGACGACGGAGATTTTCGGGTAGTAATTTGGAAGTGCTTGATCCTTCAGCAATTCAACTATTGATTTTCTTCCAGCACTTGTTCGGCGTAGACGCGAGAATTTGGTTTCTTGCGTTTGTACAGTTTGTAGGGGCGCCAGAAGTTTTTGAGCTTGGTCATGGGATAGACAGATGGAAGCAAGTGCAAACACAGGCTGATCTGGATTCAGCAAGTCTGCACCAGTGTTTCCTGATTCATCAAAAGAAACTTGATTGACGACGGCCATATCATCTACCTATTGGACTTGGGCTAAGCGGTCTGTTCTTGTGGTGGATTTTCAACAGCGCTGGCCGGACGGGAAAGTAACGACAGAGGCGGGACACGGGCGTTCGACGCCCCTCGGATCTATGTACTAGCCCATGGCCTGGTCACGCAGGGTGCGGGGCCAAGAAGCGTCCCCCGTCGAAGTGGATCATGTGATCAGGATCACTTGCGATCCAAACTTCGGTTTCCCAACCGATCTCTTTTGAGAAGCGAGAGAAACCGGCGGCATCGGCGAATGCGCTAACGAACAGGCATCCCGCAGTGACTCCCTCGGTCAGGCGCCGCAGCGCAAGATGGCGCATCTCGCTGATTGGGTTCGATGAATGGACGGCCTCGATGAGAAACAGCCAGTTCCGATCCGCCTCATAAGCCACGATATCCGGCAGCGTACCCTTGCCCATTTCCCGAATGCCGACACGTCGCAGCCCATCTTCGTCCAGATGAAGGATCTTCTTGGACGCGTCGCCGATGTACAGAACCTCCGCTCCATTTGAGAAGCGCGGCAGAAATTCCTCGATCACCGCCTTTTGGATCTCGTTGTGTGGACCGGGCGAGAGTCTGTACTCCGATCCGTCCGGCAGCGTGACCGGCACCTTCTTGAACTCGCGGGCCTTGCTCAATCGGTCCTTCAGAACCCCTGCTTTGTCACGGAATTTCAGGAGGGACTTCTCCCAATCGGGCCCCTCGTAGCTGCGTAGAAGGTCCAACGCCACCAGCGGAACCGAATACCCCCTTGTGCCGTCGTTCACATCTGCTGCAGGATCGGCGGCGCTTGGAGCGACCAATCCAGCCTCTACGAGAAACAGCAGATCCCTGCGGCGAACGTCGTCGTAAGACGCATCGGCGATGCTCTCGCCGAAGTGCTCGTTCCAGACGCCGATGATCTCCCGCGTCGTGAGGGGCTCAGCCGTTTCGTCGAAATAGCTGGTCGCATCGGCCCACTTCCCACCGGGGAGGATGCCCGCGACGGCCAGAAGGGCTTTCGCGACGCGTTCCTGGCGCCTTGATGTCATGTCCCTGACAGGGACGCCGACTAGGCGGAGAATGTTCAGCGCCTGCTCCACCTTTTCGGTGATCCGGTCGGATTCGAGCAGTTTTCCCCTCATCCCACCTCCTGTGCTTTTCCTGTCGAATGGGGAGGGCGATTCTAGCGCCTTGACGACCTGCCGAGCCAGAGCAAGCCCCAAAAGAGGCGGGACGGCATTCCCAATCTGCTGACAGCGCTCGTATTCGGTCCCGGAAAACTCAAACCAATCGGGGAACGACTGTAGGCGGGCTCCCTCCCGAACCGTTAGCATGCGCCGCTTGCCGCTGGGCGTCTTTAGCCGGTGCATATCCGAAGTCGCAGCGCCTAGGTTCCTGCATGTAACCGTTCTAGCTGGCCGGTCTAAGTGCAGATCTCTAGGCGTCACGCAATGGCTTTTCTCCTCATACTTGGCGATGTACTCGTCCATGCTTGGTGTCAGGTACTTGCTGTCGGCACTTTCAGCAAATGCCATCGGCCCCAAGGCCGCCCCCGCAGTTACTGGAGCATGGACGGTCCTTGTAGGCCACTCCCAGCCAACCGTTGACGCCACGATGAAGACGCGCTCCCTCTTTTGGGGCACGCCATACTCGACCGCCTTGAGCACTTCCGCATAGACGGTGTACCCGAGGCGTTCCATGTCCTGAACAGCGGCTCGGAGATAGCCCTTGTTGCGGTAGAGGATGCCGCGAACGTTCTCCATTATGGCGATCTTCGGGCGGATGCGGCGCAGGGCGTCGACGAACACGGGCAGGCCGTCGCGGCTGTCCTCCCTGCCACGTTGGTAACCAAACTGGCTGAACGGCTGGCATGGAGGGCCGCCGATGATCACATCCACATCCTGCCGATCCTCGGGCATCCCCTCAGTCAGAAACGCTTCATGGCACTTGCCGTCGAGGTTGCGGTTGTAGGTCTCTACAGCAGAGGCATCCATTTCATACCCGATTGACCGGAATCCGCACACCTCGAAAGGAAGTGACAGGCCCCCGCAGCCGGCGAACAGGTCGATTATCTCAGGAGCGTCTTCGGGAAGCTCAGGAGGCGGCAACTCCTGATGCAGCCACTCATGCCACTCTTGGGCGGAACGATCTTCGCTGGGGTCCTGACCGCTTCCGAACGGCGTGAAGAGTTCGGGCTGTGCCTGGATAGCCCGGCGGTCGGAGTAGTTCATTCTGAGCGCCACTCCTCCACTTCGCCAAGGTGCCAAGGCGTCTTGGCGGTGCGAGCCGCGATCTCCTCCGCCTTGCCTGTAGCTATCCGGGCCAGCAGCAGGGCGTTGGCCACCACGTCAGCGGGCCGCTTCTCCCGATTGGGTCCGATTGGCATGGCTGAAACTCCTTGGCAAGTCACGAGCCAAGGCTTAGCCGACCCCAACTCGTGGCTGCAATCACTATAACACCTATGCGCTTTTAGGGGCCGACGGTCCAGATAGTCCCTGATGAGTCCTTCGAAGTGTTGGAGCTTTCCGGTGGGGACGTAGACGGTGGCATAGGTGATGTCGTCGCGGTGGCGGACGTTGCGGAGCTCGATGCCCTGGTTCTCGCGCGACAGGCTCTCAAAGGCGAGGTCAATGTCCGGGAAGCTCTGGAACTCCACTTGGATACCGAGACCATCTTCTGGATCCTCGGTGTCGGATGCCGCTTCTTGGGCGGCAGCGCGGACGTTGTCGAGTTGTGCGCTTAGCCTGGCGGCGTGCTGCTCGCGATTGCGGGCTGGGATGCTCTGTCTGCCCCCGGCGCCGCGAGCGCGATACGGTTCCGTTTCTGTGAAGCCCTCGAGAATGAAATGTCGATGGGTCTCCGAATCCCCGTTCGCCATCTATTGAGGTCCGTCACGCAGGCGGGCGGCGATCGCCTTGCGTTCCTGAAGCATGCTGCGGATGGCCCGCTCGTGGCATTTGCCGTGGTCGTGGATGAGCGCATCTTTGAGGACATCATTGGCGGCGCGGGTGATCTCGGCGTAGCTGAGGCCTTGGGCCTCCTCGCCAAGCATGCGCCAGCGGACGCGGGCAGAGTGGGGCGACAAGCGTGTACGGAGGAGTTCGGTCGCTTGGCTCGCGTCGGGGAGTTCGTAGTGGAGGATGTCATCGAACCGCCGGAAAAGCGCCCTATCCAGGATGTCGGGGTGATTGGTGGCGGCAACTACGAGGCTTTGGGAGCGATCCTGCTCGATCATCAACAGGAAGCTGTTGAGTACGCGGCGGATCTCCCCGACATCGTTGGTGAGGTCTCTGCCAGAGCCGATGGCGTCGAATTCATCGAAGAGATAGATGCCCCGGGTGCGGTGTGTGGCGTCAAAGACCTGCCGGAGCTTAGCCGCTGTTTCGCCCATAAAGCGAGTGATCAGACCGTCGAGACGAACCTGCATGAGGGCGAGGCCGAGTTCGCCGGCGAGCACCGATGCGGTCATGGTCTTGCCTGTCCCCGGGGGACCAACGAGAAGGAGTTTGCGCCGTGGAGAGAGGCCGTGGTCAAGAATGCGGCCGGCGACTCGTTGTTCACGAATGACGCGCTGCAATTGGTTCGCCAGCACCGGGTCGACGATCATGTCGGAAAGTCGGTTGGAGGGATTGGAGACTTCTAGGATATTGGCGAGCTCGCCGCGTGGCTTGCTGATGGAGACGAGCGATGCAGCGCCGCGTCGTCGCTTGGCCTCATCGATTGCCTCCCGCAAATCAGTTGCGAGCTTGCCGTGGCCGATTCGGGCTTCGTGGGCAGCGACCTGCATGGTTACGGAGAAAAAGCGGTCGTCGTCGCCGTCGATGTAGGACTGGACTAGTGCTTTGAGTTGGCTACCGCTGGCCATTCAGGTTCCTGATTGGCGCAATAGATACATGACGCTACCGGATGGTGACACGATGAGGTCAGTCGTCACTGCAGGAAACGCGCGTGGCGGGTGCTGTCGAGTGCGAGCCATGAGAATCCGTTCATCATGTGCGTGTGAATAGTATCGCGTTGGGGCAGGCCGGGGGAAGTCTTAGTCTGGCCTGGCTTCGATTCGAGGCATTGACACATACTGTACGAAAATCCATTATCTTGCGCAACGTCGGCGTGGATTGGTCCTCAGCGCGGGTGCTCGACCCGGCCTGCGGCGGCGGCGCTTTCCTCGCGCCGGTCGCGCGGCGGATGGTGGCCAGCCGCGAAGGGCTTGATGCCCGTGCCGTGCTGCGGGACGTTGAGCGTCGGCTGGTAGGGTTCGAGGTGGACCCGTTCGCGGCCTGGATGTCCCAAGTGGTCTTGGACGTGGCGCTGAGCGGTCTGTGCCGGGAAGCGGGCGCGCAGCTTGGGTCCGTCGTGCGCGTGTGCGACAGTCTCGAACAGGTGCCAGCGGGGGAGGGGTTCGATCTGGTAGTCGGCAACCCGCCCTACGGGCGCGTCACGCTGTCGCCGCCGTTGCGCCGCAAGTTCAAGCGCAGCCTGTTCGGCCACGCAAACCTCTACGGCGTGTTCACTGACTTGGCTCTGCGCTTCACGCGGGCGGGTGGCGTCATCGCCTACGTCACGCCGACGAGCTTCTTGGCTGGCGAGTACTTCAAGGCGCTGCGGGGCCTGCTCGGTCGGGAAGCCCCGCCAGCAAGCATCGGCTTCGTCGGCAAACGCAAGGGGGTCTTCGCCGACGTGCTGCAGGAAACCCTGTTGGCCACTTATCAGCGCGGTGGCGACTCCAGCGCGGGCACCGCGCACTTCATTTCGTCGGGAGACAATGGATCGATTGAGGTAGGGGCCGCAGGCTCCTTCAGTTTGCCCGAGTCCCCGGATCAACCCTGGTTGATGCCGCGCACCGAGGCGCAGGGCGCTCTGCTGAGCCGGGTGGGTGCCTCGCCGTATCGCTTGGCCGACTACGGCTACAAGGTGAGCACCGGGCCCTTGGTGTGGAACCGGCACAAGACGAGTTTGCAGGAACAGCCGGGTGACGGGCGCTATCCGCTGGTCTGGGCGGAATCCGTGCGCTCCAATGGCCGATTCGAGTTTCGCGCTGCGAAGCGAAACCACAAGCCGTATTTTCAGCCAACACCCAACGAACGTTGGGTGGTCACCGACTTTCCGTGTGTTCTTCTGCAAAGGACGACGGCCATGGAGGAGATTGAACCACTGGTGGCACGTGGAGCAGGGCGAGAGACGTTGGAGCGGTCTCTGTACCACGCATACTACTGAGAGAAGTGGTTGTGCAGGGTACGGCGCTTCGCGCCGTCCGAGGGCGCGAACCTTCTTTATTGCGCCAACTCAAACATTTCGGCCTGCTTGCCGGTCGAGCGCGGCGGGAGGAGCCCAGCCAGTTCCGTAAGCCCCTCGACCGGAACGTTACCCAGTTCTTTGGGCTCAAGCTTGTGGAGGCCACCACCGTAGACCCGCCCCTCCCCGAGCAGGTCGGCGGGGCGGATGGCGTTGAGGTATTCCCAAACTTGCCGCATCAGGGCCGGCCGTTTGGCGGCGGCCTTGGCGAGTTGCGGTTTTGGGTACAGCATGAGGTAAACGTTGGCGGCGGTCGCCCGGGAGTTGTTCAGGATGAACCGGAACGGGCGCCCGCGCTTGGTGTCGCTGCGGCCTAGGTAGGTGCAGACGAGCGGCGCGGCAGGGCGGTTCTCCTGGGCGTACCAAGGCTTTCGATGGCGGCAGATGTAGCGCTGAGCGACGCTTCTGGACTTGCCCTCTTCGAGGTACTCCCAAAGCGGGGGATGCCGGACCTTGATGTCGCTTTCCGTCAAGCGGCAGTCGAGCAGGTAGAGCCTGCGCTCCAACAGTGGGTTGCCGTCGCTGTCCGCCGGTATCTCATCGTCGGACACGTAACGCGGGCTCGGCAGGATGGGCCGGAAGGCCTCGTATGGCAGTTTGCGGCTTTCGAGTTCCTCAGCGGAAAGGATGAAGTAGCTGTTGTCGCCGGTGGCCAAGCCGCGCTTGATGGTGAAGTAGTCGGACAGCACCGGCGCATCGGCGATTGCGCTCGTGTCTGCCTTGGGGTAACGGGTCCACTTGCGGTCGCGGCGCAATGCGGCGGTGGGGACGGAGCGCTCGATTGTCGGACAGGTCAGGGAGCCTCCGTAGGTGAAGCGGACTTCATGGGAGGAATTGGGGGGCGCCTTGCGGAACCAGACCACGGCCGAGGAGACGAGGGCGTCGCCAAACTGCACGTCGTTGGGATCAAAGCGATGGATGTGCAGGAGGTTCACGGTGTCGAGAAGGTATTGCTTGATCGCGAGGCCGTAGTTAACGTCCATGAATTCGCTGGGGATCAGCCAGCCAGCGAGGCCCCCGTCTGCCATCCATTGGTGGCTCAATCCCAGAAAGTAGCAGTACAGGCCGGCGAGTCCGCTCAATTCAAGGCCGCAAGCCGACCGGGTGAGCTGGCGCAGACGGTGTTTGTCGCCGTTGACGATGTGGTGGTGGCGCACGTAGGGCGGGTTGCAGATGAGCAGATTGAAAGCGTCCGCGGGCGGCGGTGCCGGCGCATGGGTGAAGTCGGCCTGTCGGACGTCGAGGCCCGTGGACTGCCATAGCGCTGCAGCCGGCGTCGCGTAGTGCGGATCGATTTCGTAGCCGACGGCGGCGTCGATGCATTCCTCGGGAAACACTTCGAGAAGCGCTGAGTAGAAAGACCCAGTGCCGATGGCGGGATCGAGGAAGCGCACTTTGGTATCGGCATCCAGCTCGCGCTTCGCGTAGCCGAGAATGTCCCGAGCGAGCGCCGTTGGAGTCGCGAACTGCCCCATGCGGTTTCTTTCGGCCTGGGTCTTCGCAGCGTCTAGATTCTGCTGAAGCTCAAGCCGTCGCGCTTCGATGGGGGTTTCCGGGCGCATGTCCATTTACAAGCCGAACCCGGCAAGGTCGTCGATGCGGTGCTCCCACACCCAGTCGATGCCTTCAGCCGCCTCGTAGCCGAGATAGCCGCTGTCGAAATAGCCGCAGAGGAACAGGTTGAAGCGAACGTTGTCGCCGTGGGTGTGGCGCAACTGACCCATCTTGGCCGCCTCCTCCTTGCGCCGCTTGTTGACATTCGTGAAATCACCCGCCGACTTCGCCTCCAGGAGCAGGGGGAAGTCGCCCGGCTCGGCAGCCTTGGGCATGACCACGGCGTCGACGGGAATGTTGATCTTTCGATTCGAGCCCTCTTGATCGACGGGCACAATCAGCCGAAAGGAGTAGGTGCCGGGGCGCATGCGGTCGTACGTGGTTCCGTCTTGCGCGGGCTCGTATCCCTTGGCGTCGAGCCAGGATCCAATCGCCGTGAGTTGGCGCTTCTCCTGTGCGTTGCGGATGATGGGATTGGCAACGGCGCCGCACAGCCGGTCGGCCACAATGGTGGCGGCACGGTAGCGCTCCAGCGTGCTTGGGGGCTTTTTTCCCCGTCCCAGCCAGACGAAGATGTCGGGGTCGGCCATTTTCTTGATGGTCTCGCCGATCTTGCGGAGTTGGTCGTCCACCTGCTTGCTGGACATGCGCGGGGGTATCCGGTGTCTTCTCTCCATCGAGTTGACCAGCGTCTTCGATACGCCGGACAGGCCGACATGCGCAGGGTGGGCAGGATGGCCGGATTGGACTTGAGCACCGCCACGCTGATGTCTGTGAGGTATCGAGTTGCAGTGAGCGTCGCTTGGACATCGCTGGTCGTGCGGATGCGTGTGTCCCTGTAGGCTGCCGGGGCGAACTGAAGGAACCACTCGTTGTACATGTCCACCGAGCGGGCGATGTCCTGCTTCCAGCGGTCGGGCTTGTTGCGGTTAACTTCCACGCGACGGCGACGGGAGAACGGAGGGCACGTCGGGCATGGCGGGCACACCTGCCAGTAGAGGCGTTGCCGCAGCGCGTAAGGGTTCCGAGCGGGACATCTAGCCGGTTCCGGTGCAGACAACGGGCATTGTTGTCCACAAACGGCACACGGTCAACGTAAGCCCATTCCAAGAGCTTGGTCAGCCGGCTGCTCGAAACAACGGCGCTACGCGCCCGTCCGAGGGCAAGATGCCCTTGTTCCGGGGGCAACGCAAGTTGCAGGCGGGATCCCTGGCGTCCTGCCCTCGATTGGGATGTTGTAATGCGCTTGCAGGGGCGAATGCGCGCACCAACGCAACGCGTGGACGCAGCCCTCGAAGATGTGCTGAAGTGAGACAGGAGGAGACTGAGGATCAAATTACCCGCGTCAAGAGGCCCGGCCAGGGTTCCGCCCGATTCGACGGTTGAGCCTCATTCCATGGGGAAGTGTCTGTTCCTCCACTTGGCGCCTGGCATCGCCAACATAGCAGCGATCGTGCTGGGATTGGCGACGTTTTGGAACCCGTCATTGCCGCCGGAACTGATCTTCGGCGTCTTCACAAACGTCTTCGTGCTGATTCCGGTGCAGCTAGGCTATCTCTACTACTTGGCCAAGAAGCGGCGCAATCCGGGGTGGTCGCTTGAAGGCATCGTTGTATATCGCCGACCAATCTCGTGGTCTCGCTATCTCGTATGGGTTCCCGCGATCCTGGTGCCAACGGCCATCATCTTCGCAGCGCTTGAGCCCGTCACCCGCTGGCTCGAAACGGCTTTCGTCGGGGTCAGCATCTTCGCGAAGTACCAGATGGCAGGGAATTCGGAGGTCGCGTGGATCGTTCTGGCCGCGAACATCGCGCTCACCGGTATCCTCGTCCCCATAACCGAAGAGCTCTATTTTCGCGGCTACCTGCTCCCCAGGATGCCCAGCCGCTTTGGGCGCTTGAAGCCCGCGGCCCACAGCCTGCTCTTCTCCATCTACCACTTCGACACGCCGTGGATGATT
The DNA here is from genome assembly GCA_009843635.1 of Gammaproteobacteria bacterium. Classification (GTDB taxonomy): domain Bacteria; phylum Pseudomonadota; class Gammaproteobacteria; order Pseudomonadales; family Azotimanducaceae; genus Azophilus. The sequence goes on from VYDB01000117.1 coordinate 22,437, forward strand.
CCGGTCCGCACCCTAGGCATCCTGCCACTGATCTACACGACCATCCACACGCAAAGCGTCCGCCCCGGCATGGTCGCGCACTGCTTGGTCAATCTGGCGAACTTCTCCGACGCCGTATCGAGGCGTATTGGGAGCCAGTGATCTGATTCGATAACCAAAAGTTTGCGTGATATGGCGCGATTATCGGAGATCGCTTCAATAACCTTGCGCTTTTATTGCAATCGCGCCAATATAGTGCAATTCGCGCAACATCGAATGAACCGTGTTGGAGCAGGAGCTGAATCGAATCGAAGCTGTCGTTGGTCGTCATCCCGACGGGATTGGCGTACACGGCATCGCCCGTGAACTCGATGATCCATTGCCGCGGCGCACGCTTCAGTACCGGCTTCGTCGGCTTGTGGACTTGGGTCGCCTCGTCCGTCATGACGGGGGTCCGAGTACCCGATACCGGTTGCCTCAGTCCATCGACCTCCAGGCCAGCGCCGGGACGGGTGCGGCGGATGCCCACGCCCGAGCCAAGGTCATTCCCGACAAGCTCAGGCAACTTCGGGACGATTTGCGAAGTGCGCATCTGTCGCGGCCCGCTGAGCACCGCCCCCACGTCGGTTACAGCCACGCGTTCATCGACCGCTACCGCCCCAATGACACGGCCTATCTGTCGAACGACGAGCGGGCTCGGCTGCGCGACATGGGTCAACTGGCCCAGGCGCCGGAGCCCGCTGGAACCCATGCCCGCCGAATCCTCGGCCGGATGCTGATCGACTTGTCTTGGAATTCGAGCCGTCTTGAGGGCAACACCTACTCGCTGCTCGACACCAAGCGCCTGCTTGAGTTTGGCGACCCGGCGGAGGGCCGCGACATTGTTGAGACGCAGATGATCCTCAACCACAAGCACGCCATTGAGTTTCTGGTTGAGACGGGGGACCACATCGGCTTCGACCGCCGCACGATTCTCAACCTGCACGCCTTGCTGGCCGAAGACCTGCTGCCAGACCCAGCGGCGCCGGGTCGATTGCGGTCCATGCCGGTGGGCATCGAAGCCTCCGCCTACCGGCCCCTCGACATCCCGGCGCAAGTTGGGGAGGCCTTCGACCGGCTGCTGGCAACCGCACGGCAGATCAACGATCCCTTTGAGCAGTCCCTATTCTGCCTCGTCCAGTTGCCCTATCTCCAAGCCTTCGACGACGTCAACAAGCGGGTCTCGCGGCTCGCCGCCAACATCCCCCTGATCAAGCAAAACCTGTCGCCCCTTTCGTTCAACGACGTGCCGCGGAGCTACTACACAGACGCGGTTCTGTTGATTTACGAACAGCACGAATTCGGCTTGATGAAGGCACTTTTCCTTTGGGCGTACGAGCGTTCCGCCATGCGGTACGGCGCCATCCGACAGTCCGTTGGCGAACCCGATCCGTTCAAGGTGCGCTATCGCGAGGCGTTGCGCGAACTCATCGGCGAGATCATTCGCGGTTGCTTGGATATCCAATCGGCCTCGGCCCAGATCGCAGCCCAAGCAGTCAAGATCGAAGACGCCGACCGAGCTCGATTCCAGGAACTCGCCGAGAACGAACTGCTCGGCCTCCACGAAGGCAACTATGCCCGCTACCGGGTTTCATCTTCGGAATTCGACACTTGGCGGGAAGCCTGGGATGAAAAAGGCGCGCCAGCTAGGTGAAGCATGCAATGGTTAGCGAGCGCAGCTTTGCGGTGCCTAGAGGCTTGCTGAAACTCTGGATCAGACAGCATCTCCATGAATGCACGGCGGGTGGGGAAGACCATGATGGCCGCGATGTCCCAATCAGGGTGATCAGGGCCGATCATCACCTGGTCCACGGGGGTGCTAAATTCGACGTGGCCACCTAGTTTCGTGATGAACGGTCCGGCGATCTCGCTATACCGGGCATAGGCTTCTTCGCCAGATACGTCAGCTTCGGGTGTTCCATACTCCGGGTCGCCGGATTGGTATTGAGCCTTGGCGTTGAACTGAAACAGGTTTAATGCGGCCACCGGATCATCCGCTGGCAAAGACATCAGTTTTTCTATTTGTGATTGCGTAGGTGACGACATGGGCCTTGCCATCCGAAGTGCTTTAACCACCTTCGGCAGTGCTTGGCGCAGTCGGCTCCAGGCGGACGGTGATGACATCCGTGTCGTGATATTGCTGATGCCTAACCGAGGAGGCGAGATGGCGCAGCAGGCGCAGCGACATCTCCCGCTCGATCACGTCGTCGGCGATGGTGTCGCCAAGCAGCGCGATTTGATCCTGCAGGTTCTCCTCGCTCCGGGAGGCGACAAACTCCAAGGTCGCGCCCCCGTCCTCGCGCCGCGCAACCACTAGCAGGCGTCGTGGCGCCGGGTCCGTAGCCGCTTCGTCGCCGGCCAGCAGCGTGAGCAAGGTCTCTTCGCTCACTGCATCGAGGCGCGCCGCCATCTGTTCGTCCCAGCCGGACCGCGATGCGAAACCCGCCATGAATTCCCGAATCGCCTCAAGCGCCGAGCGGTCGAAAGCCACCTCCAGCCGGCTGCGGCGCGGCTTGGTCAATTCCATGAATAGCGTGGCGAAGAGAGCGACCACGCCGCCAGCGATCATGCCGTTGGGCGCAAAGCCGCCGGTCAAGCCAGCGACGAGTTCGGGAAAGACCACGCCGTTTTCGAACCCCACGCCGACCCAGAAGGCGATGCCGACGATCACGCCTTTGCGGTAGTCGATGCCGTCGTGGACGATCACCTTCATCCCGATGATGAAGATGGTCGCCATCATGATGGTGATGAAGGTGGCGGTCACCGGGCCCGGTATTGCCAGAACCACGGCCAGCGCCTTGGGCAGGCAGGCTATGGCGATCAACGTGGCGCCCAGCGCCGAGCCGATGATGCGCGAACCGATGCCGGTGATCTCCACCATCGACGTGCCAGTGGGGCGGAACCCGAGCGGCATCGTGCCCGCCAAGCCGGATAGCAGGTTGCCAGTGGCGTCGGCTGTCACCGCGCCCTGCACGGCGCGAAAGTCAATCGCCTTGGGGTTTGGCCAAGACACGCGCTGCACCGCCACGGACCCGCTGATGGTCTGGATGGTGCAGACCACCGCGATGAACAGGAACCCCGGCAGCAGCGCCCAGAAGGCGATTCCGAAATCGAGATCGACGCCGGACCAGGCGACCGTTGGCAGCCCGACCCAAGGAGCGTTCCTGATGCGCTCGAAGTCGTAGAGGCCGAAGGCGATGGCCACCAATGACCCGGCGAAGATGCCGATGATCGGCGCCCAAAGCCGCAGGCCGCCGCGCGCCTTCAGCATGAAGGCCACCACCACCGCCAGCGTCGTGGCCGCGCAGAGCGGGGCGCCGAATGGGTTGGTGCCTTCGGGCACGTTGTCGAGCTGCTGGAAAATCACTGGCATCACGGTGACTGGCGTCAGCATCAGGATGGTGCCGGTCACCGTGGGCGTGAGGATGCGCCGGAACAGGGCAAGCCGGGCGGAGAAGGCGAACTGCAGGAGCGCCATGGCCACCACCAAGGCGGCGAGCAGCGGCGGACCGCCCGCATCGAGGGCCGCAATGCTGACTCCAATGGTGGCACCGGAGGCACCGGTGGCGATGAGGTAGCCCCCGCCGAGACGCCCGAAGCGAGCGGCTTGGAGCATCGTGGTCAGGCCGCTGATGATGACGGAGGCGAACACGGCCCACAGCAGCACCTGATCGGGCTGCCCGGCGCCGCGAAACATGATCGTCGGAATCAGCACCGCGCCGGGTAGCACTAGGGCGGCGAGCTGCAGGCCGAGGCCCGTGGCCAGGGGCAGCGGAATCTTGGCGTCGGGGCCTGCGCCTGGTTCAGCAGCCGGGCCGGACTCGTTGATGGCCATGCGATGCGCTCCGCCTTGGGCTAACCCGCCGAGTTGGGTGAGGCCCTACGCCAGCCTCGCGAGCCACAGGCAAACGCCCGGCAGCCACAGGATGATGGCGAGGAGCGCGAACCCGCTCAACAGGAAGGGTATCGTACCCCGGAAGGAATCGCTTAAGGGGATGCTCCCATCCATGGCGTTGATCGCATAGACGTTTAGGCCGATCGGCGGTGTGATCAGGCCGATCTCGACGACGATCACCGCCATGACGCCGAACCAGATGGCCACCTCCTCCGCCGTGTAGGGGAGATCGAGCCCGGTCACCAGCGGGAAGAAGACGGGGACGGTCAGCAGGATCATGGCGAGGCTGTCCATCACGCAACCGAGCAGCAGATAGACCAGCAGGATGCCGATCAGGACCGCCATCGGCGCCAGTCCCGAGGTCGCCAGCGCATCGGCCAACGCCGATGGAATCTGGGTCAGGGCCAGGAAGGCGTTGAACACCTCCGCGCCGATCAGGATGAGGAAGATCATCCCGGTCGCCCTTGCGGTTTCCAGCAGGCTGGTTGAGAACGCCTTCCAATCGAGCTGCCTGGAGGCGAAGGCCACCAAGCCGATGGCCGCCGCGCCGACGGCCGCGGCTTCCGTGGGGGTGAAGGCGCCGACGTAGATGCCCCCGATCACCGCGAGGAAGATGGCCAATACTGGCCACACCTTGGCGACCTTTTCCACCCGCTCTCGGAAGGGCACCGCCCGGGCCGCTGGTCCGGCTGAAGGATTCAGCCGCACGTAGGCGCCGATTGCCGCCGCGTAGCCGAGTGTTGCGAGAACGCCCGGCACCAGCGCGGCCAGGAACAGCTTGCCGATCGACTGCTCGGTGATCACCGCGTAGATCACTAGGATGATCGACGGCGGAAACAGGATGCCCAGGGTTCCGCCGGCGGCCAGGGTGCCGGTGGCCAGCGCGCCCGAATAGCCGTGGCGGCGCATCTCCGGCAGCGCCACCGCGGCCATGGTGGCGCCGGTGGCGATGGATGAGCCGCACACGGCGCCGAACCCCGCGCAGCCGCCGATGGTCGAGACCGCCAGCCCGCCGCGACGATGGCCGAAGCAGGCCCGGGCCGCGTCGAACAACTGGCGGCTGAGCCCGCCCCGGGTGGCCAATTGGCCCATCAGCAGGAAAAGCGGCAGCACCGACAGGGTGTAGCTCGACACCCGGCCAAACGGCGCGGTGTTGAGCAGGTTGAAAAAGGCCGACCAGCCGGCGAGCGATGCAAAGCCAAAGCCGCCGACTGCGAACATGGCCACCGCCACCGGCATCCGCAGCCCGATCAGCAGCAGGCAGACGGCGAATAGCACGACGCCGAGTTCGATGTGGGTCATCGTTGAAGGGTGCGCAGGTGACGCAGGACGACCACGAAGCAGGCCGCGGCGAGCAGCCCGGCCGCGACCAGCGCCGGGAAGTAGGCCCAGTGAAGCGGAATCTCGAGGAACAGCGTCGTCTCGCCGTCCTCCAGCTTGCGGATGCCGCCGACCAACAAGCGCCAGGCGATCACGCCCGCCATGACCATGGCGGCGACCCCGTGGACGCTGTCGAGCGCGGCTTGGTAGCGCGGCCGCAGCCGACTGGTGAAGAAGCCGACCACCACGTTCGCGTTGGTGGCTTGGCAGTAGGGAAAAAACGCGAACACCGCGATGCCGCACGCGAGTTCGGTGAGCTCGTAGTCTCCGGGGATCGGCGCGTCGAACAGGTAGCGCCCGACGATGCTCGCCACCGTCATTCCCACCACGCCGACCAGAAGCACCCCGCCACCCAGCGCCACCACCCGCGCCAGCCGTTCGAAGCCTCGGTCCAGTCGTTCGGCCTGGCTAACGGTGCTACTCCCGTCCATCGGCATAGTCTGCGACCAGGCGTTTGGCGTCTTCAAGCAGCGCCCGCCCGTCGTGGCCCATGGCGTCAATCTTCGCGACCCAGCGATCGATCACCGGTGCGGCGGCCGTGCGCAAAAGCGCCCGTTCGGAGCCGCCCGGCGCCAGGATCGGATGTCCGCGCTCCACGGCAAGGCCGCGACCGAGCAGTTCGTCCTGCTGCCACAGGTGGCCCAGCCGTTTGGCCAGCGCCATGCCGGTGGTGCTGTCCAACATCTGCTGGATCTCTGCGGGCAGCCCCTCGTAGCGCGCCTTGTTCATGGTCAGCACGAACGGCGTGCATCCCAGGAAGACCTCCGTGTGGTGACGGGTCACTTCATGCAGCCGGAAGGGCCGCATGATCGTCCACGGCAGCAAGGCGCCGTCCACCACGCCACGGGCGAGCGCTTCGTACACCTGCGGGGCCGGCATTCCGACGGGGACGGCGCCGAAGGCTTCCAGCACGGCGGCGCCGGTTTGCGAGGCGGCGCGCACCTTCAGTCCACGCAGGTCGGCCAAACCGTGAACTGGGTGGTTGACCGTGTGCAGTTGGCCGGGAGCGGTGGCATGGAACACCAGTGGGTGTGTGTCTTGGTACTCGTCGCCCATCCACTTGCGATGGAATGCCGTCAGCGCTTGGCTGGTGGCTTGCGCGTCCGCGCACACGAAGGGTAGTTCAAAGACTTCCGTCAACGGAAACCGGCCCGGCGAATAGCCGGGCAGGGTCCAGACCGCATCGACCACGCCGTCGCGCGCCTGCCCGTAGAGGTCGGCGGGCCTGCCGCCGAGCTGCATGGCGGGAAACACCTGCACGGCGACCCGGCCCTTTGATAGCGTGCCGATCTCGGCCGCCCAAGGTTGCAGGAACTCGCTGACGGCGATGGACTTGGGCGAGTTGAAGGTGTGTACCCGGAGCGTCATGGTCTCGGCGAATGCGCTGCTGGCCATGCTTGCGCCGAGGGCTGCGAGTAGCAACCAGCGTTGGGATGCACCTTCCATCAGGAATTTCGGATGTGTTTCATGGAAGACCCCGCCCCGGCATGTCAGAAGAGGTTGCTCACAGCACCGTCGAACCCTAGCCGATGCTAGTGGCCTGCGCTTTGGGAGTCCAGATGGCTGTTACCATTGCCGCCGCCCCGACTGCCAAGGAGCGGAGCAGTGCCCACCCAACAGGACCGGCCGGGTCTTTCCTCGGCCTTGCTGAGCTTTATTCGGCTTGAGTCGGCCGGCGGCATCCTGCTGCTTGGTGCCACGGTGCTGGCGATGGTCGCGGCCAACACGCCGCTCGTGTCGGCCTATGAGCTGTTGCTGGACACGCGCCTCGCCGTTCACGTCGGCGAGGCCGGGATCGACAAGCCCCTGCTGCTGTGGATCAACGACGGGCTGATGGCCGTGTTCTTCTTTCTCATCGGCCTTGAGGTCAAGCGCGAGGTGTGTGAAGGCGAGCTGTCGTCGGCTGAGCGCGTCGCCTTGCCGGCGGTGGGCGCTACCGGCGGCATTCTGGCGCCCGCGTGCATCTACGCAGCTCTGAACTGGGGGAATTCGGGGGCCATGGACGGCTGGGCCATCCCGGCGGCCACGGACATCGCCTTCGCCTTGGCGCTGCTGCGCGCGTTCGGCGACCGGGTGCCGGTGTCGCTGAAGGCGTTCTTGCTGGCGCTGGCGATCTTCGACGACTTGGCCGCCATCGTGATCATCGCGCTGTTCTACACGGCTGACCTGTCGCCCGGCATGCTGGCGATTGCCGGCGTGGCGCTGCTGGTTGGGGTGGCGCTCAATCGCCGGGGCGTGATGAACGTGACCGCCTACGTGCTGCTGGGCTTGGTGCTCTGGGTGGCGCTGCTCAAGTCCGGGGTGCATGCGACCCTGGCGGGCGTGTTGATTGCCTTTTGCATCCCGCTGCACGATAGGGCAGCGGGCCTGCTGCGCGACGGGGCAGGGGGTTCGCCGCTCAAGGAACTGGAGCGCGACCTGCACGCGCCGGTGGCCTTCGTGGTGCTGCCGGTGTTCGCCTTCGCCAACGCCGGCATTTCGTTTGCGGGAATCGGGTTCGCCGACTTCGTCGAGCCCGTGACTTTGGGGATAGCGCTCGGGCTTTTCCTGGGCAACCCCATCGGCATCATGGGGCTGGTTGGCTTGGCGGTGCTGCTGCGCTGGGTGGCACTCCCCCAAGGCGTGACCTGGGCGCAGCTCACCGGCGCGGCCTTCGCCTGCGGCATCGGCTTCACCATGAGCCTGTTCATCGCCAGCCTCGCCTTCGAGCACGGCAACGGCACCTACTGGGTGGCGGACAAGCTCGGCATCCTGCTCGGGTCGCTGGCGTCCGCGGCGGCGGCGGCCGTCGTGCTGGGCGCCACCCTGCCACGGAATAGGGAACCGCACGCATAACAGGACTACACCAAAGGAGAAATCACATTGAAATACAACAAGTTAGGCAATTCCGGCCTGGAGGTCTCGCGCATCTGCCTCGGTTGCATGGGCTTCGGGGAGGAATCGTCCGGGGTTCAGGACTGGAGCATCGACGAAGCCGCCAGCCGCCCGATCATCGAGCGGGCGCTGGAGCTCGGCATCAACTTCTTCGACACCGCCAACGCCTACTCGGCGGGTTCGAGCGAAGAGATCGTCGGGCGGGCCCTGCGCGACATGGCCAATCGCGATGAAGTGGTGATCGCCACCAAGGTGTACTTCCCCATGCGCCGCGGCCGCCACGCCCGCGGGCTCTCCCGCAAGTCGATCATGGCGGAGCTCGATGCCTCCCTGCGCCGGCTGGGCACCGACTACATCGATCTCTACCAGATCCACCGCTTTGACGACCGGACACCGGTTGAGGAGACCCTTGGGGCGCTGCACGATGCGGTCGCCTGCGGCAAGGTCCGCTACATCGGCGCCTCGTCGATGTGGGCTTGGCAGTTCAGCAAGATGCTCTACTTAAGTGAGCGGCATGGCTTCACCAAGTTCATCAGCATGCAGAACCAGTACAGCCTGCTGCAGCGCGAGGAGGAGCGCGAGATGCTGCCGCTGTGCGCCGACCAAGGCGTCGGCGCGATCCCCTGGAGCCCTTTGGGCCGGGGACTGCTCACCCGCGACTGGGAAGCCGTGACCCGTCGCTCGCAGAGCGACCCGATGGCCGCCCGGCGATTCGACGAGGTCAAGGACCGGCCCATCGTCGAGCGTGTCGGCGAGGTGGCGCGGGACATGGGCGTGTCTCGGGCCCAAGTGGCCATGGCCTGGGTGCTGGCCAATCCGGTCGTCGCCGCACCCATCGTCGGCGTCACCAAGATGAGCCACCTGGAGGAGGCGGTGGCGGCGCTTGAGGTTGAGCTGACCGCCGAGGAGAAGCAGCGGCTGGAGGAGGTTTACACCCCTCGGGCCAACTTGTTCTGATATGGTAACTACTCGCCCCCCTGCCCCTGATTGGGCGGGGTTTGCGTTGCCGG
>VYDB01000089.1:0-22523 GCA_009843635.1 Gammaproteobacteria bacterium
CAAAACCAACCGGAAACCTCAGCCAACCGCCGTCAGGACTTTTGAATAGCCCTGTGGCCCCTTGGGGGCCAAGGGACGATTGGAGTTTCGCTGGCGCGAAACTCCGCTAAACTGCCCTCTCCGCCGAAAGGGCGTTGTGCAAGGAGGGAGCAACGATGATCGTCGGGATTCATCATGTGGCGGTCGGCGTCCCCGATTTCGAAACGGGGCTTCGGTTCTATCGGGATCTGCTCGGATTCGAAGTAGTTCAAGAAGGCGACTGGGATGGCGACCATCCTCTCGCTGACCAGGCGATTGGCCTATCCGGAACGGCCGCCCGCATGGCCATGCTGAAGGCGCCGAACGCCTTCGTGGAATTGTGGGAGTACAGCCGTCCCGAGCCAGTCGATCACCGTCAGCGCCCTTGCGACTATGGCTATCCGCACTTCTGCCTGCAGGTGGACGGCATCGAAGCGGAATACGGCCGCCTCAGCGCCGCAGGCATGGAGTTCGCGGGGCCGCCGGTGAACTTCGGCGGCAGCTCGGCCATTTACGGCAAGGATCCCTTTGGCAACATCATCGAACTCTACGAGATCCGCGACCCTGATACGGCCCAGTTGGCGCGCTGAAAGTGCTTGATACGGATTCGACATCTTTCCGCTTTGTTCTGGTAGGCGTCTTGGCGCTCGCCTCCACCATTCCGCTCGGGTTGGTGGGCTGCGTCGCTTCTGACCGTAACCAAAACTACGAGGAAGCCGTCTCCAATGTCGCCACGTCTTGGGGGCAGGCGCAACGTGTCAGCGGACCGGTGATCTTGATTCCAATTGCGCATGAAGAGGAGGACGCCTTCGTCGCGGTAATGCCGGATGCATTGGAGGTGCAGGTGGCATCGACCCACGAGTTCCGCCACAGGGGCATATTTGACGTGCCCGTATTCGAGATGGAAGTGACCGGCAGCGGACATTTTCCGGCCATCGATCTTGCGGCTCTAGGGGACAGGTTCGGTCCTTTGCGGACCAATCAGGCCACGGTTTTGATCGCGATTCGTGATACGCGCGGCATTCGTAACGCGAGTCTGCGAGTTAACAACCGGGAGTTGAGTCTTGTTGCAATTCCGGATGGGCCGTTGGGCAGCGGTGTATCGGCATCGGATGGCGGCGCTGGTCCGGATTCCCTTACCGGTGCCTTCGAATTCAACCTGAGTTTGCGCGGAACCCGTCATTCCTCGGTTGTCCCCAACGCGGACAATGCCACCATAAGCATTGGTTCAACATGGCCTCATCCCAGTTTCACCGGGCGGTTTCTTCCCGACGATTCCGAGGTGCGTACGGATGGATTTGCCGCCTCTTACAACGTAAGCGGCTTGGCACGAGGATTCCCCAGCGTTTTTCGAATTTCCTCTTCCGACAACAATGCGTTCTTCACTCAGGAGAGTGTGGGATTCGATTTGTTTGAACCGGTGAATATGTACACTTCGGTTGAGCGCAGTCTGAAATACGGAATCATGTTCGTAGTGCTCACGCTGGTTGGCTTGCTTTGCCTGGAGCTTTCAACCGGCCTGCGATTCCACTTGGTCCAATACGGCGTCACGATTGCGGCGCTGGCGTTGTTCTACCTGTCCTTGCTCGCGTTGGCGGAGCACATTGGGTTTGCGGCCAGCTACATTGTGTCTGCGGCATTGCTTACGGCCATGATTGTCTGGTACGCGCACGGGTCCATCAGGGACACGCGATTTACTGCGCTGGTCGCGGCAATGCTGGTGGCGCTCTATCTTCTGATGTACTTGCTGCTGCGCCTTGAGTCGTATTCGCTACTTATAGGCACGATGGCGCTGTTGCTGACGTTGGGAGTTCTGATGCGCGCAACTCGGCACTTGGCGAACCCGGTGGAAGGTACCCGCTGAACAAGCCAAAGCCCAATCGCTGCAGGTGCCAACGTCCTATCGAGTAACCGCCATATCAGTGGCGGATTTGCCGTCGAATTCGGGCTAGCGCGGCCGTCTTGAACCATAGTCGTCGCTGGATGGCCCGGAGCGGGGCCGCGCGGGTCGTTGCGGCGCTGGCCGGACCGGCGTTGGGGCTCTATCCACCCGAGCGGGTGCTTGGCGATTGATGCGCGGTTCCGGGCGTGCCTGCGGAACGGCTTGCCGAGTGGCTGGCGCAGGACGTTGCACGCGGGGCGATGCGCCGCGATTGAGATTCGGTTGGGGACGCGGCTGCCGAATCGCCCGGCGGCTGGTCGGTTCGTGGATTTGCCGGTTGGCGGCTTGGGGCCTTTGCACCCTAGGCGGTGGCGCACGGTTGACACGCACATCTCGTGACAATTCAGCGCTTCTCGACGGTTGTGGCCTGGCGGGCGCTTGGCGGGCCATCCGTTCCCGGGCCAATCGTTCGGCACGTTGGACTTGCCTTGCCTGCTGAGGCACGTTGGCGGGCCGGTGCGGTTGTGCGGCTGCGGGCTGGGTCGGCCGAGCCTGACGCTGAGCTTGTCGGGTTGGCAGGGCTCGATTGGGTTGTCGCGCCGGGCGGGTAGCCACCGGCTCCGCAACCTGGGATCGAGACCGCGGCAGGCGGGCGTTCTCACCGCGTTGTTCAGCGCGCCACCTCGGTGATTGTTGCCGCTGGGAGCGTTGCGCGGGTAAGGGGTCGGTAGATGCCACGCCTGCTGCTGCCGCTCCACTGGTACCCGTTCGGTTCGGGGTGGGCCGCGGCGGCACTTCACCCAAGGGCGTGACCCGGGTTGGCCGGTGTATGACGGGGGTGGCGCCGTTCGCTAACGTTTGCGCAATCGGTTGGCCTTGGTCCTGTTGCGTCCGCCGCTGCCGGTCCCCTCGACGCCGTTCATCCCCACGCCGTTCGCCGCGCCGTCTGTCGCCCCGGTCGACCCATTTTCGATGGTCCCGCTTGGAGCGTTCGGAACGCCAGTCGTTGCCTCGGTGGTGGCGATCGGAGCGATGCCGATGGCGGTGGCGGCGGTCCCGGTCGTAGATGTTCAGGACCAAGTGCGGCCGTCGGTAGTAGAAGGGGTCGTGGTAGCGGTAGCTGTAATAGGGGTGGTCGATGAAGCCGTAGTGGTGCAGATGCAGGTTGCGCGTGCGCCAGCCGATGCTGAAGGCGGAAGTGACACCCCAGAACGGCCCATAGGCGAAGTCGTAGCCTGGGTGGTAAGGGTAGTAGTACACCGGGTATGGGCGGGGATAGTAGTGGTAAACCCGCGCCGGCTGGCGTACCACCACCTCGGCAGGTTCATAGTAGGGCACATAGATTTCGTCGGGGACGGCGGGCTTGATCTCAATGGTACCGGCTTCGTTTACGACAACATCCTGCTTGCCGTCGCTTTCCAAGTTGCCTGCCTTCTTGGCCTGTTCGCGGAAGGCGCTGATGGCGGCGACCACGTCTTCCTCCTGGACGAGCACGGCCTCGCCGAGCCGACGGGTCCATTCCAGGTTGCCGTCCATCAACGCCACCACCTCGGGATAGTTCAGCAGCGCGACCACGGCGTCGTCCCACTCTTCGCTCGGCTGCGTCGCATCCCCGTCAGCGTTTTCCGAGCCCGCTTCAAGGAAGCGCGCCGCCAGCACGATTTGCAGCGGGTAGGTCGAAGCGGGCAGCACCACGGCAAGCAGGTCGTCGGGATAGAGCGCCACGGGCGCCACCAAGGTCTCAAGCGCCTCCGCATCCAATAGCTCTATGGGTTCAACTTCCACCTCGCTGACGATGGGGTCACCGGATGCCGGATCACTCGCCGCCCAGGCGGGTGCTGTGAGTCCTGCCAAGGCCGCTAGGGAAAACGCCGCCAAGCCCTTGGTTCCAAGCCGAAGTTTCATGGTTTGATGCCCCGTCGTCGGTCAAGACTTTAACAGACTAACGAGGTCATCCTGAACGGCAGCTAAACGCTGGGTTGGGATGAGTGTGTTCCAAGGGAGGCCCAATGCGTGTACGATACGCGCCCGCCGCACCCGTGGCCAAATTGGATAAGGCACCAGTCTACGAAACTGGGGATTGCTGGTTCGAATCCAGCCGGGTGCGCCAGCCCGACCTGAGGGCCGGGCGGTGGCAATCGAATCAGGGGCAGTTGGAGAAGAGCATTGCAAGGCGATCTGCTGGTTGAAGGCGTGGCGTTGATGCTGGTTGGCATGGGCTCCGTGTTCGCCTTCCTCTTGATTCTGGTGTTCGCCACCAAGACCTTAAGCGCCGTGGCGCAGCGGTTCGCCATGCAATGGCAGGCGGTGGCGGACGGTGGAGAGGGCCCGTCCTTGGAGGAAGCCGCTGCCATCGCCGCCGCCCTGCATCGGCATCGGCGCTGACCCAACCCTTTTCGCGCCCATGAACGCCGCCCCGCTGGGTTTGACCGAATTGGTGCTGCGCGATGCGCACCAAAGCCTGTTGGCCACGCGCATGCGCATCGAGGACATGTTGCCCATCGCCGGCAAGCTAGACCAAGTGGGCTTCTGGTCCATGGAGTCCTGGGGCGGCGCCACCTTCGACGCCTGCATCCGCTACCTAGGCGAAGATCCTTGGGAGCGGCTGCGCAAGCTCAAGGCGGCCATGCCCAACACCCCCCAGCAGATGCTGCTGCGCGGCCAGAACCTGCTCGGCTACCGGCACTATGCGGACGACGTGGTGGACCGCTTCGTGGAGCGCGCCGCAGCCAACGGCGTTGACGTGTTCCGCATCTTCGATGCCATGAACGACATGCGCAACCTGGAACGGGCCATCGCCGCGGTGCGCAAGGTGGACCGGCATGCCCAGGGCACCATCGCCTACACCTTGAGCCCGGTGCACACCATCGCGCTTTGGGTGGAGCGCGGCCAGCGCATTGAGGCCATGGGGGCCGATTCCCTGTGCATCAAGGACATGGCGGGCCTGTTGTCGCCCTACGCGGCCTTTGAGCTGGTTAGCCGCTTGAAGGAGGCGGTTGCCATCCCCATTCACATGCACTGCCACGCCACCACGGGATTGTCCACCGCCACCTACCTCAAGGCGGTGGAGGCGGGCATCGACAACCTCGACGGCGCCATCTCGTCGATGAGCATGACCTATGGCCATTCTGCCACGGAGTCCTTGGTTGCCATGTTGGCGGACAGCGAACGCCCCACTGGCCTGGATTTGGCGCTGCTGGAGGAAATCGCCGCTTACTTCCGAACGGTGCGCCGCAAGTACGCCCGCTTTGAAGGCGGCCTGAAAGGGGTGGACTCACGCATTCTTGCCGCCCAAGTGCCCGGCGGCATGTTGACCAACTTGGAGAACCAGTTGCGCGAGCAGAACGCGCTCGATCGCTTGGACGAGGTGCTGGAGGAGATCCCCAAGGTGCGCAAGGACTTGGGCATGATCCCGCTGGTTACTCCCACCTCGCAGATCGTCGGTACCCAAGCCGTGCTCAACGTGCTCACCGGAGAGCGTTACAAGTCCATCACCAAGGAGTCGGCGGGGGTGCTGAAGGGGGAATACGGCGCCACGCCGGCGCCGCTCGACGCCGCCTTGCAGGCTGGCGTTCTCAATGGTGCCGAACCGCTGACGGAGCGCCCCGCCGACCGCTTGGCGGCGGAGATGGAGACCCTGACCGCAGAGTTGCGGCAGGCGGCCCAGCAACGGCAAATCGCCTTGGCCGACGATCCCATCGACGATGTGCTCACCTACGCGCTCTTTCCCCAAGTGGGCCTTCGCTTTCTGGAGCATCGCGGCGATCCAAGCGCCTTTGAGCCCCCGGTTGAAGAAGCGGTGGAACCTTCGGCGCAGCCCACAGCAGCCGAGCCATCCGCGGTTTACTCGGTGCGGGTGAACGGCAAGGCCTTTGAGGTGGAAGTGACCGCCAATGGCGCCGTTAAGGAAATCGCCCCTGCGGCCGCAGCCAAGACCGGCCAAGCGGGTGCCATCACCGCCGCCTTGGCGGGCACGGTGTTCAAGGTTCTGGTCAAGCCGGGTGATGTGGTCAGCGCCGGGGAGCCGGTCGCTGTGCTGGAAGCCATGAAGATGGAGAACGAGGTCACAGCGCCGGCGGCGGGCACCGTCGATGCGGTGTTCGTGCGCGAGGGGGATGCCGTCGAGATGGGCGATGCGCTGCTGTCGGTGGTTTGACCTATTGGCCGGCACGCTTGGCCCCTAGCCCCTAGCCAGTGGACCTAGTCCTCGAAATCTGGCGCGCCTCCGGCTTCCACCAGGCCACTTGGGGGCAGCTGGTGATGATCGGCGTCGGCGGCCTTATGCTCTACTTGGCCATCGTGCGCAAGTTCGAGCCCCTGCTGTTGGTGCCCATCGGCTTCGGCGGAATTCTCGCCAACATTCCCGGCGCCGGGATTGCCACCGGCGATGGCTTGCTGAGCTTGATCTACGGGATTGGCATTGAAACTGGCGCGTTTCCGCTGATCATCTTCATGGGCGTCGGCGCGCTCACCGACTTTCGCCCCCTGTTGGCCAATCCCAAGACCCTGCTGCTGGGCGCCGCCGCGCAGTTCGGCATCTTCGGCACCCTGCTTGCCGTCCTCGGCTTAAGCGCGGGTGGACTGATGGACTTCAATGTGCGCGAGGCGGCTGCCATCGCCATCATCGGCGGCGCGGACGGCCCCACCGCCATCTACGTGGCTGGCAAGCTGGCCCCGCATTTGCTGGGTGCCATCGCCATCGCCGCGTACTCCTACATGGCGTTGGTGCCGCTGATTCAGCCGCCCATTGTGCGCGCCCTGACCAGCGAGCGGGAGCGGGCTATTGAGATGCCGCAGTTGCGGGAAGTGGGCAAGGTCGAAGCCATGCTCTTCCCAATGCTGCTGTTGTTGCTCATCGCCCTGTTGCTGCCCGCCGCGGCGCCGCTGCTCGGCATGTTCTGCTTCGGCAACCTGATGCGCGAGTGCGGGGTGGTCGAGCGGCTGGCCGATACGACGCGGAGCGCCCTCATCAATACCGTCACCATCTTCCTGGGGTTGGCGGTGGGCGCCAAGCTGCAGGCGGACTTGTTTCTGCGGCCGAGCACCTTGGGCATCTTGCTGCTCGGCCTTGCCGCCTTCGCCGTTGGCACGGCCAGCGGCGTGCTCATGGCCAAGCTGATGAACCGCTTGTCGCGAACGCCGGTCAATCCGGTGATTGGCGCCGCTGGCGTGTCGGCGGTGCCCATGGCAGCGCGGGTCGCCAATCGCATAGGGCTCGCCGCCAACCGCCAAAACCATCTGCTAATGCACGCCATGGGGCCGAACGTGGCGGGCGTTGTCGGCTCTGCGGCGGCAGCGGGCGTGTTGATCCTGTTTGCGAGTTAGGGCTGACAGGGCACTGGCTACAGGAACTGTTGAACCTGAATGCCCTTTACCAATATGGATTCGCTGCCTTCGGCTGACACGGATGCCTCGAAGACCGCTTGGCGTTGGCCGACCCGAACCAGTTGGGAGCTCACTAACAAAGGAACATCCGTCGGCACGGGGCGCAGGTAGTAGCAGTTCAGGCTGCTGGTGACGAAAGTGCGCTCGCCGCCGGCGAACCAGGTCGCCATGCTGACGACGTCGTCGATCATCGCGGCCACGAAGCCCCCCTGAACGGTCCCGTGGGGGTTGGTCATGCCTTCCGGGGGCAGGAAACGCACGCAGGCCCGGGTGCCGTCTGCCGCCACGGACTGCACTGAGCCGCCCATGAATTCTCGAGAGGGTATTCGAGGAAGCTCCTCTGGATTCATGGCTCTCCTCCATCGTTTGGTAGTTGTGCAATGGGCGCGACGCCCGGGAACAGCACCGTAGCGGCGCGCAAGACGTCTTGGCTCCGCGTCCCCACAATCTGCATCCCGATAGGGGGGCCGCCGTCGAAACGGCCGATGGGCACCGAGATGGCCGGAACGCCGGCGATGGCTGCGGGTGCCGTAAAGTCCGCGAGGTCGGATCGCGTCGGGGCGTCCCGTCGCGGCGCTCGATGCGGGACGGTCGGACCGACCAGCAACTGGCTGCGCAGCTCGGCGCGCAGCGACCGGCGCGCTTGCGCCAGCCGGTCGGCGGCTTCGCGAACCTTGTCCGCTCCTTGGGCCGCGCCCCAGGCAGTCATCTGCCTGAATTCGGCGCTGAAGCCAGCGGGCCGCTCGCGCAGCAGCGCCGCGAAGTGCTTGGCCGCGCTGCGCTCGCACTCCAGCAGCCCCGCCCGCCGCAAGGCCGATAGGTTCACCCCGGTCCAGTCCACTGGATGGTTCATGCGGTGCGCGCCCACCGTGCCCTGAAGGGCATCCCGAATGGCGCTCGCAGTTTCAGCCCCGGTGTGCTCCGGGTCGCCGATGAGCCACTGCGCCAATGGCGGTGCGCCATCGGCCCTTGGCTCGGCAGCGAGGGTGGCCGAATCGCCGGTGTGGCCACGCAGCAGCGCGAACACCTGAGCCACGTCTTGCACGCTGCGGGCATGTATTCCCACGTGATCAAGGCGGGGCGCCAAGGGTTCGACACCCTGAACCGGAACCTCCCCATGCCCAGGCTTGAAGCCGACCACGCCGCACAGGGCCGATGGCAACCGCACGGAGCCTAGATCGTCGGTGCCCAGGGTGATTGGCAACATCCCGCAGGCCACCGCTGCCGCGGAGCCGCCGGATGAGCCGCCTGGAATGCAATCCAGCGCCCGGGGATTGCGGGTCGTACGGAAGGCCGGGTTGTCCGAGGTTACGCCCAGCGCGGCCTCGTGCATGTTCAGCACCGCGAGCGGCACCATGCCCGCGGCCCGCAACCGGACGACGCAGTTGGCGTCCTCGGTGGCGAGACGGCCGCGCAACGCGGCAATCCCGCTGTGCCAAGGCCAGCCCGCCACGGCGATGTTGGCCTTAACGCCAAAGGGCACGCCGTCAAGGGGCGAGCGGGGGACGCCCGCCCGCCAGCGTTTGCCTGCGGCGTCCGCGGCGGCCAGCAGGACGGCTGGAGGCGCGACATGGTTGCAGGCACCGATAACAGGGTCCAAGTCTTCGATCCTCCGAAGCAGGCTCTCGATTACAGCCGGCGGCTCGAGTCGTCCGGAAGCGAACGCGGCGCCTAGGGCAGTTGCATCTGGCGCCATAGCTAGGTGCCGCCCGGAGGGCGTTGTGGCAGCGGCATTGAGCTTGGCTGCATATCTCCGTCAGCGTGCCCGCTGGTCGGCATGCGTGCGCTCGTCGATGAGGCGGATCGGTTTCTGGCGGCGTTCCACTTCGGTCAGATCGGCCGTAGCGCCCCGCGCCGCGAGTTCAACGTCCACATCGATGCCGAGGCCATTCTTGAGCAGCGCGCGCAGTCGCGGCGACAAGTCACCATCGTCAGCCCTCACTTCCGCGACCACGGTCAGGCTCCCTTGCGCGGTCACCCGGCAAATGAACTCACCGAGAAACTCGGGAACTTGGGCGAGCAGCGGACCAATGGCGTGGGGAAACACGTTGATGCCCTTAATCTTGACCATGTTGTCGCTGCGGCCGAGAAAGCCCTCGATGCGGCGCAGAACGTACGGTCCCGGCGAGGCGTCGATGCGCTCCCGGCTGAGATCGTGGGTGTTGAATCGCAGGATGGGGTAGATGTCGTCCTTGTAGAGGCAGGTGCACACCATGTCGCCGGGTTCCCCGGGCGCCACGGGTTCGCCGCTGTCCACGTCAAGCAGCTCCAGCCAGTGCGCGTCTTCCATGACGTAGAGGCCGTCCCGGTCGGGGCCTTCGGCAGCAATGATCCCGGTGTCACCGACGCCGTACCAATCGTAGCAGGCGGCGCCACCCCAGAGGCGCGCGAGCGCTGCCTTGTCTTCGGGGCTCATGTGTCCGCTGATCATGCGGATGCGAAGGTCTTCGCCCAAGGTCAAGCCTTCAGCAGCAGCTACCTCCGCCAAGCGCTTCAAATAGCCCGCAAATCCCACCAGCACCGTGGCGCCGAAGTCGCGCATCAGGCGCACTTGGCGGGCGGACGGGGTCTCGAGGCCGGTGCCCGCAGAGATGAACAGGGCATTGGTCCAGTGCAGGAACGCTTCGCGCACGTAGTGGCCGCCATTGACCGTGCCGTGACCATAGCAGCTATGCGCCACGTCCCCGGCACGCAGCCCCTGCCAGCGGTAGGCCCGTGCCAGCAGCAGGTTCTGCGCCTCGCGGGATTTGGGACCGAACAGCAGCGTCTGCGGCTGGCCGGTGGTGCCGCTGGTGGTGTGGAAAACCACCGGAGGACGGTTCGGATCGTCCGGTTGGAAGCCGCCGAAATCCCCGAACGGCGGATGCGCCTCGATGCTCTGCATGAGGTCCGACTTGTCGAACACCGGCAGTTGCTCAATGTCCTCAAGTCCCTGAATGTCGCCGGGTTCGATGCCGGCAGCCCCCCACAGCCGTCGATAGAAACCCGTCCGCCAAGCCCGCGCCACGCAACGGCGGAACAGGCGATCTTGGCGCGCAAAGAGTTCGTCGCGGCTTAGGGTCCGTGCGAAGGTCTCGAAATCACCGCCGATGGGGTGGTCGTCGAGCAGTTTCTTGACGTCAACGGCGCCGAGATAGTGGGGAGTCTCAGTCACCGTTCTGCCAGCGCCGGGTCGGTGATGGGGTCGAGCAGAGTCCGTGCGTCGGTAGCTTGTGGAAGGCCGCGCACGGCCGCCATGAGGCGCTGCGCCCGGGAGGTATCGGCGAACACGGCCGCCAAGCAGGTGCTTGTCTTGGCTTGCTGCTGCTCCAAAGTCAGCGGGTGCGATGGCGAGCCGAGCAGGTCATCGATACGCACCTCCACGCACCGCCCGTCGCGCAGTTCGGCGGAGAGCGTCTGCGGCACAAAGGCAGCGGGGTCGGATGTTTCGTTAACGGTTGCGGTGAAGCGCTTGGCGAGCGCCAAGAGCGACGGTTGGTTCAGCGCCTGATCGGAAAAGTGGTCTAGGCCGACCCGTCCGCATTCCAATGCCACCGCGCCGACGTAGGGGAAGCACAGGCGCGCGTAGTTGGCGTTCATGCCCTGGTGGGCCGGGCGAATCACCAGTTGGTGGATCAACGGCGGCGCATGGAGCCGCATCGACCGGAGATTGCTCGATGTCACGCCCTGCGCCCGCAGGCGCAGCGCAGCCTCGATGCCGCCGTGGGTGGCCCGCCCGCTGGGATAGGGTTTGTGGCTGAGCTCGGTCACGCGCCAAGGCCACCTGATCTGGCTTGTCACGCTCTTGGCGTCGGAGCGGGTCTCGAACAGGGAGAGATAGCCGTAGCGTCCCTCCAAGGCGTCTGCGGGGGCAGGGATGCCCGCTTGGGCCAAGTCGGCGGCGACGAGACCGGCGCGGGCGGCGGTGCCGAGCTGCAAGGGGAGGGTGGGCTTGCCTTCCTCGTGGGCTTGCATGGTGCCGGCAACTTGGCCAAGGGCGTGGCCAAAGCAACGCCTGATGGCGGCGGCATCAAAACCGCGCAGCACGCCGACCGCGACTGCGGCGCCGAACGCGCCGACCGTCGCCGGACGGAAGAAGCGCAGCGGTGCGTTCGCCGCAAGGCCCAAGATGGCTGCAACCTCGACGCCGATGGCCAGGGCGAGCAGCAATCGTTGACCATCGACGGCGCGGCGTTCGCACTCTGCCAGCGCGGCGGGAACCACGGCGCTCATCACATGGGCCACGGCGCCCTCGTGAACGCAGTCGAACTCCAGGCAGTGCATCTGCCAGGCGTTGACGAACGCTGCGGTCGCTGGCGGCACGGAAAGCCCGTCCCCGAGGATGCGGGCGGTGCCTCCATGGCCCCAAGCGAGCGCTAGCCTTAAGGTTTCCTCACGCCACGGCCCGGTCCGTCCGGCCACGCCAACGGCGAGGCTGTCGAGCAGGAAGGTCTGGGTGGCGCGTAAGGCAGCGGGCGGCAGGTCGCTGAAGGCGGTCTCGACGGCCAGCCCTGTCAACCGATCAAGCAACTCGCCGCTGGTGGCCTCCGAAGGCGCGGCGCTGACCATGTCAAAGGACGCCCCGCTCGCGCAGCGCGGCCAGATGGGTGGCTTCCAGGCCAAGGGCCTCGCCGATCTCAACGGAGTGTTCGCCGTAGTCGGGGATGTCCAAGCTTGGCCGGGCCGGCTCGTGGGTGAACTTGATCGGCGGGCCGATGTGCCGATGGCCTCCGGCATCGCGCAACAGCATGTCACGGTGCAGCGTGTGCGGATCCTCAAAGGCGTCCTTCAACGAGCGCACAAAGGCCCAGCAGCAGTCGATGGGTTCGAGGAAGCGCTCCCAGTGGGCGCGGGGGCGCGAACCGAAGCGCTCGCGAAAAAACGCGCGCAGCGGCTCCTGTTCGGGGCCGGGCTCCAGTTGCGCGAAGGGCAGCAGGTCAAGGCGTTCGAATGCGGCGAGCAGATTGCGTGCGAATTTCACTTCAGAGCCGCCCAGCACGAGAAACTCGCCGTCCGAGGTCTCGTAGATCCGATACATCGCTGCGCCCCCGAAGGAGCGCATGTGGGCCGGCTCCGGGTGGGCGTCCTCGGCGAACACCGGGCCGGTGACGTTCGGCGTCCAAGCGAGCAGGGCGTCGTACATGGCGATGTCGATGCGCTCGCCCTGGCCCGTGCGCTCACGGCGCAACAGCGCCATGAGGATGGCCGACAGGGCAGTGAGGGAGGCGATGGCGTCGGCGGCGGGGATGTTGGGTGCTGCGGGCTTGCCGTCCTCAAGGCCCCGGTTGAGCGCCGCTACCCCGGCGAGCGCCTGCACCGTCAAGTCGTGAGCCGGCTTGTCGCGCAGCGGACCATCCTGGCCGAAGGCTGAAATTGAGCAGTACACGAGCCCCGGGTTCCCTTGGGCGAGCGTTGCATGGTCAATGCCGAGCCGGGCCGCCACGCCGGGGCGGAATGACTCGACCAGCACGTCCGCGCCTTCCGACAGGCGACGGAAGAATCGCCGGCCGTCGGCGTCCTTGAGATTGATCTTGAGGCTGCGCTTGCCGCGCGCGATGTTGCGGAACCAGACGGAGACGTCGTCCGAATCCCGGTAGCCGACCGCTCGGGTCGGCTCGCCGACCCCGTTGGCGGGTTCGACCATGATGACGTCCGCACCGTGGTCGGCCAGGGTCATGGTCAGGTGGGGGCCGGGCAGGAATGCCGACAGGTCGAGCACTCGCACGCCTTCGAGCTTCATTGCCTTAAGGCCCCAGCCGCGCCGTCAGACGGGGTTGCGCTGGACGAACTGGCGGGCGATGAGGATGCGCTGCATCTCATTGGTGCCTTCGCCAATGCACATCAGGGGCGCTTCGCGATACAGGCGCTCCACGGGATATTCACGTGAGTAGCCGTAGCCGCCGTGGATGCGCATCGCTTCCGTGGCGTTCGTCAAGGCGCTCTCGGAAGCGAAGTACTTGGCCATGCCGGCCTCCATGTCGCAGCGTTCACCGGCGTCGTAGGCGCGGGCGGCGTCCTCGGTGAGCAGTTCGGCGGCGCGGGTGCGGGTGGCCATTTCACCCAGCTTGAGCTGAATGGCCTGATGCTCCGCGATGGGCTTGCCGAAGGTCTTGCGGGTTTGCGCGTAGGCCGTCGCCTCGTCCAAGGCCCGGCGGGCAATGCCGACCGAGCGTGCCGCGACGTTGATTCGTCCGAGCTCCAGCCCGCCCACGGCCATGTAGAATCCCTTGCCCGGTTCGCCCCCGACCAAGTGCCGCTCGGCGTCCAATTGGTAGTTCTCGAAGACCAACTCGGCGGAGTCGATGCCGTGGTAGCCGAGCTTTTCCAGCTTCCGCCCCGTGCGGAATCCAGGGTGGGGCTTACCGGTGTCGGGATCGGCCTTCGGCGCGATGAACATGGACATGCCCCGGCGCGGCGGCGAGGCGTCCGGGTCGGTCTTGACCAACAGCGCCACGGCGCCACCTTCGATGCCGTTGCTGATCCAGGTCTTGGTGCCGTCGATGCGGTAGCCGTCCCCACTGGCCACGGCCCGGGTGCGGATGCCCTGCAGATCAGTGCCGGCGTCCGGTTCGGTAAGCGCCAGCCCGCCGCGGATCTCTCCGGTGACGAACTTCGGCAGCCAGTACTCCCGCTGGGCATCCGTGCCGTACTTCTCGACGATCGTCGCCATCATCAGATGGGAGTTGAAGATGCCGGTGAGCGACATCCACTGTTCCGAAATCAAGGAAACGATGCGCGCGTAGGTGGCGGCCCGCAGCCCCAGCCCGCCGTAGCGCTCGGAGATGGTCGCCCCGAACAGGCCGAATTCCTTCATCTGCTCCACGAACGCGTGGGGATAGATGTCGTCGCGCTCCATCCGCATCACGTGGGGCTTCACGTCGCGCTCCACCCAGCGCCCGATCACGTCAAGCATGGCGCGCTCGTCGCGATCTGTGTAGCCGCCTTCTTGGCGGGGCGCTGGTGTCGGATTGCGGTCCTGGCTCATGGCAGCGCTTCCTTAGGTGGGGGTGGGTGAAGCGGTTGGCGGCGGCACCGCAGCGGCGTAGGCGGCCGCAATGCCCTTGCGCGTGGCCATCCACACGTCATCCCGGCCGCTGACGTGGTCGAGCACCCGCTTGAGCGCCCCGATGCGCCCCGGACGGCCGATAATGCGCAGATGCAGGCCCAAGGACATCATCCGGGGGCCTGCGGTCGCGGCTTCCTCAATCAGCCAATCGAAGCTGTCGATGGCGTAGCGCGACCAGTCAGCGGGGCTGAGCGAAGGCGACGTCCAAAGCTTCATGTCGTTGGAGTCCAGCGCGTAGGGCATAACCAGGATGGGGCGCGTCTGACCGTCGGCGCATTCGACGCTGTCCCAGAACGGCAGGTCGCCGGAATAATCGTCCATATGATAGACGAAGCCCTCCTCTGCAAGCAGGCGGCGGGTGCGGTCGGTATGCAGCAGCCTGGATAGCCAGCCCACCGGCGCGACCCCGACGCTGGCCTCGATGCTGGACCGGGCGCTGCGGATGAATTCGCGTTCCTCGGTTTCCGACATGCCGTGCTGGAACACCCAGCGGTAGCCGTGGCAAGCGGCCTCGTGGCCACTGTCGTGGATGTGCGCCGCAAGGGCCGGAGCCCGTTCCAAGGCCAAGGCAGCGGCGGTTGCGGTCACCGGAATCCCACGTTCCTCGAGCAGCCCGAACACCCTTGGCGCGCCGAAGCCGATGCCGTAGCGGTAATTGGACTCGTTGGCGTGGACGCGCATCGGCCGTTTGGGAACGGCGCCCAGCTCATCCACGGGCTCAGGCCGTGAATCGCCGTCCTGCACCATCATCTCGGCGCCTTCCTCGACGTTCACCACGATCGACAGGGCCAAACGGGCGCCGTTCGGCCACTCAAAATCGTCGGGCGGACCCGCTGCGGCGTCAAACTTCAACGGGGCGATTCCCGCATAATGGGAAACCAACCAACAGCCGGGCGGGAGGCGCGGTTCACTGCCCTGCAATTTCAAATGACATATTGATATGATAATACGTCATTTAGGAGGTCTGGAAAACATGCAAGCGGTCGGCCGAGCGGACTATGACGGCCCCCCGGACTATCGCACCGTGGGCCGGCATGCGCTGCTCCCGAACACCACCCACGACCAAGCGGAGCGATACAACTTCCTGGCGCATCTGAACCGCCATCTGGCGGCCGAAGTGCTGCCGGGCGTCACCGCGGCCTACCAAAGCGCAATCGAGCCCGCCTTTCGGCAGCAGCATGGCCGCGCCCCCGCCGACCGGCACGAGGTTCGGCGGGCATTGGAAGGCCATTCCCTCTACCGCCTCTGGAGCGCCCTGCGCCGCAACACCATGGAGATGCGCCAGCAATCCGGCCTCTCCGTCGTGCTTGGGCAACTGCGGGAGTTGATCGACCGCAGCGCGGAATTGGCCGACCGGCAGCGCCTGCAGTTGGACCCGAAGCTCAAGCCGCCACGCTACCTGACCGCCGTGGACCACCACTGCATGCCGGGCAGCTACTACACCGAGCGGCTGAAACAGGACGTGAGTGCCGCTGCCAACTACGACTCCGGGCTGTTCGTCACCACCGGCGGACTGCTGGGCCGCCTAGCGGACGGCGGCGGCCGAGGCATGGTTGCGTTTCTGAAGAAGCTGCGCCCCGACTTCGCGCCGCGCCGGATTCTCGATCTGGGCTGCGGTCTGGGGCACAACGTGCTACCCATCGCGGCCGCATATCCCGATGCCGAGGTGACGGCAGTGGACGTGGCTGCGCCCATGCTGCGCTACGGCGCCGCTCGGGCGGCGAGCCTAGGCGTCAACAACGTGACCTTCGTGCAGGCCGACGCCGCCAACCTGTCGGCATTCGAGGACGGCTGCTTCGATTGGGTCGGCAGCATCATGTTCCTCCACGAGACCTCCTACCCGGCGCTCAAGCGCATCATGGCCGAAAGCCGCCGCCTCGTCGCGCCGGGTGGCCTCGTGACCCATGTTGAACAGCCCCGCTACGACGCTGCCATGCCGCTGCTCGAACAGGCCCTGCGGGATTGGGATGCGTTCAACAACAACGAGCCTTTCTGGACCAAGCTTCACGAGATCGACTTGGATCAGCTCATGGTGGCGGCGGGCTTCGACCGGAACCGTCTGATTCACGAGGGTGTGCATGCGATTGCCGACGAGGAGGGGTTCGGGGACGCCGCCGCCGATGAGGTTGAGGACTACGGGCGCAAGCCCGCTTGGCGCATCACCGGCGCCGAAGTTCCGGCGTAGGGGCGGGGCAGTTTGAGCGAAGACCGCGAGCAACCGCCGCTTGACGTCGTTCGGCTGGCGGGCGCCAAGGCCCGCGGCAAGCGGCCCTACTTTCTTGAGGACGCGGACGCGGAGCGGGTGCTGTCGATTGCCATGGCGATTGCCGGGGAACTCGCCGTGCTGCGGCAGCGCTTGGACACCATCGAGGAACTGCTCGAGACCCGGGGCAGCCTGACTCGGGAGGAGATCGAAGCCTTCGTGCCCAGCCCGGCCCACGCGGAGGAGCGCGGCCGATGGCATCAGGAGTACTTGGCGCGCATTTTGCGCATTCTGCAGCAGGAAGCGGAGGCCGAGGAGCGCGGCGACGAGCCCACCTCGGCGGAGGCCGGTGCTCGGATGCTTGGAGAATGACGAAGGCGTCCGTTGCGACCCTGGCGGACGAATGCCGTCCGACGTGACGCCGCTACGCGCCGGCACCGTCTGCGTCGCCAATGTTGAGCGCAGCAGGGGAGCCTACGAGCGCCTAATCGAGTACCGCACGGTGGAAACCGGGCGGATCACCAATTCGCTCGCCGGCGCCTGGGCCGCGCCTAACGCCGCCGGTGCGCCCTACGCGCTGCTGCAGCCTTCCTCCGGCGCCGACACTTGGCTGCGGCTGGTCGAGTCACCGTCTGTGGGTGATTTTGAACCCTTGGTCAGCATGGGCTGGACAGCCTTGGAGTTCTGCGTCCGCGACGTGCAGGCGTTGGTGGCGCGGCTGGCCGATTCGCCGTTCGAGATCATCGGTCCACCTCGGCGGCTCGACGGCATGGACAGCCTGTGCGCTATGCAGGTGCGCGGCCCGGACGGCGAGATCTGCTACTTCACGCAGATTGACGACGACCCGCCGGGGCTTTCCTTGCCCCGGGCAAGCAGTTTTGTGGACCGTTTGTTCATCCACGTGGTCGGCGCCAGCGACCTTGGCGCCACCCAGCAGTGGGTCGAGGGGCACCTCGATTGCACGGTTGCCATGGCGCGCGTGGAGATGGTGTACACCATGCTGGCGCGGGCGTTCGGCAAGCCGCTGGACACGCGATTCACCATCTCCACCCTAAGGCGTGGCGATGAGCTGTTCCTGCAAGTGGACCAGATGCCGCCCGAAGCGGTGCGGCGTCCCAAGCGGGCGGGCATGCTGCCGCCCGGCATCGCCATGACGACGCTATCAGTGGCGAGCCTCGACGCGGTTGCCAATGCCTGCATCGAACCCCCGGCCCGCCATGACGGAGTGCTCTACGACGGGCGGCGAAGCGCGGTGCTGGCTGACCCGGACGGCACGCTCTACGAGTTGTTGGAGGATGCATGAACAAGCCTCAGACCAACCCCTGCGTGATCGTCGCCCGGCAACCCGATGGGAACCCCGTGCCGGACGACTTTGCCCTGCATCCAGTGCCGATGCGGGAATCGGGGGTGGCGGCTGAGGTTCTCTATTTGTCAATTGACCCCTATCTGCGCGGACGTCTAAGCGGTCGGCACGTCACCGGCGCCATCGCCCCAGGACAGCCGATGGAGAGCGAGCTGATCGT
Source organism: Gammaproteobacteria bacterium (assembly GCA_009843635.1). Lineage (GTDB taxonomy): Bacteria > Pseudomonadota > Gammaproteobacteria > Pseudomonadales > Azotimanducaceae > Azophilus. The sequence continues at coordinate 18,057 of VYDB01000089.1, forward strand.
GCGTACCGTCGAGGACTCGGTTGCCGGCCCGGCCGGAACCCTGGCTCGGGCCTTTGGTCCTTGGCAGTCCAGTGTGCGCCTGCCCGAGCAAGCGCTTAACCCCATTCCCGATGGCTTGGATCCACCATCGCTCGCCTTGGGTGTGCTCGGCATGCCCGGTCTCACGGCTTACGCCGGCGTGGAGCGCATTCTGCAGCCGGCGCCGGGACAGACCTTGGTGGTGTCGGCGGCTGCCGGACCGGTAGGCGCGACCGTGGGCCAGTTGGGCAAAGCCGCTGGCGCCCGGGTCATCGGCATCGTTGGAAGCCCGAAAAAAGCGGACTGGCTGTGCGAAGCGGCTGGCTTTGATGGCTGCATTGACCGCCATGCGCCGCTCGGCGACGCGCTCGACGCACTCTGCCCCGACGGCATTGACATGTATTTCGACAACGTCGGCGGCGCGATTCTCCAGGCGGTGATGGAACGCTTGGCCCTCAATGCCCGAGTGGCGCTTTGCGGGTTGATGGACCAGTACAACCAAGCGGAGGTGCCGCCGGGCCCCAATCCCGGCTTGGTGATACGGGCCCGGGCGACTATGCGGGGCTTGGTGGTCTATGACCACGAGGATCTGCGCCCGCGCATGGAGGAGGAATTGGGCGGCCGTATTCGCGACGGCAGCCTAGCCTATCGGGAAGCGGTCTTTGAGGGGCTGGAATCGGCGCCGACCGCGTTCTGCCGCCTCATGGCCGGTAAGACCTTCGGCAAGACAGTGGTGTGCTTGCAGGCGTCTTAAGCCGGTTGCCGTTCCACTTCCTTGAAGGCATCGAGCGGGGCGGCGGGGACGGTCTGCACCAATAGCGCTTGGCGGCGCAGAAAGCGCAGCAGGCCGCTCGGCCCCATGCGCGATCTGCCGACCCCCGAAACGCCGTAGGAATCCTTCTCGACGTCGCTGACTTGGGAGGTCAGGCCGGCATCGTTGAGGCTTACGGCACCGGCACGCAGCCGGGCGGCGACGGACAATGCGTGGGCCTGTTCGCCGAGCACCGCGGCGGAGAGCCCGAACTCGGAGTCGTTGGCGAGATCAATCGCCTCGCCGTCGTTTGCAAAGGGCATCACGGGCAGGACCGGCCCAAAGGTCTCCTCTCGGTAGAGCCGCATGGTGTGGTGCACCCCGGTCAGCACAACGGGCGCGCACCAAGCGCCGCCATCACGCCTGACCAAGCCGCCGCAGTGCAAGGTGGCGCCATTGGCCAAGGCGTCCTCAAGCTGGGCCTCCACCAAGTCGGCTTGACGTGGGTCGATGAAGGGGCCGAGATGCCCCCGATCAACGCGCTCCGTGTTCAGCGTCACCGCGCTGGCCGCAGCGGTCAGTTTAGCGACGAATGCATCGTACAGTGACCGATGAACGTACACCCGTTCAATAGACTGACAGGCTTGGCCAGTGGCGATCACCGATCCGCGCAGCGTGATGTCCGCCGCCTGCGCGACATCCGCGTCGGCGAGCACGATGAGCGGGTCCTTGCCGCCGAGTTCCAAAAACGCCGGAATCAGGCGTTCGCCGGCGCGTGCGCCGACCTTGCGCCCGGTGGCCACACTTCCGGTGAAGCAAACCGCGTCGGCGGCGTCCAATGCGGCAGCGCCGGTCTCCGGCCCGCCGAGCAGGCATTGGAAGACCGCTTCAAGGGCGGGCACTGAACGCACAGAGGCCATAAGGGGCTCAACGAACCGCGGCGTGTGCTCGCTCGGCTTGGCCAGCACCGCGCAGCCGGCCGCCAAGGCGGGCACGGCGTCGACCAACATGAGCAGCAAAGGAAAGTTCCACGGCGAGATCACCGCGACCAAACCGAGAGGATCGCAGCGATGCTCGTATCGAACGCTCGGCGCGGTCGCCGACACGCCCTGCGAAGGTTGTGACAGCAGCGCCGGGGACTGGCGCCGCCAGTGTTCGATGCGGCCCAGCGCCCCGTCCAGTTCCGCTTGGGAGAGCAACGCCCGGCCGGTGTCTTCGGTGAGCGCGGCGACGAGTTCCGGACCGGTGGCGCGCAACGCCTCGCACCACGCCTCAAGCGCGGACAGGCGCTCATCGACCCGCAAAGCCGCCCAATCGGGCTGGGCCGCGCGCAGCCGCTCGGCCGCGGCAAGCACATCAGTTGGGCTAGCAGCTTGGAAGCGGTAGCCCGCCCCTCCGCGGGGGTTCGCTGCGACCAGAAAATTAGTCATAATGATAGGTCATTATATCTATTGCACACGCCTGTGTCCGGGACCCTCTTCGACAAACTGTGGGACAGCCACTGCATCGAAACGGACGGCGACGGCGCGAGCCTGCTGTACGTTGACCGCGTGGTCATGCACGAGCGCACCGGTGCCGTCGCGCTGGACTCCCTTGCCCGCCGCCGCCGTTCCGTGCGCCGGCCCGAACACGCCTTCTGCGTGGCGGACCATGTCGTGGACACGCTGCCGGGGCGCAGCGACGACACCAGGGTGCCCGGCGGCAGGGACTTCATCGTGGCGCTGCGCCAAGGCGCCGCGTCCTTCGGCCTGCGAATGTTCGACGTCGATGACGAGGACCAAGGCATCTGCCACTTGGTGAGCGCAGAGCAGGGCATTGCGCTACCGGGATTGAGCTTGGTTTGCCCCGACTCGCACACCTGCACTTTGGGCGCTTTGGGCACCTTGGCCTTCGGCATCGGCACCAGCGAGCTCGAGCATGCGCTCGCCACTTCCACGCTGCGGGCGATTAAGCCGGCAACCCTGCGAGTCAGCATTAGCGGGCAGTTGCTCGGTCACGCCACCGCCAAGGATCTGGCACTGACCTTGATCAGCACCCACGGGGTGGGCGGCGCCGGTGGGGCGGCTGTGGAGTTTCAGGGCGCGGGCATTGACGCCATGACGCTTGAGCAGCGCATGACGTTGTGCAACATGGCTGCGGAGTTCGGGGCAGCCACCGCCGTGATTGCTCCTGACGAGGTGGTTTTCAGGCAGGCTGCTTTGGCTCCCTTGGCACCGAAGGATGCGCCAATCGCCGGTTGGCGCGCGTTGCGCAGCGATGCAAGCGCCCGTTTCGACCACGACATAGCCATCGACTCCGCCCAAGTGGTGCCGCAGGTCACTTGGGGCACTTCGCCGGAACAGTGCGGGGGGCTTGGCGACCCCATTCCGTCGCCGAAGGATGCGGCCGCCCGTCAAGCGCTTGACTACATGGGGCTGGAACCCGGGCTGCCTTTGGCGTCGAAGCCCATCGACGCGGCCTTCATCGGCTCCTGCACCAACGCCCGCATCAGCGACATCCGAGCCGCTGCTCGGGTGCTCAAGGGACATCGCGTGGCCGCCGGCGTGACGGCGATCTGCGTTCCGGGCTCGAAGCGAGTGAAACGGCAGGCGGAGGCCGAAGGCCTCGATCAGGTGTTCAAGGCGGCCGGGTTCGAGTGGCGGGAGCCGGGTTGTTCGATGTGCTTCTTTGCCGGTGGGGAAACCTTTGGGGCTGGCAAGCGGGTCGTCACCAGCACCAACCGGAACTTTGAGAGCCGGCAGGGACCGGGCGTTCGCTCCCATTTGACCAGCCCGGCGGTCGTGGCCGCTTCCGCGATTCATGGCCGCATCGCATTGCCGGACACGGCCTAGGGCGCGTTCGTTGAAACCATTGGAAATCCATAAGGGCGTGGCGGCACCGCTGCTGCAGGCCAACGTGGACACCGATGCGATCATGCCGTCCCGGGAGATGCGGCGCGTCTCTCGCTCGGGGCTGGCCGATGGCCTGTTTGCCAATTGGCGCTACCTCGACCCCGAGCGGCGCATCCCCGATCCGGATTTCATCCTGAATCGCCCGGAACGGACCGGTGCCAGCATACTGCTCGGCGGCCCTAATTTCGGTTGCGGCTCGTCGAGGGAGTTCGCTGTGTGGGCGCTCGCCGAGTTTGGCATTCGCGTCATCTTGGCGCCTGGCTTCAACCCCGTTTTCCAGAAGAACTGCGTGGCCAACGGCCTGTTGCCTGCCCAGGCACCGCTGCCGGCCATCCGTTCGTTGGCGGCTTGGTCGGACCGGGACCCGCAGCGCAACCGATTGACCGCAAACGTCCGCACCTTGAAGATCGAGGGTTCAGGCAAACGCATACCGTTCGTCATTGCCCGAGGGCAGCGCCTGCGCCTGCTGCAAGGCCTAGACGACATAGCCATGACCGATCAGCGCACGGCGGCGATTGAAGCCTTTGAGCGGCAACGCTTTGCGGAGCAGCCGTGGGTGTGTGCTTGGATCAATAGGAGGGCCTAAAGCAACAGAATTGCACTATTGATCTATTGACCTATCTATAGAACAAATGACTCCAAAATGTTAGTGTGGGGTCGTATGGGCCAATAGGTCAACTTTATGCAGCACTTGAACTCAGTGGTATCCGCTGTGACTGGGTTCGCGGCTTACCCCGGTGCGCAGTTCTCCAGCGACTGCAAATGCGGGGGGGGTGGGGGGGCGCGGGGGGGGGGGGGGGGGGGGGG
>VYDB01000089.1:22533-31555 GCA_009843635.1 Gammaproteobacteria bacterium
GTACACATTTTGGCGCATTGCTCTTCTGTGGTCTCCGCTGGCGGGGGGGTCCGGGTTTACCCCGGGGGCCTGTTTCCCTGGCTCGTAATGTGCCCCCCCCCCGCACAACACATCCACCGCCATAAGCTGCAGATGGCCGGCCAGGAACAACCGGAGTTCGGCCTAGCGCCCCGTCGGCACATGAACCAGTGGTTCCCAGACCCCGACAGGCCGAAGGCGCAAGAGGGGCCGCTGGGTGCGGTTGCCGCTGTCGCCCGCATCAGGCACACGGGATTGCCCCGATTCCCGGCGCCCCGCACACTGGCCGGCCTGCTGCTTGCGCTCTCTTGCGCCCTGCTGCCGGCCGGCGCCTCGGCGCAGGATCCGATCATTGTGCGCGTCGATGACATTTCGGTAATCGAGGGCGATGACGCGGTGTTCACGTTCGAACTCAACCGCGCGCCAGAGGAAGGCGCGGGTTTCAATCTCAATGTGAACTCGTCGAACCCCGACCAGACCGCCTCCATCTCGGACTATGACTTTGAGGCGCCCGAGAACAACTGGTTTAGCTGGCCGGCGGGGCAAGCGAGCGCCACCTTCACCCTGAGCACCACGGATGACAACACCCACGAGCCGGACGAGACCATCCATCTCGTGCTGAAAGATGCGCAAAAGATGGGCTTCGGCGATGGCGTGACCGAACTCACCGCGGTCGCGACCATCGTGGACGATGCGGATCTGCCCACGCTGTCCCTCTCGTCGGCGAGCGCCGATGAAGGCGGCAAGCTCAAATTCAAGGCGAAACTGAGCAATCCGAGCGAATTCGAGGTCACCGCCAAATACGAGGACACCGGCGACGGCACGGCGCAGTCCGGCACGCGCTACACGGCGCTGCCGGCCGGTACGCTGACCTTCGCGGCCGGGGACTTGGAGAAGGAGATCGTCATCGACGTCCTGACCGACCAGGTCGAACAGACGACCGACGAGACGGTGATACTGCGGCTGAGCCAACCCGCGAACGCGGCCTTTCCGAACGAGGGCCGCACGATCGAGGCGACGGGCACCATCCGCAAGGACAAGACACTGCGTCCGCAGGTGCGGCTGAGCGAGAGCGTGTTGCCCGTCTACGAGGGGGAAAACGCCGTTTTCAATGTGGAAGTGCTGGTCAACGAGGTGGTCGCTCCGTGGGACGAGGACATCAACGTCATATGGTCACCGGTCTCCGATGCACAAAATAGCTCCAAGCTTCCCACCGCGAGCCCCGGCAGTGACTTCAGTCCTTGGAACGGACGAGTAACCATCCCCGCTGGCAAGGTAAGGGCAGGGATCTCGCTGACCACCCGCGCAACTATCGCAAACGAAGGCACCGAAGCGCTCGGCATCCGCATCTTTAGCGCCCATATTGGCGGTGTTTTGGTCGACTTCGACAAGGACCAAAGTGTCTTCACCACCATCCACGAAGATGCTGCCATTCTGATCCGCGACGCCCCGGAGACAACCGAGGGTCAGGCGATGACGTTCACCGTCGACCTGGGCGCGCCCGCCGTCGATGACGTCGTCCTGACCTGGACGACCGAGGACGGCACCGCGACCGCGGGCCAGGACTACACCGCGGTGACGAACGGAGCGCTCACCATCCCCGCCGGCGAAAAAACCGCGACCCTCTCGGTGACCACGCTGCAGGACGCGACCGACGAGCCGGATCAGACGCTCGATGTCGTACTTGTGAAAATCTCCGGCACGGCGCAGGAAGCGAGGATGCGTGCGACCGGCGTTATCCGCGACGATGACGCGCGCCCGCAGATCAGCATCGCCAACGTCAGCGTTACCGAGGGCGCAGCGGCGCAGTTCCGCATCAGCCTGTCCGCCGCCTCGGAGAAGACCGTCGCTGGCCACTGGCACACCGAGGACGGCAGCGCCACTGCGGGCGAGGACTACGTGGCCGCGAGCGGCGCGTTCACGATCGCGCCCGGCGACCTGCACGCCGATATTTCCGTCGTCACCACCGACGATGCCTACGGCGAGGAAACCGAAGAGTTCCAGGTGGTGCTGCTGCGAACGCCCGAGGCAACGCTCGCGATGGGCAAGGCCACCGGCGCCATCCTCGACAACGACGGCGGGTTGGTGCAGACGCTGTCGGTCTCTGACGCCGAGGCCGAGGAGGACGGGGACGGCGACATGACATTCACGGTGCGCCTGTCATTGCCGGCGAAGGCGCCGGTCAGCGTGGATTGGAAGGCGCCGCCCAACCCCTTCAGTGGAGCCGATTGCGGAGGTCCCAGCAATCCTTGCCTTGCCGCAAACACAGGTGGCCGGCGGATTGATGGGCTTGACGATTACACGCCGGTCGCGGCGACGACGCTGTCCTTCGCCGTCGGCGAACAGGAAAAAGAGATCACTGTGCAAGTGCACGACGATAGTACATCCGAGCTCGACGAGACGCTCGAAGTGATCCTGGAGAACGCCGTCGGCGCGACGATCGCGGACGGCACTGGCATCGGCAAGATTCTCGACGACGACCGCATCGAATTCTGGATAACGAACGAAAGCACCGAAATCCCCGAGGGCGAGAGCCTGGTCGTGACGGTCAGGCGCAGCCGGACGCATTCAGGCTCAGCCACGCACGAGGCCCGGCCGTGCCTGCCGCTCGTCGCCGTCAAGGCTGGCATGGCAACGCCCTCGTTCCCGTCGAGTCAATCTGCGCGGGACGACGATGTTCATCTCAACGGCCGGTTTACCTTTCTCAACCAGTGCATGCAGCAATCTGACCTGGATAACTTTGACTGGCAGTGGTTGTACTTCAACCCTGACGACCTCGAAGCGAGGTTCACCATCTACACCGTTCAGGACGACCGCACGGAGGGCGACGAGACCTTCATGCTCCATGTCCCCGGGACTTTTGCCGATGGCGTCTTGACAGATTGGGTGGTGCAGGAGTTCACGATCATCGACGATGACAGTCGGCGGCTGCGGGTGGAGCGCAGCGAAGGCCCGCTCTGGGAAGGCGAGAAGGTCGTCTTTGATCTATACACCGATCCCTCGCTCCCAGCGGGCGAGTCCGCGACGATCAACTACAAGACCAGCGACGGCACCGCCGCGGCGGGGCAGGACTACACCGCCCACGCCGACACGACGCTCACTCTCAACCCGCCGTCCTCGCCCGACGCATCCATCGCAACGATTGAGGTCATCACCACGGAGGACGATGCGCTCGAGGACGACGAGACGTTCACCTTGACCTTCCACTCGCCCTCAGTGGGACTGCAGTTGCCCGCGCACGGCGGCGAGGAAATCCTGGAGACGATCCTCGACGACGACCGCGGCGACGTCAGCCTGTCGGACGCCTCGGTGGCGGAGGGCGGCGAGGCGCAGGTCGCGCTGCTACTGTCGGATGCGATCAATGAGGACGCGACCGTGATTTGGGAAACGGTGTCGGACACCGCCGAATCGCCCGCGGACTTTCCGGCCGTCGCCGACCGCTCTTTGACGATCGCGGCTGGCCGAAGGTCCGCCACGATTCGAGCGGCGACCACCGACGACACGGAGGATGAGCCTGACGAGCAGTTTGAGGTGCGGATCAAGTCGATCACGCCGGCGGACTTCCGCATCGGCGACGCGGCGGCGATCACGATCATCGACGATGACGAAGCCACGCTGGAAGTCAGCGATATTCCCTCCGCGTCGGTCGAGGAGAATACGGCTTGGTCGGGGCCGACGCCGTCCGTGACCGGCATGCCGGTCGGCGAGGTCGGCTGGACGATCGAGGGCGCCGACGCGGCCCTCTTTGATGTCGACGCTGACACCGGAACGCTCACGCTGCCGGCGCAGGACTTCGAGGCGCCCGCGGACCAGGGTAAGAACAACGTCTACGAAGTGACGTTGCGGGCGACCGACGAGGACGGCACCACCGACACCGAGGATGTAACGGTGACCGTCACCGATGTCCTCTACGGGGTGTTTAAGATTCTTGGGTATCCGTTCGGCGGCACAAAGGACGAGGGAGAAAGGCAAGCCGTCGGATTGAACTACGAAAGCAGGCCCAAAGCGGGCGGGGGGAAGTGGCCCAAAGAACTCCAGACGCTGCACTGGCGCGTCGTTTTCAAGGCATCCGATCCGAGCGACCCCGTGGCCGAGAGTGCCGATTTCAAGGGGGAAACGAGCGGCATCTACGCGCCGGATTCCGAAGGTCGCCGCTACTTCCCCTCGGTGCGGAGTACGCAGGACGAGTTCGACGAACCCGACGAGGAGCACTTTCAGTTCGAGCTGTTCGACACGTCGGGCGATTTCGGGATCGAAGTTGACGGCAAAGTAGTTTATAGCCACTTCATCGACGCCGGCATCTTAGACGACGACGACACCCCGAGCTTCTCGGTGGCGGACGCGAGCGCCACCGAGGGCGACGACATGACCTTCACCGTCACCCGCGCGGGCGCATCGGCCAACGCCGTCTCGGTGGACTGGGCCACCGCGCTCACGACAGGCGCAGGCGCGGCCTCGGCGGACGACTTCACCCACACGCCGGAAGCCCAAACCCTGTCGTTCGCGGCGGACGAGACAGAGAAGACCATCACCGTCGCCATCACTGAAGATAACCTCTACGAGTCCGACGAGACCTTCGAAGTCCGGCTCAGCAACCCGGCCAAGGCGGCCGACGACCCGGGCGGCGCACCGACGATCACCGACGGCACGGCCACCGGCACCATCATCGCCCCGCCAACGATCTCGGTCGATGCGCCGTCGGTTGCCGAGGGGAACAGCGGCGCCAGCCCACTGACGTTCACCGTCACCCTGTCCAAGGCCAGCGGCGTCGAGGCGAGCGTGCAATACGAGGACACGCGCTCCGGCTCGGCGCAGCCGGGCACGGACTACGAGGCCCTGTCCGCCGGCACCCTGACTTTCGCGGCCGGGGAAACCGAGCAGACGGTGACCGTGAACGTGCTTGGCGACACCGCCGCCGAAATGGACGAAACCCTGGTGCTGCGGCTGTTCTCGCCCGCGGGCGCGGAACTGCCGGACGGCGCGAGGCAGGAGTTCGTCACCGGCACGATCGAGAACGACGACAGCGAGTTGTCGATCGGCGATGCGACGGCAACGGAGGGCGGCGCGGCGACTTTCACCGTCAGCCTCGACACTGTCCACGGCAGCGACGTGACGTTCACGGCGACGACATCGGACGGAACGGCGACCGCGCCAGGCGACTACACCCACAAGACCGAGGCGTTGACCATCCCAGCAGGGCAGACCAGCGTGACCTTCGATGTGCAGACGCAGACGGATGGTGCCGTCGAAGGTGAAGAAAGCTTCACGGTGACTCTGAGCGGCGCTTCGGTGATGATCGCCGATGCCGAAGGCCTCGGCACTATTGCCGACGTCCAGGCGCCGCTCTCGATGCGCATCGTGGGGACGGATTCCGCCCAGGAGAATCTCGGCGCGGCGACGTTCACGGTCGAGGCGGCGCTGCTCGCCGGGCCGGCAACGAGCAACGTGTCCGTCGATGTCACCGTCGGTTCGGCGACCGATGCCGCCAAGAGCGGCGCCGACTACAAGCCGGTCGCGAAGTTCACCGTGCCTATCGCATCCGGGTCGAGCAAGGGCAGCGCCGAGTTCACGCTCACGCCCATCGACGATCAGATCGACGAGGGGATGCGCGAGCGCGTGTCGGTGATCGGCGCGTACAACGGGGCGACGGCCTCCACGGCGGTCTTCATCGCCGACGACGATACGCGCGGGCTCCATGTCAGCCCCACGCAGCTGACGGTCGCGGAACGCGACAACCCGGACACGGATATCAAGGAGAATCAGGCCGCCTTCGGAGTCCGCCTGCGAACCGAGCCCACGGGCGATGTCGAAATCGCCGTTGGGTTTCGCGTAGCCGCTCGCGACGGGCGGCACGTTGAACTGAGCACCTACGACCTCCGCTTCACGCCATCGGACTGGCACAAGACCCAATGGGTCACCTTGACGTACTCAGACCCCGACAGAATCGACGACGGCGAATCGAGGGGCGGAGAAATCCGTCTGCAAATGAGGCAGACCGGAACCGACTACGATACGGTTCCCGACAGCAAGGTGTCGGTTCGGATCACGGATAAGGATCTGCCCGCGACCGGCGTCGAGCTTTCGGTTGACACAGACCCGCGACCAGGCATCCAGACCGGCATCGACGAGGACGGCGGCGCCAAGCAGGTGACGGTGACGGCGACGTTCACGAACGGTGCCGTCTTCACTGTGGACCGAACCTTCCAGATTTCCGTCGGTCAGGCTTCAGACAGCGCCCGCAAGGGTCTTGATTACGCCTCCGTGAACGATTTCCCAATCAGGATCGAGAGCTTTATTGCCAGCGGCAGCGCCACCTTCACCCTCACGCCCACCGACGACGCTTTTCACGAGACCGACGAGACCATCAGCGTTCTCGGCGCGCGGGAGGGCTTCACGGTGACGCCCGCCGCGATCACGCTCAGCGACGACGAAGCCCTGCCGGTCGCGACCCTCACGCTCGATCCGGCCACCATCGACGAGAGCGGCGCGAGCAAAGTCAGCACCGTCACCGCCAGCCTCGACCGCGCCTCGAGCGCCGAGACCACTATCACTGTCAGCCTGCCGTCGGACGCCCCCGCCACGCTGAGCCAGAACGCCGTGCTCACCATTGCCGCCGGTGCGAAGACAAGCACCGGCACGGTCACCGTCACCGCCGCCGACAACACCCTCGATGCCCCCAACGCCACCGTCGCGGTGACCGCAACCGCCGCTGGCGGACACGGCGTCGCCAACCCGGACGACGCGACCCTCACCATCAAGGACGACGACGACACGCCAAGCTTCTCGGTGGCCGACGCCGATGCCGACGAGGGCGATGCCGTGACCTTCACCGTGACCCGCGCCGGCGCGGCCGGCAACGCCGTCTCTGTGGACTGGGCGACCGCCCTCGCAACGGGCGCAGGCGCAGCCTCGACGGACGACTTCACGCACACGCCGGCGGCCGAGACGCTCATCTTCGCCGCCGGCGATACCGACAAGACTGTCACTGTTGCCACCACCGAGGACAACCTCGACGAACCAAACGAGACGTTCGAGCTCGAGCTCAGCAACGCGGTCAAGGCCGAAGGCGATCCCGGCGGCGCGCCGACCATCACCGACGACGCCGCCACAGGCACGATCAACGACGACGACGATGCGCCGATGTCCCTCACGCTGACGCTCGACGCCGACACGGGCACCGACGGCGTGCAGGACGCTATTGCCGAGGACGGCGGCAAGAAGACCGTGCGCGTCACCGCCAGCCTTGACGGCGCGACCACCTTCGCCGAGGACACGGATGTCACCGTCAGCGTCGGCGCGTCTGGCGACGCGGCGGTCGAGGGCACCGACTACACCACCGTCGCCGACTTCACCCTCACAATCTCCGCCGGGCAGAGCAATGGACAGGCCGACTTCGACCTGACCCCCACCAACGACCGTCTCGACGAGGACGACGAGACGGTCTCGGTCGGTGGCTCGCTGAGTGACGCGACCGTCACGGTGACCGGCGCCACGCTCAAGATCACCGACGACGACGACCCGCCGACGGTGTCGGTAGCCGACGCCACCGCCGTGACCGAAGGCAACGATCCCAACACCACCGCCGACATGAGATTCACCCTGAGCCTGTCCGCCGTGAGCGGCCGGGATGTGACCGTGCCCTACGCCTTGGGCGGTTCCGCCACCGGCGGCGCGGACTACGAGACGCCATCGGCCACGACGCTCACCATCGCGGCGGGAAGCACGAAAGGCACGATCACCGTCAAAGTCAAGGGCGACACGCTCGACGAACCCGACGAAACCGTGACCGTCACGCTGGGCACGCCGACCAACGCGACGGCCTCGACCGCCGAGGGCGCCAGCACGGGCGAGGGCACGATCACCGACGACGATGCGACCGGCGTGACGCTGTCGGCGCCGTCCGGCGACATCGTCGAGAACGGGGGCACGAAGGTCGTCACCGTCACGCTCGGACGTGCGCTTGAGGGCGACGAAACCCTCGACGTGCCGCTTGACTTCGCAGGCGCGACAACCTTCGGCGCGGACTACACGCTCGCCGCGCCAAGCACGACACCCACCGGTGTGGGCTACTCGAACCTGGCGAGTACGGACCTCGCGACCAATCCACCGACGATTACCTTCTCCGGTGGGGCCAGCGCCGCCAGCAGCGCCACCGTGACGCTGACCGCCATTACCGATGCCATCGACGAGGGCGCTTCCGAAACCGTCAGCATCGGCCTCGGCACCCTCGGCGCAAACTCGGGCGCCAACCTCGGCGGGGGCGCGAGCGGTTCGGGCATGGCGGCCTTCGCCATCAGCGACGACGACACGCGCGGCGTGACGGTCACGCCGGCGTCGCTGACCCTCGCGGAGGCGGACGACACCGACACGAACGACGAGGAGCACAAGGGCGCCTACACGGTGGCGCTGGACAGCGAGCCGACCGGCACGGTGACCGTCAGCGTCGCGAGCGGCGACACGGGCATCGCGACCGTCGGCAGCGCCAGCCTCAAGTTCACCCCGTCCGACTGGGACGCGCAGACCGTGACCGTCACCGCCGTCGCCGACGCCGCCGACAACGCGGGCGACTCGCGCTCGACGATGATCACGCACACGGTCAGGGCTACAGGCACGGACTACGACGGCGTGACGGCGTCGTCCGTGACGGTCGACGTCACCGACGACGACGGCGAGCCGACGCTGTCCGTGGACGCGCCGAGCGTCGCCGAGGGCGACAGCGGCACGGCGGCCTTGACGTTCACCGTCACCCTGTCGCCCGCGAGCGGCAAGACGGTGACCGTGGCCTACGCCGACGCCGGCACCGGCAGCGCGACCTCCGCCACCGACTACGCGGCGATCACCGCCGGCACGCTCAACTTCGCGGCGGGCGACACGAGCAAGACCGTCGAGGTGGCCGTCAACGGCGACACCCTCGACGAGCGCAACGAGACGGTGAAGCTGCGGCTCTCCTCGCCGGCCAACGCGGGCTTCGCCGGCGACGCCGCCGCCATCGAGGCCACCGGCA